>NZ_JCAFSZ010000007.1:0-296815 GCF_059369755.1 Stenotrophomonas sp. YJH_SMC_57
GCGGCATTTTCCGTAGGTGCCGAGCTTGCTCGGCACACCGACAGCGTTTCCGGTCGCAGCGTTTGCGTGCAGTGCCGACCAAGGTCGGCATCTATCGGGAGTCTGCCCGCCGGAACGAAAATGCCGCCCTTGCAGGCGGCATTTTCCGTAGGTGCCGAGCTTGCTCGGCACACCGACAGCGTTTCCGGTCGCTGCGTTTGCGCGCAGTGCCGACCAAGGTCAGCATCTACCGGAAGTCTGCCCGCCGGAACGAAAATGCCGCCCTTGCAGGCAGGATTTTCCGTAGGTGCCGAGCTTGCTCGGCACACCGACAGCGTTTCCGGTCGCTGCGTTTGCGTGCAGTGCCGACCAAGGTCGGCATCTACCGGGAGTCTGCCCGCCGGAACAAAAATGCCGCCCTTGCAGGCGGCATTTTCCGTAGGTGCCGAGCTTGCTCGGCACACCGCATGACCGCGTGCTTTTTCGCTTTTGTAGAGTCGAGCCATGCTCGACTGCTTGCATGGAGTCGAGCATGGCTCGACTCTACAGAAGGCGGTCGAGCACGCTCGACCTCTACCAGAGCGGAATGCCCGGCTCACACCGTCGCCGTCGGCCGCACCACGATTTCATTCACGTCCACATCCGCAGGCTGCTCGATCGCAAATCTTACGGCGCGGCCGATCGCATCCGGTTGCAGGGCGATCGCGCGGTAGCCGACCATCATCTCGGCCGCGGCCGGATCGGTGATGCTGTCGGCCAGCTCGCTTTCCACCACGCCAGGATGGATGCAGGTCACCCGCAGCTCGCGGTGCTCCTGCCGCAGGCCGTCGGAAATCGCGCGCACCGCATACTTGGTCGCGCAGTAGACCGCTGCGGTCGGCACGACCGACAGCGCGCCGACCGAGGCGATGTTGATGATCTGGCCGCTGCGCTGGGCGATCATGCCGGGCAGCACGGCAGCGATGCCGTACAGCACGCCACGGATGTTCACGTCGATCATCCGGTCCCATTCCTCCACCTTCAGCGAGCCCATCAGGGACAGTGGCATCACGCCGGCATTGTTGACGATGACGTCGATTGAGCCGAAGCGTTGCCGGGCGGCTTCGGCGAACGCCTCCACCTGCGCGCGCCGGGTCACGTCCAGGGCATGCACCAGCACCTCGGCCCCCTGCTGGCGCAGCTCGCCGGCCAGCGCCTGCAGACGGTCCAGGCGGCGGGCACCCAGTACCAGGCGTGCCCCCGGTTGCGCGAGGGAGCGGGCTATGCCGGCGCCGATGCCGCTGGAGGCGCCGGTGATGAGGATGGTTCGGGAAAAGGCCATGGCGTTGTCTCTGAAGGGTAGGGAGTGCCGGGGTGTGCCCGGTGTTGCCACGGTAGACGGCGCACCTTGTCGCGATAAGATGGCGACTGCTGATCACCTTGTTCAGAAGTGCTAATCAATGGCCGTCGATCTCAACGCTCTCGCCGTGTTCCAGCGGGTGGCAGACTGCCGCAGCTTCACCGCCGCGGCCGATCAACTCGGCGTGACCCGTTCGGCGGTCAGCCAGACCATCGCAAAGCTGGAGCAGTCGCTGGGCATCGCCCTGGTGCTGCGCACGACCCGCAGCGTCAGCCTCACCGATGCCGGGCAGGCGCTGCTGGTCTCGGTCAGCCCTGCGCTGGCGGAACTGGGCGATGCGCTCGAGGCCAGCCTGCGCCGCCAGGCCGTCGTCTCCGGGCAACTGCGGCTTGCCGTGTCCTCCATTGCCGAGGCGTTCCTGGCCGGCCCGATGCTGGCGGCATTCGCTGCGCGCTATCCCGCGCTGCAACTGGACATCACCGTGACCGATGAAGCGTTCGATATCGTCGGCGCGGGCTTCGATGCAGGCGTGCGTCTGGGCGAGGTCATTGCCCAGGACATGATCGCGGTGCCGGTATCGGCGCGGCAGCGCCAATTGGTGGTGTGCTCGCCGGGCTATCGTGATGCCCATGCGCTGCCGGCGCACCCACGGGAACTGGCCAGCCATCGCTGCATCGGCTGGCGCAGTGCGCCGGGCAGGGCGCCCTATCGCTGGGAGTTCGAAGAGCGGGGCCGTGAATTCAGTGTCGATGTGCAGCCGGAAATCACCAGCAACGACATGGGCGTGATGGTCAGGCTGGCGCTGGCCGGCGCAGGCCTGGCCATCGGCATGGAAGAGACCTGGCGGCCGTGGCTGCAACGCGGTGAGCTGGTGTCCGTGCTGGACGCGTATTGCCCGCGGTTTGCCGGATTCTTCCTGTACTACCCCAGCCGTCGCCAGGCCGAGCCGAAACTGCGCGCGCTGGTCGAGCACGTGCTGTCCGAACTGTAGAGTCGAGCCATGCTCGACTGTTTTCCGGAAGTCGAGCTTGGCTCGACTCTACATAGGCGCAATAGGCGCAGTCGAGCATGGCTCGACTACAGACGGCATCATGCTGCCGGCGCGGCAACCTTCTCCAGGATCCGCTTGCCGCTGCTCTCCAGCGCGGCGTCTTCCTGCGCCTTCTGCTGCTGTGCCAGCTTCGCGCCCGGGCACTGCGCCAGCATGTAGTTGGCGTCGAAGTTGAGCTTCTCGACCAGGAAGTCGACGAACGCACGCACCTTCGGCGAGACCAGGCGGCCACCGGCGAACACGGCGTTGAAGTCCACCTCCGGGCCGGTCCAGCCGGCCAGCACGCGGCGAACCATGCCGGACTCGACGAACGGTTTGGCCATCACATCGCCAGTCAGCAGCAGGCCTTCGCCGCACACCAGCGCGCCGTTCAGTGCAGACATGTCATTGGCCGTCATCAGCGGTGTGACCGGGAAGTCACGCAGTTCGCCGCCGTTCTCGCCCAGCTGCCAGGTGAAGCGTGGCGAGTTGCCGGTGTGGTACGGCTTGCGCATTGCCAGGATGCGATGGAACTGCAGCTCTTCCGGATGCAGCGGCTCGCCATAGCGTTCGATGTAGGCCGGGCTGGCGAACACCTGCGTGCGCAGGCTGCCGAGCTTGCGCGCGACCAGGTTGGAATCGGGCAGGGCACCCACGCGCAACGCAAGATCCGCCTCGCCTGCAATCAGGTCCAGCTTCTCGTTGCCCATGTGCATGTCCAGGCGGATCTCCGGATACTGCGCATGGAACTGGCCCAGCAGCGGTGCGATCCAGGTGATGCCGATGGAGTAGGGCACGGTGAAGCGCAGCCAGCCGCGCGGGCCGGACTGCAGTTGGCTCACCGCGCTCTCGGCCTCTTCAAGCTCGCGTGCGATGCGTTGGCAATGCTCGTGATAGATCGAACCGGCTTCGGTCAGGCCAAGGCGGCGCGTGGTCCGGTGCAGCAGGCGCGCGCCCAGGCGCGTCTCCAGTTCCTGCACTTTGCGGCTGACCGTGGTCTTGGGCAGGCCGAGCGATTTGGCAGCGGCAATGAAGCTGCCTTGCTCGACCACCTTGACGAAGATCAGCGTCTCATTGAGATCGTGGGACATGGTCAGGGATCCTGGACGTCGGGGATGGGACAATCGTGACAGAACGATTGGACCGGGAACGGGATGATTATTCCCCTTAATCAGGACTAATCAAGTAAAGGTTTGAGGTCTATCGTGGCGCCATTCGTTATTTGGAGCCCGTCCGCCATGAGCCTGCGCAACATTCTTGCCCGTCTCCGGAACGCCGGCCAGAACACCCTGGACCTGGCGATGACCGTTGAAGCCCGCCCGAGTTCCTTGGTGCACAAGGATTTCCGAGAGTTTACCGCGCCCATGCGTCAGCAGCGTGGCGGCGTCATCCGCCTGGCCCCGCATAAGGGTGACCGGCTGCGTCGAATTGGGACTATCCCGGATTTGGGAGGAAATGTCCCGTGAATGGGATGCTGACGCCCGAAGTCCTGGTCCTCGGCGGCACCGGCGCCGTGGGCCAGGGTGTGGTCGGCGCATTGCTGGAAGCCGGCAGCCCGGTGCTGGTGGTCGGTCGCGATCCGGGCCGGCTGGGGGCACTGCACGAACAGTTCGCCGATGAGCCGGGCCTGGAAACGCTGCTGGGCTCGCTCAGCGATGATGGTTCGGCACGCACGCTGGCCGAGCGCATCGCGCAGCGGCCGCGTCCGTTGGCAGCGGTCATCGCTGCGATGGGCGGCCCCTACCGCCGTGGCCGCGTGACCGATCGCAACGGTGACGAGCTGATGGGCGCAATGCAGGCCGACCTGATGCCGCACGTGCATGCGGTGCGCCACCTGCTGCCGCTGCTGCAGGACAACGTGCACGCGCGCCGCTACGTGATGATCGGCAGCCCGGCCAATGCCAAGCCGTGGGCGGGCTACGGCGAGACCTCGATCACCACCGCCGCCCTGCGCATGTATGCGCAGGTGGTGCATCAGGAAGCGCAGGCGCTGGGCGTGCGTGCGCAGATGCTGGAAGTCTGCAGCCCGGTCTGTACCCCGGCCAACGCGGCCAACGCCTGCATCGAGTGGCCCAGCTCGCTGCTGGTCGGCCGTCGCGTGGTCTCGCTGCTCGATGGTTGCCGCGACAACCGCGCCATTGTCCGTTGCGACAGCAGCGATGCCGAACTGCCGCGCCGCCTGCTGCACCTGGAAGTTCCCCCGCTCTGGCGCGATACCGCAGGCGTTGCTTGACCTCGACCATGGTTGAGGTCGCAGTATGCGCCGCCGATTTTCGCAACACCTTTTCATATAGCTGTACCACCCCTCCGTACGGATGCATGCCATGACTTCCCCCAATACCACCCCACATCGTTTCGGCCATCGCATCGCGATGGTCGGCGTGTCGATCCTCGCCGCGGCCGTGCTTGCAGCCTGCAGCGGCGGCCATGCCGAAGAAGCCGGTGCACCGCCGCCGCCGCAGGTCAGTGCCGCGCCGGTGCTGGTCAAGCAGGTCAGCCAGTGGGACGAGTTCAGCGGCCGCGTTGAAGCGGTGCAGAGCGTTGAACTGCGTCCGCGCGTGTCCGGCTACATCGACAAGGTCAACTATGTCGAAGGCCAGGAAGTGAAGAAGGGCGAAGTGCTCTTCACCATCGACGCGCGCAGCTACCAGGCCGAGTACGATCGTGCCGCCGCCGAACTGGCCCGCGCCCGCACCCAGGCCACGCTGGCCCGCAGTGAGTCCGAGCGTGCCAAGCGGTTGTCCGAGCAGCAGGCGATCTCCACCGAGACCGCCGAGCAGCGTCGCGCTGCCGCGGACCAGTCCGGTGCCGCCGTGCAGGCGGCGCAGGCCGCGCTGGACGCGGCCCGCCTCAACCTGGAGTTCACCAAGGTGCGTGCCCCGATCGACGGCCGTGCCGGCCGCGCGATGGTCACCGCCGGCAACCTGGTCACCGCCGGCGACAGCGCCAGTGTGCTGACCACGCTGGTCTCGCTGGATACCGTGTTCGTCTACTTCGATGCCGACGAAAGCACCTTCCTCCGTTACGCGCAGATGGCACGCAAGGGCGAGCGCCCGAGCGAGCGTGACAGCGATCTGCCGGTGAAGGTCGGCCTGTCCGGTGAAGAAGGCTACCCGCACTCGGGCAAGGTCGACTTCCTCGACAACCAGGTGGCCCGCAGCACCGGCACCATCCGCGTCCGCGCGCTGCTGGACAATGCCGACCGCCAGTTCACGCCGGGCCTGTTCGCCCGCGTGCAGCTGCTCGGCAGCGGCCAGTTCCAGGCCATGCTGATCGATGACAAGGCCGTGCTGACCGACCAGGACCGCAAGTACGTCTACGTGGTCGACAAGGATGGCAAGGCGCAGCGCCGCGACATCCAGCTCGGCCGTACCGCCGAAGGCCTGCGCATCGTCGAGCACGGGCTGGCTGCCGGTGACAAGGTGATCATCGACGGCGTGCAGAAGGTTTTCATGCCGGGCATGCCGGTGCAGGCCAAGGCCGTGGCGATGCAGCCACAGGCCGCGCCGGCACCGGGCCGCGATGCCACCGCCGCACTGAACCACTGATCCGCCGTCTCCTGATCCGCGTTTCCGCTTAGCTGCCGGCGCCAGCGGCAGCCTTCCCTGCCTTCGTCATATCGGCGAGGGGCAGGGTGGCTGTTGCCCGCCGACGGCATTTCCCAGGAATTCCTCCATGGACTTTTCCCGTTTCTTCATCGACAGGCCGATCTTCGCGGCGGTGCTGTCGATCGTGATCTTCGCCGCAGGCCTGATCACGATTCCAATCCTGCCGATCAGCGAGTACCCCGAAGTGGTGCCGCCGTCGGTGGTGGTGCGCACGGTGTATCCGGGCGCCAACCCCAAGGTCATTGCCGAGACTGTTGCCACGCCGCTTGAAGAAGCGATCAACGGCGTCGAAGGCATGATGTACCTGAAGTCGGTCGCCGGCTCCGATGGCGTGCTGCAGATGACCGTCACCTTCCGCCCGGGCACCGACCCGGACGCGGCGGCGGTGAAGGTGCAGAACCGCGTGGCGCAGGCGCAGGCGCGCCTGCCCGAGGACGTGCGCCGGCAGGGCGTGACCACGCAGAAGCAGTCGCCGACCTTCCTGATGGTGGTGCACCTGACCTCGCCGCAAGGCAAGTACGACACCCTGTACCTGCGCAACTACGCACGCCTGCACGTCAAGGATGCGCTGGCGCGTATTCCAGGCGTGGGTGACGCGCAGATCTTCGGTGGCGGCGACTACGCCATGCGCGCCTGGCTGGACCCGGACAAGGTGGCTTCGCGCGGCCTGACCGCCAGCGACGTGGTGCGCGCCATGCGCGAGCAGAACGTGCAGGTCTCGGCCGGCCAGCTCGGCGCCGAACCGCTGCCGAACAGCCAGTTCCTGACCCTGATCAACGCCCAGGGCCGGCTGAAGACCGAAAAGGAATTCGGCGACATCGTGCTCAAGAGCGGCGCCGATGGCGAGATCGTGCGCCTTGCCGACGTGGCCCGGCTGGAACTGGGTGCTGGCGACTACACGCTGCGCTCGCAGCTGGACGGCAAGAACGCGGTCGGTATCGGTATCTTCCAGTCGCCGGGTGCCAATGCACTGGAGATCCGCGACCAGGTCATCTCGACGATGGACGAGATGCAGAAGACCATGCCGGCCGACGTGAAGTACGAAGCGGTGTACGACACCACCATCTTCGTGCGCGACTCGATCAAGGCCGTGGTCTCCACGCTGCTGGAAGCCATCGCGCTGGTGGTGCTGGTGGTGATCCTGTTCCTGCAGACCTGGCGTGCCTCGATCATCCCGTTGATCGCGGTGCCGGTGTCGGTGGTCGGTACCTTCGCTGCGCTGTACCTGCTGGGCTTCTCGATCAACACGCTGAGCCTGTTCGGCCTGGTGCTGGCGATCGGCATCGTGGTCGACGATGCGATCGTGGTGGTGGAGAACGTCGAACGCAACATCGAGGAAGGCCTGTCGCCCACCGCGGCGGCCCACCAGGCCATGCGTGAAGTGTCCGGCCCGATCGTGGCGATCGCGCTGGTGCTGTGTGCCGTGTTCGTGCCGATGGCCTTCCTGTCCGGTGTCACCGGGCAGTTCTACAAGCAGTTCGCGGTCACCATCGCCATCTCCACGGTGATCTCGGCGATCAACTCGCTGACCCTGTCGCCGGCCCTGGCCGCGCGCCTGCTGAAGGCCCACGGTGCGCCGAAGGATGGCCCGAGCCGCCTGATCGACCGCCTGTTCGGCTGGGTGTTCCGTCCGTTCAACCGCTTCTTCAAGTCCAGCTCGGAGAAGTACGAGCGTGGCGTGGCCCGCATCCTCGGCCGTCGTGGCGCGGTGTTCGTGGTCTACGCGATCCTGCTGGTCGGTACCGGCGTGATCTTCAAGCTGGTGCCGCCGGGCTTCATCCCGACCCAGGACAAGCTGTACCTGATCGCCGGTGTGAAGCTGCCGGAAGGCTCGTCGATCGCGCGCACCGATGAAATGCTGCGCAAGGTCGCCAAGATCGCCCAGGAAACCGACGGCGTGGCCCACACCATTTCGTTCCCGGGCCTGAACGCGCTGCAGTTCACCAACACGCCGAACACCGGTGTGGCGTTCATTCCGCTCAAGCCGTTCGCCGAGCGTCATGGCCGTACCGCCGCGCAGATCAATGCCGAGATCAACCAGAAGATCGCTGGGCTGCAGGAGGGCTTCGCGTTCGCGATGATGCCGCCGCCGATCCTCGGCCTGGGCAACGGCAACGGCTACCAGATGTTCATCGAGGACCGCGGCAACCTGGGTTACGGCGCACTGCAGAATGCCGTGCAGGCGATGCAGGGCACCGTTGCGCAGACCCCGGGCATGGCCTTCCCGATTTCCAGCTACCAGGCCAACGTGCCGCAGCTGGATGCGGAAGTGGACCGCGTCAAGGCCAAGGCGCAGGGCGTGCAGCTCACCGAGCTGTTCGACACCCTGCAGACCTACCTCGGTTCGGCCTATGTCAATGACTTCAACCAGTTCGGCCGGACCTGGCAGGTGATCGCCCAGGCCGACGGTCCGTTCCGCGAGACGGTCGAGGACATCGGCAAGCTGCGTACCCGCAACGACCGTGGCGAGATGGTGCCGATCGGTTCGATGGTCACCATCAAGCAGACCTTCGGCCCGGACCCGGTGCTGCGCTTCAATGGCTATCCGGCAGCGGACCTGGCCGGTGAAGCCGACCCGCGCCTGCTGTCGTCGGCCGAGGCGATGAACAAGCTGACCGAGATTGCCGGCAAGGTACTGCCGGTGGGCATGACCACCGAATGGACCGACCTCAGCTACCAGCAGGCGACCCAGGGCAAGGCGGCCTTCATCGTGTTCCCGGTGGCGATCATGCTGGCCTTCCTGGTGCTGGCCGCGCTGTACGAAAGCTGGTCGCTGCCGCTGGCAGTGATCCTGATCGTGCCGATGACCCTGCTGTCGGCGCTGTTCGGCGTGTGGCTGACCGGTGGTGACAACAACGTGTTCGTGCAGGTCGGCCTGGTGGTACTGATGGGCCTGGCGTGCAAGAACGCGATCCTGATCGTCGAATTCGCCAGAGAGCTGGAGATGGGCGGCAAGGGCATCGTCGAAGCCGCGCTGGAAGCCTGCCGCCTGCGTCTGCGCCCGATCGTGATGACCTCCATCGCGTTCATCGCCGGCACCGTACCGCTGGTGCTGTCGCACGGTGCAGGCGCCGAAGTGCGCTCGGTGACCGGTATCACCGTGTTCGCCGGCATGCTGGGCGTGACCCTGTTCGGCCTGTTCCTCACCCCGGTGTTCTACGTCGCCCTGCGCAAGTTCGTCACCCGCAACGGTGGTGGCCAGCTGGTGCAGCACGGCGAGCCGACCATCCATCACTGACATGGAACCCCGTCGCCGCCGGTCAGTGGCCGGCGGCGGCTTTCCCCTCACAAGGCATGAATCCATGAACACCCATCAGAACAAGATCGCGCTGGTTACCGGCGCTACCCGTGGCATCGGTGCCGAGACTGTGCGCCAGCTGGCGCAGGCCGGCGTGCACACGCTGCTGGCCGGCCGCAAGCGCGAGACCGCCGTGGAGCAGGCGCTGAAGCTGCAGGCCGAAGGCCTGCCGGTGGAAGCCATCCAGCTGGACGTGACCGATGCAGCGAGCATCGCCGAGGCGGTCGAGCAGGTGCGCCAGCGCCATGGCCGCCTCGATATCCTGGTCAACAACGCCGGCATCATGATCGAGAACCCGGCGCAGGCCCCCTCGGAACAGTCGCTCGATACCTGGAAGCGCACCTTCGATACCAACGTGTATGCGCTGGTGGCCGTGACCCAGGCGTTCCTGCCGCTGGTCAAGCAGGCCAAGTCCGGGCGCATCGTCAATGTGTCCAGCATGCTCGGCTCGCAGACCCTGCACGCGGATCCGGCGTCGGGCATCTACGACTTCAAGATTCCGGCCTACAACGCCTCCAAGGCGGCAGTGAACAGCTGGACCCTGAGCCTGGCCTACGAACTGCGCAACACCCCGATCAAGGTCAACACCGTGCATCCGGGTTACGTGAAGACCGACATGAATGGTGGCAACGGCGAAATCGAAATCAGCGAAGGCGCACGCTCCAGCGTGGAAATGGCGCTGATCGGCGAATCCGGCGCCAGCGGCAGCTTCACCTACCTGGGCGAGGTGCTGCCATGGTGATCCGCACGTTGGCGATGGCCGTCTCCAGCCTGGTGCTGGCGGGCTGTGTCAGCGTCGGCCCGAACTACAAGGCGCCGGTGCAGGAGCCGGTCGTCCTGCAGGGCGCACAGCAGCCGGTGTTCACCAGCACGTCGCCGGTGGCCAGCTGGTGGGCGCAGTTCGATGATCCGGTGCTGGAAGAACTGGTGCATGGCGCACTGTCGGACAACCTCGACCTGCGCGTGGCCGTCGCCCGCGTCAGCCAGGCCCGCGCGGTGTTCGTCGAAAGCCGTTTCGACCAGGCCCCGCACATCACTGCTGGCGGCAGCTACGACCGCCGCAAGCAACCCGATCCGCAGCTGGGTGGGCAGCGGGTGTTCAGTGAAAGCTACCAGCTCGGCTTCGACGCCGGCTGGGAGCTGGATCTGTTCGGCCGCAAGCGCCGCGCTGCAGAAGCCGCGCGTGCCGACCTCGATGCCGAGCAGGCCAACCTCGCCGACGCGCAGGTGCTGATCGCCGCCGAGGTAGCACGCAACTACTTCGAGCTGCGCGGTACGCAGAAGCGCATTGCGGTGGCCCAGCACACCCTGGTCAATCTGCGCGACACGCAGAAGCTGACCGAGGCGCGCTGGGAGCTCGGTGCCGGCAGCGAACTGGACGTGCAGAGCAGCCGTGCCCGCCTGAAGGCGATCGAGGCTGACATTCCGCTGCTGGAAGTGGCCGAGACACAGTCGCGCAACCGCTTGGCGGTGCTGCTGGGGCAGCGCCCGGAAGTGCTCACCGCGATGCTCGCACCGCACGAGGTGCCGGCGTTCGCCAAGGCATTACCGCTGGGCGATACCCGCGAACTGCTGCGCCAGCGCGCCGACGTGCGCGTGGCCGAACGTCGCCTGGCCGCTGCCACCGCACGCGTCGGCGTGGCCACCGCCGATCTGTTCCCGCGGCTGTCGCTGTCCGGTTTCGTCGGCTTCCTGGGTGGCGATGCCAGCGGTCTGGTCAACGGCAACAACAAGGCCTGGTCGCTGACCCCGTCGCTGAGCTGGGCGGCGTTCGATTTCGGCACCGTCCGTGCACGCCTGCGTGCCAGCAAGGCCGAGGCCGAAGGTGTGGCCGCGCAGTATGAGCAGGCGGTGCTGCTGGCGTTGGAAGACACCGAGAACGCACTGACCCGCTACTCCAAGCAGCAGGCGCGGCTGGCGATCGTGGTCGAACAGGCGCAGGCGGCGCGGCGTGCCGAATCGCTGGCGCAGATCCGCTATCGCGAGGGCTCGGAGGACTTCCTGACCCTGCTGGACGCGCAGCGCACGCAGCTGGCCGCCGACGATGCATTGGCCGCGGCCGAGGCAGAGGTGAATGTCAGCGTGGTGGGTGTGTACAAGGCACTGGGCGGCTGGGGACAGTCGCCGCAGGCGCCCAGCGTGGCGCAGCTGCAGTAACCCCGAGGGGACGGAGGCAGTAGCGTCCGTCCCCTTCCTGGTTCAGGGCCAGTGAACGACAGCCGGGAAGGGGGCCGATGTCTTCGGCGATCAGGTGCTGGCCGTCGCCGCTGAATCCGCAGTTCGGCAACCGGGGCCGGGTAGCGCGATGCAGGCTGTGGACGTTGTCACAGTCATGACGTTTCTGACTCTGCCGGAAGCCGTGTCCGCCGTGTAACTAGTGGGGCAGGCTCTTGGGAGGACAGGTGATGACCGATGGCAAACGGGATACCCAGCGCATGTTGTTCGGAGATCCGGGGCCACCCGGCGCAGGGCTTTCGGTGGCAGTGGTGGTGCTGATGGTGCTGGCGGCGATGGCCGCAGCGATCGGATTCATACGGCTGCCGGATCCGCTGCTTGGCCTGGGACTGATCGGCGTGGCCGTGTTTCTCGCCGTCGGCGCCCGCATCTGCCAGGCACGCGACCAGCATCAGGCGCTGTACCGCCTGTTGTCACGGCAGCCGCCACCGTAGCGCGGCTGCCGTGCAGGTTCAGGACTTCGGCCAGTCCAGCTCGACCACCAGCGGGAAATGATCCGACGGCAGCACGCCGTCGATGCGGCGGTCGTCGGTGAGGAAGCTGCGTGCGTGGAAGCCGCGCACCAGCACCCAGTCCAGCTGCACGGTGGCCTTGCCGGTGAAATCATGGAAGGTCAGGCGCGGGCCTTGCGGTGCTTTCACCTGGGGGCGGGTGTCCTGCAGCACGCGGGTGAACGCCTTGTAGGTATCGCCGCCGGGTTCGCTGTTGAAGTCGCCGGTCAGCACCACCGGCAGGTCGGCCGGCAGGGTGGCCAGGCGCTTGCCGATCAGCTCGGCACCCTTCACCCGGCGCGGTTCGTCCTCGTCGCGGTAGGGCAGGTGGGTATCCATGAAGTAGAAGCGACGACCATCCTCCAGGCGCCGGAACAGCGCCCAGGTGACCATGCGCGGATACAGGTTGCCCCAGGTGATGCTGCCGGGTACGTCCGGTGTATCGGACAACCAGAAGTTGCCGGATGCCTCGATGGCCAGCACCTTGCTGTCGTAGAACACGCCCATGTGCTCGTCGCCGCCGCCGCCACGACGGCCTTCGCCGAACCAGCGGTAGCCGGGCAGGTGCTCGGACAGGTAATCGGCCTGTTCCTTCACCAGTTCCTGGGTGCCGATCACCGCCGGATGCGCATCGAGGATGACCTTGACCATCGCATCGCGACGGTCCGGCCAGCGCTTGCCAGGTTCGGTATCGGCCGGGGTGCGGACATTGAACGACATCACTTTCAGCGGCGCGGGCGTGGCCGCCCAGGCGAAGGCAGGCAGAGCAAGTGCCAGCAGCGCGCACAGCGCCCGGCGGTGGAAACGCGGCAACATCGTGGAATCCCTCCATTCCATGAAAACGGTTTCACGGAGCATGCCACGGAAGGCGGGGTAGCGGTATGCCGGGATGGGCGGCTGGCAATGCCGGGCGGGCGCTGAAGGCCCCGCCCGGCGGATCGTGCAGCGGCGATCAGGGATCGTAGATCATCCCGTTCTCGTCACGGTTGTAATGCCCGGTTGCCTCGCGGGTGCCGTTGTCGTAGACCACGTACGACGTGCAGCGCTGGTGGTACACGTTGCCTGCGAAGCGGAAGGGCACGCATTCTTCCTGGACCTCGACGACTTCGGCGGCTGTCGTGGTGGCGACGGGGGCCAGCGAAGCCAGCGCCAGCAGGGCCACCCACGATCCAACTGACAGAATCTTCTGCAGCTTCATGCAAACGCTCCTTGTCAAGAATGGATTACATCAGATACGGATTGCCGTACTCGTCGATCCAGTATTCGGTGAGGAAGATGTCGCCGTCCGCATCGGGCAGGGTCACGATGCAATGCTGGTGGATGCGATAGCGCTCCACTTCAAACGGTTCGCAGCGCGTCACGCTGCCCGGCGGGCTGGTTACCCCGGCAAGGGCGTTGCCGGTCGACGTCATTCCGGCGAACGCCACGGTCAGTGCGGCCATCGAGGCCAGGTGCAGTTTCATGGTCATCATCCTTGTGTCTGCAATCGCGCATCTGCGCGTTGTCGTGCAACGTCCCGCGGCACGTCACGCTGACGTGCGGGAGTTGCTGCATGCGCGCCGGCCCGCTGGGCGACCCGGCGCATTTCCCCGGCTCAGTCGCGCAGGTAGGGGTTGCCGTACTCGTCGATCCAATACTCGGCTGTGTAGACGTTGCCGAATTCATCGGTGTAGGTTTCCGTGCAATGGTGGTGGACGCGGTTGCGGTCCACATTCACCGGCACACAGGAAACATTCTCTCTCGGGACCCCTGTGTTGGCGTCCGCCACCGGTGCCAGGGTTGCAGTGGCCACCACCAACGCGGCCATCGCGGCCAGTTGCAGTTTCATAAGCATCATCCTTGCTTCTGCAATCGCGCACATGCGCACGGGGTGTGTATCACGCGATACCCGACCACCGGAAGTGCCTCGCTGCGATCAGTCCTCGATCTCGCCGCGACGAGTTGCAGCGCGTACCGCCTGCGCGGTAGTCGCCACACCCAGGCGCTGGCGTGCATGGCGCAGGTGGTTTTCCACGGTGCGCGCGGAAAGCCCGAGCGTGGCGGCGATCTCCGCCTGGCGACGCCCGGCAGCCACCCAGCGCAGCACCTCGCGCTCGCGCGTGCTCAGCAGGCTTCCGGAAAGCTCTGCGGGAACTTCAGCCAGACGGCGTGCGGCGCGGAATGCTGCGGTTGCAGCAGCCTCCAGCTGCAGGCGTGCGCTGGCGGATGCATTGATGGAGGTGCCTGCGAAACTGATTGCACCCTCCAGCCCAGTGGTACCGAATACCGGCACCTGCAGGCCATGCAGGCCTTCGCCGCGAGGCTGCTTCACCACCTGGTAGCGTTCGCCGCGAACGCCCTGGCGTTTGCTCCAGAAGAACGGCGCGTCGCTGTCCAGCACGTGGCGATTGACCGGGCAGGCGTGCAGATAGCGGGCGAGGTCCGTATCGCTGCCATCGCCGAACCAGTCGCCTTCGATCCAGTACACGCGTTGTGTACCCCGTTCCAGCCCGGTGCCGGTGGCAAACACCAGAACGCGGTCGTAGCCAAGGGGTGCGGCGATGCCGTGCAGTACCGCGCCCACCGCACCCAGCGAGCGGGCGCGTTCCAGCTCGAGCAGCGCCTGCACCAGCGCGGTCATCCGGATCAGTGCCCGGCCAGTGCGTCGAGCAGGGTGCGTGCAGCCAGCTTGCCGAGCGCGTTGCCCGCCAGCGGGCTGTCGCCGGTCAGCAGCAGGCGATCCTGCAGCACGCTGCCATCGATGCCCTCGTTGACGATCTGCACCCCCTGCTGCGCCAGCCGCTCACCGAAGAACCATTGCAGCTGGCCCGGCATGTAGCCGATCTCCGGCGTCTGCCGGTCCATCGCATCAGGGAAGGCGCAGATGCGGTAGCCGCGGAACAGCGAGCCGCCGTCGGCTTCGTCGACGCCTGCGGCCAGCAATGCCGCAGGGCCATGGCAGAGGGTGATGATGTGGCGTTGCTCGGCCATCGCCCAATGCAGCACCGCCTTCACCGCGCGGCTCTGCGGCAGCCCGATCAGCGCGCCGTGGCCGCCGGGAATGAACACCGCCGCATAGTCGGAACCCGCATCCAGTGCGGCCACGACATCGTCCAGCGCCAGCGGCTGGCGGAAGCGCTCTTCATAGCGTTCGTACAGCCCGCCGATCTCCTTGTCGTCGTGCGGGAAGGCCCACCACTCGAACTTGGCGGCGTTGCCCGACAGCGTAGCCACGTCGATGTCGAAGCCCGCCTTGTGCAGGTGATACATCGGCAGCAGGGTTTCCACCGGATGGTTGCCGGTGGAGAACAGATGGCCGTTGGCGGTGGGCAGGTAGCGCTCGTCGGCGGCGATCATCAGCACCTTCCAGCGACCATCGCGGCGTGCATCCGGATAGTCGGCACCGGACAGGTTGCTCTTCGGCGACGTGAACTGCGACAGCGAGTACGGCGACGGAAAGAAGGCATCGCGCTCGGCCGGATCGGGGCTGGGCTGGCGGCTGGGCTCTTGCGTGTTCATGCGGACCTCCTGCGGGATACGTAAGGCCAGCATAGAAGCGTCGATGCGCACGCGCGATGAGGGATTTCCCTCAGTCGCCCGAGGCTATCTGGCGGCCGCCCCGTGCTGCTGCATGTCCTCGTGCAGGATCCGCCGCAGCTCGATGATCGCGGGCGTGGCTTCCTGCACGCTGTGCCCGGACACGATCACCTTCTCCGACACGGCGTTGGGCAGGTGCGAGCTCCAGTACGGCACCAGCCCGTCATCGGTCTTTTCCAGCGGCCCGTCGGCCTTGGCGCGGGCGATGATCGAGTGGTACTGCACCTTGGGCGCCATCGGCAGGTCAGCCACGGCGCGGACGAACGCGTCGTCCTTGTCCAGGTTCTGGATGCTGTTCATCTGGTAGCCGTGCTTGCCATCGTTGCGGTCGACCTGGCCATCGTTGGCGATGGTGGCGACATCCTCCAGCACGGTCAGCGGCAGCCGCACCAGGCGACCGATCCAGCGACCCAGGCGGGTGCCGGCGACGTCGGTGCCACGGTGCGGCGTGGCGATGAACACCACGCGCGACACTTCCGGTTCCGGCAGGAAGGTCAGTACCGGCGCGCCGCGGGTGCGCAGCAGTTCGCGCTGCGCCGGTGTCATCTGCGCAGTGGCCAGCAGGGTATCGACCAGATGGTCACCGGACGAAGAGACCATCAGCCGCGCGATCACCCCGCCCATGCTGTGTCCGACCAGCACCATGTCATGCGAGGCCTGCGCCTTTCCGCTGGGGTCGAAGTGCCTGAGCACGTCGGCCAGCGTGTGGCGCATCGCATCGTGGCTCATCGCGATGGGCATGTTGGTCGGGTAGTAGAACTGCCAGATCTGGAAATCCTCGCGGATCTCGTCGTCGCGCATCAGCTCGTTGGCAACGTTGACCCAGGCTTCCGGGCTGCTGGCCAGGCCATGGATCATCAGCAGCACGCGCCGGTTCGGATCGTAGGGCTGCATCATGTACAGGTGCGGCGTGTCGATGCCGCCTTTGCCGCCGAACAGCGAGCGCAGCGACTGGTGGCTGAAGTTGGATCTCGCCAGCCACAGCGCGTAGCCGGCGGTGAAGTTCGCTGCCAGCGGTACCTCCTGCCCGTGCAGGGTGACTTCGG
The DNA here is from genome assembly GCF_059369755.1 of Stenotrophomonas sp. YJH_SMC_57. NCBI lineage: Bacteria > Pseudomonadati > Pseudomonadota > Gammaproteobacteria > Lysobacterales > Lysobacteraceae > Stenotrophomonas > Stenotrophomonas sp. YJH_SMC_57. Next base: position 16,603 of record NZ_JCAFSZ010000007.1, read on the forward strand.
TGACCTGGTAGGGATCGTGGATCTCCAGTTCCGGCTCGTCGTCGTGCAGCACTTCCCATAGATTCTTTCCGGAGAAGCGCAGCAGCACCGTCATCGACGGCGAAGGCATCTCGCTCCAGCTCTGCGTGGTCGCAGTGGCGGCGTGCGTGGCCGGTGCCGAAGTGGCGGTGGTGCCTGCCGGATCATCCATCACCGCCACCAGCTCGGCGCCGAAGCCGTCGCGGCGGTGCACGCTGCGCAGCGTGCCGGTGAATGACAGCGAAGCGGCCGGCACCAGCTCGGTCGGCGTGCGCGCGTCCAGCGGCGACGCCTCGGTGGAAGGCGCCAGCACGAAGGTCCAGCGGCCCAGCTGGAAATGGCTGGCCTCACTGTGCACGCGGCCGGTCGCGTAGGCGTTGTACAACTGCACCGAGGCTTCCTGCACGGCCAGGTTGTAGTAGTCGCGCACCTGCGTCTGGCGATCTTCGAAGCCCCGCTGGTTGGCGGTGCGTTCGGTGAAGAACAGATAGGCATAGGCCTGGCGTGCGACCTGCATCCACGCGTCCAGGCGCGGTTGGAAGTCGGCGTCCAGTTCGGTGATCGCGGTCTTGGCGCGGCCCGACGCGGAGTACTCGCGCTTGGGGGCGGGCAGGGTCATCGCGTACTGCAGCCACAGTTCGGCCAGGCTCGAACGCTTGTCTTCCTCGCGCACCACGATGCTGCCTTCCATCGCCTCGATGCAGGGCAGGCCGGGCTTGGCACAGACGCCCTCATCGAGGCCGGCCACGCGCAGGGTCTCGGTGGTCGCCGCGCTGAGCTTGCCGGAGGTGAGGATGTCGCCGCGCTTGAGCGCGATGTACTGGCCGGGCGTGACCGAGGCGACCTGCACCGACGGCCCGAACTGGCGCAGCGTCGCGCAACCGCCCAAGCTGAGCAGCACGGTGATGATGAGGGTCGTGCGGCCGATGAAGCCCAAGCCCGTGGTAGCCATACGATCCTCCTGCGCGGTGGCGCCACTCTAGCGTCCGGCCTGTCAAAGCGGAAGATACCGGGCGGTCGGTTTGTGCCTTGAAACCACCGCCATGCAAGCGATTCAGGCATTCGCGTGTGACACTGCGGTGAATGCAGGCATGCAAGGACGGCGATGCGTTGGCATCGGCTATGCCGTGGTAAAGGAGAGGGTGCGTCATCCGGATCATGCAGCCACACTGCCTGCATGAAAAACAGGCACAAAAAAGCCGGAACCCCGTTGATGGAAGATCCGGCTTCTTGCGGCCTCGACAGGCCATACAGATGGTGGAGGTGGGCTCTACCGTAGTTGGGGCGCAGGCCCTTGTGCTGTCATGGTCCGGCTCTATGCAGCGTCCGCGATACCCCCACCCATACCCCCGGTTTCGCCCGTCTGGTCGCGCCGCTCCATCTGATCCTGAATCCAGGAATCGATCTCCGACTCGACCCAGCGCACGGAGCTGCCCAGGTGGACCGGTTTCGGGAACTTCCCGGCCGAAATGCGCAAATACAGGGTCGATTTGGCCATGCCGACCCGGGCCAGAACCTCGGCGCGACGCAGGAGGCGGCTGGGGGTGACTGCGGTGCTCTCGTTCATGCTTCCTCCTTCGGCGCGCCGGCGGCGGCCAGGTTGGTGCCGCAGCAGCGGCGTTTCGATACGGGGGCCATGATCCGGTCAGCTTCGGCCCGGTCCCAACGGGAGAGTTCGATCAGGGCCAGGCCTCGCGCCTCCTTCGAGCGCACGGTGGCTTTGCTGGCCTTCCCGAGCTCTACCCCCGACAGGCTGGCCAACACGTGGCCCACCTCACGGAAGTCGGGCACGTCGGCGCCTTGGAGCAGGTCAGTCAATCTTGAGCATCTTGCGGTTTGGGCCCATGGCAGAATGCAGATAGGCCAACAGGGGGAATTGCAGTTGAGTGGATTTCAGTATCTGGTTCCATGCGTCGAGTGGAGCGATAAATGCAACTTGGACTGGGCTGCTGTCTCTGCGATGGGGGGATGGGTCGCAGCGATCGTCACTTTCTTTGCAGTGTTGCTGCCGTTTCACCAGTATCGCAAGGAGCACCGAGCTCGAAGGGACGCGGAGAATGCTGATGGCGAGGTCGCTGCACTCTCCTGTGTTGCTGTGCTGAGCAGTATTCACACTGGTCTCGAAGTGATACAAGCTGCTCTGAAAGAGCCCGATGGTTTCGACGACTTTGTAGAGAGCCTCGATGCAGTGAGTCGCTTCATAGCGTCTAGCCCGTTGCCGGCTATTCCTCGCTCGGGAGATCTCAATACTGTTCGCGTTGCGATGGCCTCTCTTGACGCGTCGCTTACGACGATCAAGGGCTATGTTGTGACACATAACGAGGGCCTTTTTAATACAGATTCTGTCCGTCAGTATTTGGTTTCCTTGGCTCTCGCTTATCACTTTTTTGATGACGCCGTTGCCGAACTGGACTCCGCGTTCCCGGCTTTCAAGTTTCCCACTGTGCTCACCCCCTTGAAAGAGGAGTGAACTCGGGATAGCGACCTTAGATCGCCACGTTCTGCTCATGGTTTAATTCGGTCCGGGAGATGAGGAATGCTGCGGTAGAAGAAGTCCAAGACCTTTCTTTTTGAGCAATCTTGGACGCTGCTAGGTCCTGCATGCACTGCCTCCTCAACAAGTTGCGGCTTCGGGTGCGAGCGCACGCTGTCGATTGACCGGGGAATGCGGATCGGACGGCCGCCGGCGGCCATGCCGTTGTGGGCGTGCTGGCGACGGGCGCTCATGCCGCGTCCCTCATCAGCGCCATCCCCAGCGCTTTCGCGGTGCGGTTGGGCACTGCGTTACCGAGCTGCTTGGTGATCTCGGTGGCGTTACCGGCGAAGTCGTACACCTCGCCCTCGTCGTCAAACGACGTGGCCCTAGACAGCTCGCGCCAATGCAGCATCCGGTAGTTGATGTCGATGCTGATCTCATCCGCGACGTCTGCTGCAGCTGCGGCCAGGCCCAACTCGCCCCGGTTGGCGCCGGTGATCGTCGGCAGGGGCTCATCCATACCGCGCACCTGATATCCACCGTGGTGGGTCACCGGCATCGTGAACGGTTCGGCCAGCGCCAGGGATTCGGAGCACGTGATGGTGGGCATGGGCTCGCTGGCCGGGCGCATATCGCCGGTTCGGCCAGTGCCCACATTGCCGCGCATCACCACCGGTTCGGCCAGGCCGAAGCGTGCCTTGGTGGTGACCGACGGCACCGGCTCAGCCACGGACTGCGCGGTGACCGTGGCGCCGTAGTACTGCGCCACCAGCGGCACAGCCAGCGCCTGGTCGCCGCCCTTGGCGGTGGTTACGGTCCGGATCGGCTCAGCGGCAGAGCGCGGCACGCCGGCGCTGCTGGTGTTCGAGGTCGGAACGATGATGGGCTCGATCAGGTGCGGCCGCGCGCCATTGCCGCCCGTCGTGATCGTGGGGACCGGGTTATCGACGCTACGCGCGGTCCCTCCGCTGGCAGTGGCCATCACCAGCGGTTCCACCAGCTGTGGCCGTGCACAGCCGGGGCGCTCGGCGCCCGCGCCGCCGGTGGTGATGGTGGGCAGCGGCTGGTCCAGGTCGCGCGCTGCGCCGCGGCTGCTGGTGGCCAGCACCAGCCCGACGTGGCCGCCGCCGGCGGTGAGCGTGGGCAGCGGTTCATCGGGAGACTTTGCCGTGGACTGGAGGTGCTGCTCGCTAGTCCCGCGCAGGTGGACCAGCACAGGATCCGCGCTGACCAGGTCCAGAGCCACAGCTTCGGCGCGGCTGAACACCAATCGCGGGGCTTGGCCGTCGAGCAGGGCCTGCACGGCATCGATGTAAGGCCGGGGCCAGCTGTACTTCACTGCACCGGCGAGGATCCGCCGCAGGGTGTTTGGCTTCAACGGCTTCGTGCGGGTGAAGATGCTCTTGCCGGTCATCGTCCAGTCGATGACCTCGCGCGCACCGCGCCAGCGTGGCCGGCTGCCCAGCAGGTCGGTACCGCCCACGCGGTCGTGAGTGGGCTCGGGCCAGGACAACCGTTTTCCGTCGCTGCGGCCGATCAGGAAGAACCGTCGGCGGGTCGTGGCGTCGCCGAAGTCGGCGCAGCAGACGACCTTCCAATCCACCTTGTAGCCCACGGCCTCCAGCGCGGCAACCCACGCGCGGAAGTACTCGCCGCGGCGCGATTTGATCGGCCGGCCAGTGACCAGACTGCACGGGCCCCAGTCCATGAACTCCGGCACGTTCTCCACCAGCACGCGGGCGACGCGCAGCTCGGTGCACCAGCGCACGACGTGCCACGGGTCCATGCGCTGCTGGTCGTGCACCGGCCGGCCGCCGCGTGCGCGGCTGTGGAACACGCAGGACGGTGCCGCGGTGAGCAGGTCCAACCTGCCCTCGGGAACGATGGTCAGCGGCAGCGCAGATTCCAGGTCCGCGCAGTGGATGCGGTCGGCGTGTTCCTTGTGATTGCGACGGTTGGTTTCGATGGCGACCGGCCAGTGGTTCACGCCGATCATCTGGACCGGCAGGCCCAACTGGCGCATGGCGCGTGCGGTGCCGTTGGACAAGCCGCCGGCGCCGCAGAACAGGTCGGCCACCAGCATCGGGCGGGTCTTGCGTGCTACGTGGATCTCTGGGGCGCGGGAGCCGTCAGCCATGGTGTTCTCCTGTGAGTTCGGCGCGTAGCTGCTCAACGCGCGTGCGCCAGTAGTCGATGGTTTCGTCGCTGCTGCTGCGCAGCGTTTCGTGGTGCCCAAGGGCAGTTGCAGCGGTGACCAGGTCGGTAACCAAGCCCGGCCGCGTGGCGCTGGTGCTGCCGCCGGCGCGCAGCTCGGCCACCTCGGCCTGCAGCTGCTCGATGCGCTCGTTGGCCTGAGTCAGCCACTGGCGATAGGCGTCCTTCGTCGGCTGCCGCATGCGGGCCGGGATTCCCGGGTCCTCGGGCGCCGGCACCAGCGCCAGGCCGCTCACCCCCGGGCCTCGCGCCGGGCTTCGGCCAGAATCTCTCGCAGGTCGTCCTGCACCTTGCGGTCTTCGCCCTGGGCGACGGCGGCGGCCAGAGCGCGCTCCAGCGCGTAGACCCGGTCGTTCGGGTGGATGTAGGTCATGGCAGAATTGGCTCCAACATCAGGGAGGATTTATGGCGATTGAGTTTTGTCCGCTTGCGTCGGATGTAGGTAACTGGGCCGACTGGGCCGCAGTTGTGGTGGGGCTTGGCGCAGCAGTGGCAACGATTGCGGTGGCTAAAGCGGCAAACCGTACGTCCAAGCAGGCTGCGGAGATTGCTCAGCAAGCGGCGCTCATCGCTCAAAGGCAACTCGACGTTGCTGTTGAAACTGATGCGTCCAATGCCCGCATCGTTGGCCAGCTGGTTCTGCATGAAGTCGCGGATCTGCCCTGCAGAATCTTTGTAAATCACAAGATGGCAACACGAACGAAGGCCTACGATCTGGAAGGAGAGCTTCGGGGTTTGGACATGGAAACCGTGTTCGAAGCAGTGACAGAGTCGAGCACTTCGTTTCTGCCGGGTGCACAACAGGTGCAGGACCGAATTCATTTGCTCCCCGATAAGCTGGGGGAGCGCTTGGCGATGGTCATTGGTCTTGGAATTACGATGAACAACATTGCGTCGAACATGCTCAAAGGCTTTGAAGTCCGGGTTCTGGATACCAGGTATAAGTCGAAGAGCGTCCGCTACACCGGAAACGAGCGCGACCTTGAGATCTTTCGGGAGTTTCTGGAAAAGTTCTCGAAGGAAAGCATCGAGTTGGCGAAAGCATTTGCAAACTACGTGAACCTGCCCAGTCACGATTTCGAGAACTGGGTAATCCCTTCCAAGTAAACCTTGGTTCACGCAGCTGCCCCCATCGCCACCAGGTCGATGTCGTCCACCTTGTCGCGCAGGTAGCGGCGCGCGCGGCGCAGGCGGCCGGCGATCACCGCACGGTCTTCATGGGCAAAGAAGGTCTCCGCGTGCATGTGCAGCGCACGGCGGTGGTCGCGGCGGTACAGGCGCCAGGTGACGGCGCTGCCATCCATGGTCGGGAACCGACCCCAGGCGAAGCCGAGCGTTTCCTTCGGCGCGCGGCGGGCAATGTGGCGGCTCATGCCTGCGAGCCCTTCTTCCCGCCGCGGCGACCGTGGCCACCTTCGACCACCTGCCGGCGGCTGATCGTCCTCTTGTCGATGCCGCTGGTGCCCAAGACCTGGACCTTGCCGCCGGCGGCCTCGAACCCTGCGAAGTCGCTGGCCAGCTTCTGCCGGTCCTGCTCCTTCTCGCGATCGGTGGCGCCGCTGAAGACGGGCTTCACGTGGATGCTGGTCATGCTGCTGCTCCTTCGTAGACCCAGCGGCGCACGGTCCCGAAAGGGACACCCAGCGCGGCGCTGATCTGGTTGACGGTGTTGCCGCTGGCCCGGAGCTGCCGGGCGCGGCGTTTGGTGGTGACCGGCCAATACCGGCCGTGAGGCTGGCGCGGTACCGGCATCCCTTGGCAGCGGGCCATGTCCTGGACCGCGCGGGGCGAGCGCCCGAGGGCAGCCGCGACGGTCATCGCGTCGCGGCCCTCCATCTGGCGCAGAACCCGCAGTTCGCTGGTGCGCCAAAGTTCCATCAGGCGGCCATCGGGTAGCTGTTGGCCGCATCCTGCAGGCCGTCGATCATGGCCCGGCACATGGCCGGGAACTGCGCCTGGTCGTACAGCTTCGCCGCGCCGGTGGCGTTGATCGGCTTGAAGCCCAGCAGCGCCAGACCATCGGCACTGATCGAGAGCGGGGCGATGCGCGCGTTGATGTCGCCCAGCTTGATCTTGACCACCTCACGCGGCGCGGCGGCCGGTGCCGGTGCGCTGGCCACTGCCGTCGGCGCCGTGCGCACCGGCGCCGCTGCCGGGGCGGCTGCCACCGGCACGTGCTGCTGCTGGGCTGCTGCCGTCTGCGCGGCCTGGGCGGCCTGCTCAGCTGCAACGGCTTCCGCGGCGTCGGCTGCTACCTTCTGCGCGCGGGCCTCCTCCTCCTTGCGGATGCGCTCGCGCTCGGCGTCCAGGCGTTCCTGCTCCGCCTGCCGATGTTCGGAGATCCGGGCAGCAACCAGGTTGCGCAGATCGTCCGGCGCCTTGCTGGCGCACAGCTGCACGCGGTCGGCGAACAAGGTGGCGTAGCCCGGCTGCTCGGCCAGGACGGCGATGTTGGCGCGGATGCGGTCGGCCGCTTGGCTGGCGGTGATCTTGGCATTGGTAGCCACTGCGTCGACCGCATCCTGCATGCTCGAGAACGAGCGCTTGCCCTTGATGGCGGCGGCGATATCAGCCACCAGCGTGGTCGGCATCGGCACGGCATGCGCGCCCAGCGTTTCGTTGATTCCTTGGATGTGGTCGATCACCGCGCGCCGAGCGTTGTTCCCGATCTCGGTACGGCGTTCCTCCTTCCGCTTCGCCACAAGCTTGTCCAGCTCCAGGCGGATCTTGCGCGTTTCGGCGGCCACGTCGTCCATCGTGCGGAACACCGCATCGATGTCTGCCGTCTGGCCCAGCACCTGCTGTTTCGTCGCCTCGATCCGCTCCTCGACGCCCTTGCACCAGCTAACCGTCTTCTCGGCATTGGCGAAGTCCTCATCGGACTGCAGTTCCCGGTTGATCGCGCCCAGCACCGCCAGCGCGTTCTCCTTGAACTCGGCCAGGTTGGAGGCGGTGACCATGCCGGTGACCTGGATGCTCAGCGCCGGCAGGGTCTCTGGAGCGCGGCCGACCGGCACAGGCTCGCTGGCCGGGCCCGGCAAGAAAGCCGCAACGTCTGCCTCCAGTTGCGCCCAGCCTGCGACGATGCGCGCACGCAGCTCCGGGTTCGGCGTGTACCAGCAGTGCCGCTCCTCGACCAGTTCCCAGCCGCCGGAAGCCTGCCGCCACTCGGAAGCCATGAAGAACACGCGCTCGCATTCGGAGACCATCGCTTGGTGCTCCATCTGGATCTGGTACATCAGCGGCAGGTCGGTGCCGGTGCAGCCGTCGAACATGGCATCGCGCAGCGTCTGGTTCAGGCGCTTGTGCTCCCAGGCGATGTCCTCCAGCAGCGTCAGACCGTCAAAACTGGCCGAGTACTTGCCGGCCACGCCAGTGACCGGGTAGAGATCCTCGCCGACCAGCTGCTCGGCAATGGCACGGGCCTGCGCCTCAAACTCATGGCCCGGATCGATGACGCGCTCCTGCACGAAGTCGCTGAACTCGCGCGGCACGCCTGCAGCCAGCTCGCGGATCAGATCGGTGCGGGAGTGGTTCGTGGAGGCACCGAGCATCGCCGGCGCGTCGCTGGCGTTAAGGTGCTGCGCGCGGTGCGCATGCCATTCCGGGGTGCCCTGGATCAGGTTCACGGTGCGCATGCTCAGTCCTCCACCGCGGTCTGGGTGACGCCACCGGCAGCGGCGGCAGCGCCGCTCTGCGGCTCGCCTTCGCCCTCGGCCTCGTCCTTGGGCGGGTTGCGAATCTCCTTCAGCTGGTCCGCTGTGAAGCGGGCCTTCGTCTGCAGCGTGGCGATCAGGTCATCGGCCGACTTCCTGCCGCTGGCGATGATGTCCCACCACTTCGGCAGATTCGCGACGAAGTCGGCTTCGGAGTACAGCGGCAACTGCTTGTCAGCCTGGCCATCAATGGCGGCGCGTGCCGACTCGCCGCTGGCAGCGCCTGCCTGCGGGATGTCCATGATTTCCTCGGCGATGGGCATGCCGCGCAGGACATCGGGGAACACGTCGCGAAGGGCGAATGCGCGGGCGCGCATCTGGCGCATGCGCTTCGGGTACTGCGTCCACGGGCCGCTCTTGCCCAGCAGGCCGGCCACCTTGGCGTCGTCCATACTGAAGGTGCGCACCTCCTCGGACTCGCCGCGGCGCTTCACGCGACACACGGCGGTGCCGCCGTCGTCTGCCTCGGTGATGTACTCACACAGCGGGGAGCTGCGCACCAGGGCGATGACTGCGTCGCCCCACAGCGCGGGCCGGCCGTTGATGATGGCCAGGTTCTGCAGCGCCTGCAGCGGCTTCAGGCCCAGCTCGGCGCCCCACTGAATGGCGATGAGGCAGTTGGCCGGCTTGCCCTTGAAGTCCTTCGGGACCAGGTCGCTTTCGGCGAGGTAGTCGCAGAACTGAATCGCCTGCTCGAAGGTCTGCGGGCTCAGGTCGAACTGCTGGCGAGGCTGTGCGGCAAGCGCGGTCTGCGACTGCTGCTGGGCGGCGGGAACGTTCATGTCTATGGATCTCCGGCCGGCATGGCCGGCTATGAAGGAATAGGGGTGCCGGTTACGTCTCCGGCGCGGGGCTCTCACCGCCGTGTTGCCTCGATGCCCGCATGCCGACATCGATTCCCTTCTGTGCTTTCACGCCCGACGGTGTTGCCAGGGCTTCCAGGCGGCCGGTTACGCTGTCCGGCGAGGTGTGAGGCGGCGCTGCCGCTGTAGCCCCCGGTTTCGCGTCAGGCCGCCTGCTGCTGCTCGGCGACCTTGTGATACGGGTACTTCTCAGGGAATTTCTTGATGTACTCGCCGAAGTGCTTGCCGAGGGAGTCGGCGTCCTTGAACGCCTGGAACTCCTCGGCGCTGAAGTTGGCGTAGTGGTACAGCGAGCCGGGGCCGCGCTTGTCGCCATAGCCCTTGGTGAACCGGATAGCGAGGGTGTTGGTGGCGGCGTCGTGGCCGATGCTGTGGATCTGCGAGCTGTCGACGTCGAACAGCTGGATGCGGCCGGTGGCCGGGGTGGTGCTGGTCATGTTGTGCTCCAGGGCGGGTAGAGGGTTGCCCGTCTTTCCGGGCTGTCAGCCATGCGCCACAGGGGGGCAGCGCAGGGCAGGGGGATCAGGCAGCGAGGTCTTCCTGCTGCGTGGATTCGTTGGCCTGGCCGGGCTGAAGAGTCAGGACGACGTTTTCGCGGATCAGCGCTTCGGTCAGTTCGGCAACTTCGTCGGGAGTGACGCTGGCGGAGGCCTTGAACGACAGCTCCACGCTGCCGCCTTCCTTCGGGGCGATGACGAACTTTTTGAGCTTCACGTCCACCAGGAAGATCGGCTGGGTGCTGTCCAGCTCACCGTCGATCTGCAGTTCGAAGCCCTTGAATTCATGGCCCACCTTGATGGGCTCCAGGCTCGGGATCTTGATCTCGGTCAGGTGGTCGCCGATGGTCGGCAGCGACTGCTGCTCACCCTTGCCCGGCTTGCGGAACAACGCCTTTCGCAGTTCCTTGTCGAAGTGGTCCAGCACCAGGTTGCTGGTGCTGGTGGTGATGGAAAGGTCGACCGCCAGGTGCCGCTCATCGCCGTGCTTCTCGATGCGCAGGTTCACGTTGGAGACGGCCGCCGGGTTGTTCGTCAGGTGGAACATGTGGACCTCGTCGGTTGAGCCGGCCGGGCCGGCAGTGGGTTACTGCAGGTCTTCCGCCGGTACCGGCATGGCGGAGGTCAGGGACTGGATACTGCTGCGGCGCTCGGCCAGCGCCTTCTCGGCGCGGAACCACTCCAGGGCGGTCTGATAGGCAGCGCCGGCCAGCACCGCGCGGGCCATCAGCAGCGACAGGTAGTTGCCGTGCACGACCGCGAGCAGGGCGCCGGCCGCTGCGAAGCCGCAGATCAGCGCCCACATGGCCAGCGGCGCGAGGATGTAGGTCAGGCGGCGGTTCACGACATGACCGCCTGCAACATGCCCTGGAAGATCAGCACAGCAGCCGCGCCGACGATGAAGCCGATCAGCGCGCCGTAGGCAATGAACTCCAGCGACATGCGCACCGTCTCCTTCCGGATGGCCTGTTCGAAGCTCATGCGGCCTCCGGGTCGGGCTGGTTGCTGAACTCGTCGCGGAACTGGCGGCGCAAGCGCAGCGCGTTGTCGACCACGGACAGGCCGCGATAGCCCCGGCGCTGCTCGGCGTTGAGGCGCTGGAACAGCGGCGCCGGGCTGAGGCCGGTGCAAGCGATCGCATCGCGCACGGCCTGGAACTCGCGGATCTGGCGAACGTTGGTGTTCATGGCGACTCCTTTGCGGTCGTGATCTGGATGCGGCGCAGGCCGGCCAGCAGTTCTTCGCTGACGTCCTCGCCGCTGCGGGTGAAACGCGCGTCGCCGGTGTCTAGCTGCTGCAGGTAGCGGCCCGCGTTGGTGGTCGGTTCGGGGCGCCCGGACAGCAGGGAGCCGAACAGATAGGCGAAGGGATCGAAGCTGGCGCTCATGCGACACCGCCTTGGGCGGATGCACCCTCCGTCGCTGTGACGAAGGCTTGCAGCTTCGTCCGGCTCTCGGGTGGCAGTGCGATGTAGGCCCGGCCGGCGATGACGTGGTGCTGGCCGGCGGTGTCGCTGAAGGTCGGCGCGGATTCGGTGGATGCGAACACGACCATTGCCATCGCGCCCTTCGTGCGGCGCCAGCCGGATACGCTCCAACCAGCTGGATCCTTCATGACGCGTAGGCGCATGCCGCAGCCTGGTACTTCGATAACGGCGAAGCTCGCGGTGGTGGCGCTCATGCCGCCACCTGCGCCAGCAGATGGTCGATTGCACCGTTGGCGGAAAGGCCCTTGTCGTCGGCCGTGTCCTCGACTTCCTCGTTGACGTAGGCGTCGCGGGCATCGCGGATCAGGGCCGCGAAGGCAGCGTCCTGGCAGGAATCGAGAAGGCGGGCAGCCTTGGCCCAGAAGGCCGGCGACTGGAAGCCGAAGGTCTGCTCCAGCATGTTCGGAGCGGCCCGCAGGGCTTCCAGTGCCGTGCTGTCGATGGCCGCCTCGTCGGCAATGCGCGGGTCTGCGCGGTTGTCCCAGGCTGCCTGGGCGCGGTGGGACGCTGAATTGAGGGCGGTGTGGTCCATCTCGGGCTCCGGCGGTCCAGCACGGCTTGCTGGGTGACGGACCAAGTAAAGCACCGCTTTATATCGTAGTCAAGCGATGCTTTAGTGGTTGGCCGTAGAAATGCAAAGAGGCCCCTCAGGGCCTCTGTAGATGTCGCTGGAAAGTTGAGCGCTGCAGGAGGGCGGGGAGGTCAGCCCGGGCTGATTTTCAGCCGCCACTTGCCTCGCGGACTACCTCTGCTGTGACCGCAGCATCACCGCGGCGGAGCTTGAGCACGGCCACCGAGCCTGGTTCGCCGGCCAGCTGCATAACGTTGGCTCGCAGGTCGTTGCTGGAGAACTGACCGTCAACCTGGATGATCCGGTCGCCCGGGAGGATGCCCGCGTGCGCGGCTGAAGATTCCGCTGCTACCGAGTGCACAACCTTAGGATCGCTCGCGCTCAGCGAAATCCCGGTCCAGCCTTTGTCGGCAAGAAGCACGTCGAGATCCTTCATCTCTTCAGCACTGTAGCTCCGGATCTCGTCAGGCACCTCGGCAGGGCTCTCCAGCTTCTTGCGACCCGCGATCCACATGATCACCCCGATTAGCATCAGGCCCAGGCTGACGTTTACCAGCATGGACTGTTGCTGCATCAGACCGATGTTGTTCACCCTGGAGCCTAGCTCCGTTGCCACGCTGACATCCATGTTGCAGGAGATGAGCAGCATAACCAGACCGATGGCGGTGGCGATAAAACCAAGGGTTCTCATGGCACGTCCTTATGCTGGCGGTGCATGGTCAGTTCAGTCGATCGATGCGGTTTCTGAGGTAGACCTTGCCGCCGATGACCGTTGACTTGGGTAGCGGGAAAGCAGGGTAGAGCGCGGCGTTGGCGCTGACCACGTAGATGGCATCGCCGCGATCCTGCAGGCCTTTGATCTGTTGTCCGTTGCCGTTGTTGATCAAGTAGATTCCATCACCATCGAAGTGCGAGATCCCGGTATCGACCATGAGGCTTTCGCCCGGCTGGATCACGGGAATCATCGAATCACCGCGGCCGGTTACCAGCACCAGGCGACCAGGCGCAGGCACGAAACCGACGATCGATCGGATGTAGGCCGGCTCAAAGTCCATCGCCCGGATCACTTCCGGGTAGTCGTCATTGATCGTTTCCCCGCCCATGCCTGCCTCCGCGTCCAGTTGCTGAACGCGAACATAGTCCGATGGGGTCGCAGAAGCCGAGATCGTTTCATCGACGCCACCCATCCCGAAGTGAGATAGCGGTTTGCCGGTGAGCTGGGCTAGGCGAGGCAGCTTTCGCTTGTCGACCTTGCCAGTGCGCAACCAGCCGGAAACGGCCTGTTCGGTAACGCCAAAAGCGTCAGCGACGCCCTTCTGGGTCAACTTGGATTCTTCTATGGCCGTTCGGATGGCGGCCGCCATGGCAGAGTTGTCAAGCATCGCTTGATTGTCCAACTGCCAGCTCGCCTATGTAAGAAAGCATCGCTTGACCACGAACTAAAGCGATGCTTAAGATGGCGGCATGAACGCAATCGCCACCGCCGTTGAGAAGTTGGGAGCCGGTCAGGCCGGTGTCGCGCGCCTGCTGGGCGTTACTCCGCAGGCCGTCAATCAGTGGGTCAGCGGCAACCGGCCCGTTCCGCCTCGCCACGTCCTCGCCATTGAGGCAGCGACGGGGGTATCCCGCCATCTGCTGCGCCCGGACGTCTTCGGCCCCCCGGCCGCCAACGACGACCAGCAGGAGGCGCCCCATGCTGCCTGACCACTGGAATCCCAGGCTGTGGCTGCGGGATTGGCTGCTAAAGCCGGGTAGGGCTGAGAGCGGTTGCGGCAAGCAATTGCCAGGGTCGGAAACCATCGATCCCACAACGTTGGACATGCTCAGCGTTAGCGGTGCCGAGCTGGCCCGCATGTCCGCTGACAGAAAAGCTGCAGCAAGCCGAACGGCACAGGTCGAAGCGGCACAGCTGTCCGCGCTCCAACCAGGTGCTTCTTTCGAACTGCACTCCCGCGCCGGTGATGCATTGGTCATTCGCGTGCCATTCGACAGTGAAGCGGCGTGGACGAACGAGTTCTGGGCACCCATCGCCGCTACACCTGGAGATGGCAAGCCATCAACGATTGGCTGGGTGCGCTTCTCCCGCAGAACTGTGATCAGCTCCATGGCGCTGTTTGAAGCCACTGAATTGCGTTCGGCATGTAGCGGAGAGCTTGATCCAGAGCCCGTTCTGCAAGTTTCGATGCAGCTTCTGCGGGAAGGGACTTGAGTTGATCAATCAGCTTTCCCTTGACGGTGTCATCGGCATCCGACTCCCGGACGCGATCTATCAACAGGGCACGGATCGTGTCCTCATGAATCTTGATCGTGACGACCCTGAGGTCTGCACCAATCGGATTCATTTCCTTTCTGACGACGTCGCTTCCCCTCGACGTGATCGTCACTGCAGCGAAGCACTGAGCACCATCGAGTTGCATTACCGATGCCTCGACAAGTCCATGACCCTTCAGGTACAGCACCTCGCGTGTGAGGCGCTGCTCATCGGCCAAGTCAAGCAGTTCCCGTTTGAACAGCTTCCGGCCGGCATCCTCCAGGCGGCCAAGGATCTCCATCTGCAGCTTCGTCCGTTCGTCCATGTGTCGCCCTCCTTGCGGGCATTGGCTGTGCGTGTGGTAGCCGCAGCCTACCGCAAGGAGGGCGACTCCCTTCATCCCTGATGTGACGTTGTCCATGGCGTCATCGTGCGCCGCCGTCGCCGCCCCGTCTCCAGTCGAGTAACCCGCCCATGAATGTCACTGATGCCGCCTACGACACCGTCCACCAGTACCCAGGCGGCAGTGAGGCCCTGGCGCCCAGGATGGGCATGTCAGCCGCGACCCTGCGCGGCAAGGTCAACCCGAACACCGACCGCAACCTGCTGAGCCTGCAGGAGGCGGATGCATTGATGGCCCGCACCGGTGATTACCGGATCCTGCATGCGCTGTGCGCAGAGCACGGTTTTATCGCGCAGCGCGTGGATGCTCCCGAATCCGGCAGCCTCATCACGGCGCTGCTGGCAGCTGCAGCAGCAAAAGGCGATCTGGCCGAACTCATTTCCGAGGTAATGGCCGACAACCGCATCACGCCGAACGAGGCTGACGCGATCACGCGCGCCTGTCAGCAGGTCATGGCCGCGCTGGTGCAAGTCAGCCAGCACGCCGAGGCGGCGGCGGAGCGGGGTGGGGCATGAGCGTAACCCCGGGTCACAACGCGGCAGTTGGCGTGCGTCGTCGCCGCCGGCGTGCCATAGGGTGGGTGTCCACCCGAAACGGAGGACATCCCATGAAAGCACGGCCCGACACGCTGCGACAGCTGCAGTGCTGCCTTGACGTCATTGCCAGCAGCGATCCCATGAGCGAAGCCGAGCGCGCTGAGCACCGCAGCCGGTGTGCCGAGGAACAGGCCAGGGCTGAAGCGCGGCGGGCCGGAAGCGCGGCCCCTGACCTTCTGGGAGAGAAGTAATGGCCCGCATCCGCTCAATCAAACCGGAGTTCTGGTCCAGCGAGCAGGTCATGGAATGCTCGCCGATGGCTCGACTGCTGTTCATCGGCCTGTGGAATTACTGCGACGACGGCGGCAATCACGTCGCCAGCGCAAAGACGGTGAAGGCTGAAATTTTCCCCGGTGACGATATCTCCTCGACGGATGTTCAGGGAATGCTCGACGAGCTGTCGTCGAATTCCCTGATCGCCTTCTATACCAACGGTGACAAGCAGTATCTGCACGTCACAGGGTGGAAGAAGCACCAGAAAATCGACCGTCCGACGTTCAAACATCCGGCATTCTCGATCGATGATCGTCGAGGGCTCGACGAGTCCTCCCCCCCCGGAGTGGAGGGGAGTGGAGAGGAAGGGAAGGGAAAAGGAGAAAAGCCCCCCCATACCCCCCCGGCTGCCGCCGGTGGGGCAGACGGTGGCAAATCTGGCCAGGGCAAGGCTGGCCGGCCCAAGCGGGAGAAGGTCACCTTCAACGCCTTCATCGAGACCTGTCGGGCTGCCGGTGAGCGCCCTATCCACACCGATGACCCGATCTTCGACTTCGCCGAGGACGCCGGCATCCCGCGCGAGTTCGTGGCGCTGGCCTGGCGCGAGTTCGCCATCAAACACCGGGACAGCGGCAAGCAGCAGAAGGACTGGCGTGCCCACTTCCGCGATGCCGTGCGCCGGAACTGGTTCAAGCTGTGGTGGTGCCCGAACGGTGGCGGCTGCGAGCTGACGACGGCTGGCGTGCAGGTGAAGCGGGAGCGGGATGCCGAGCGCGAACGTGAGCGGCAGGACCAGTTGGCCCTGCAGGAGCGGGCCGCGTGAACGCCGTCCCCGACTACCTCGACAACGTCGCACAGCTGCGCGTGCCGCCCCATTCGGTACCGGCAGAGCAGGCGGTCCTCGGCGCGCTGCTGCTGGTAGGCGAGTCGCTGCCGCAGGTTCGCGACCAGCTGGCGCCGGAGGACTTCTACCGCCGCGAGCACCAGCTGATCTACCAAGGCATCTGTGGCGTGGCCGACCTGAAGCGCGAAGTGGACGGGGTGACCGTGGGCGACTGGATCACGGCCAACGTTGAGATCGGCGCGCAGGAGCTGGTGGCCACCGTCTACGACCTCGCCGGCAGCACACCCTCGGCGGCCAACGTCCGCGCCTACGCCGAGATCGTTCGCAACAAGGCGCTACTGCGGCAGCTAATCGAGACCACCACCGACATCGCCGACAGTGCCTACGGCGCCAGCGACGACGAGGCGGAGGAGGTCGTGTCCGCCTCAGCGACGAAGCTGGCCAGCCTTACCGTGAAGTCCAGCGGCAACGGTGGCCTGGTGCTGGTGCGCAGCGGCGTGCAGAAGGCCTGGGACGAAATGGAGGCCCGGTACCACGGGGAGGGCACGCCGGGCTTGGTGCCGAAGTGGAGCAGCGTGCGTCGGAAGATCCCGTATCTGGAGCCGACTGACCTGATGGTGCTGGCCGCTCGTCCGTCCATGGGCAAGACCGCCCATGCCCTGAACTGGGCTGAGGATGCAGCTGCCGGTGGCACAAACGTCGCGGCTTTCAGCCTCGAGATGTCCGCTTCCCAGTGGAGCATGCGTCTGATGGCAGCGCATGCCGGCGTCGACCTGAGCCGCATGCGCGCGAAGGGCGTGCTGACCGACGACGAATGGGCCCGGCTGTCGCAGGCTCGGAACTATCTGCACACACTGCCGCTGGCGATCGATGACTGCGGCGCTCTGTCCGTTGACGCGCTTGCCGCTCGGGCGTCCCGCATGCACGCCAAGGTGGCCGGTGGGCTGGGCCTGATCGTGGTGGATTACCTGCAGCTGCTGACCGGCCCAGCAAAGGCGGAGAATCGAACGGCTGAGGTTTCATACATCTCCCGGAAGCTGAAGGGGCTTGCCAAGGATCTGAAGTGCCCAGTGATCGCACTGTCCCAGCTGAACCGAGGCTTGGAAGCTCGCACGGACAAGCGCCCTGGCATGGCCGACCTGCGCGAGTCCGGCGCCATCGAACAGGACGCAGACGTGATCGCGTTCCTCTACCGGGACGACTACTACAGCAAGGACGCCTGCGGCGCGCCGGGGATCTCCGAGGTGATAGTGGCGAAGAACCGCCAGGGCGAGACCGGCACCTGCTACCTGCAGCACCGGCTGCAGTGCAGTGCCTTCGATGACTACACCGGCCCGCGGCCGAACTACAGCCTGAAGGGAACCTCGGCCGTCGGCGGCGGCGATGATGACTTCGACGTGCCGGCTTCGGGCCGCCGCCGTCGCAGCCGCCGCGACCTTGCCGCAGGGGACGACGCATGACAGCAATGACAGCAATGACAGCAGCTGCGCGGAAGATCCGCGCGAAGCGGGCCAGCCGGCCCATCTACGCCCTCTGCCTGCGCCTGGTCGATCCGGCAACCGGCGAAGAGATTGGTGCGTTCGCCCCGAGCAACGACATCGATCGCAGGCTGGCCAAGGACCGCGGCTACCGCGTCGGCCATGAGTACCGGCTGGAGATCAAGGCGTCGCGCAATGCCGCATTCCATCGGCTGGCCCACGTCATCGGCCACCTGCTGGTGGACAACGTCGAGGCATTCCGCGACCTGGACGCGCATGCCGCGCTGAAGCAGGTGCAGCTGGAGTCGGGCATCTGCTGCGAGATGGTGGAGATGGACGCCAGCCCGGTGGTGCAGGCGCTGCTGGATGCCGCCGAGACGGTCCTGGGCGCCGGCGCGCGCAAAGTGCTGTCGGGCGTGCTGCCGGAGATCCGCACCATCCCGGTGAAGGTGGCCCAGTCCCTGGCCTTCGATTCGATGGAGGAGGAGGACTTCGCTGCCTTCTTCAAGGGCATCACCGCCTGGATCGGTGACCACTACGCGCACGTCATGCTGGACGACGTGCGCGCGGACTACTGGCGGATGGTTAACGGCCGCCAGAGACTGGCGGGGGCAGCCTGATGCGTAAGCTGCGAGCACATGCGCCGTTTTGGGCGAGAAGGCCAGTGCAGGCTACTAAGGGGGCGATGGCTTTGAACCAAGGTCCTCGGATTGCTGCGCGTTGGGATCAGCCTCTGGTTCCTCATCCAAGTCGAACTTGGCCTGCAGCAACTCCACAAGCTCTCGCGCGCCGTCGCGAGTCAATGAGGGCGGTGGGTTTGTCGCAAGACCTTTGGCCACCAGATCTTCGATCGAAGGGCGCCCAGTTGGAAGCTGCTTGTTTGCAACGGCAAGTAGTGCGGCCAGCAGTCCTTCGTAATCTGCATGCATTGGCATTGGCAAATCCCGTCTTTGGTAGGAGCTTCGGAGAATGAGGAATTGCCGCTCCACTTGCAATCCGACCATCGCCCAGCAGCGGCGAATGGATGCCATCATCGAGATCGGCTGCATCGTCTGCGACGCCCTCGGCCACGGATTCATGCCCTGCCAAGTGCACCATCTGCTGGTTGGCGGCAAGCATGGGCAGAAACGGCGCGGCCACGACTCCACTATCGGGCTGTGCCCCTGGCACCACGTCGGTGAGCCCATGGGCGGCCTCAGCCACTCTGCATGCGCTGATCGGTATGGCCCCAGCTACGCCCGCGAACCGCGCCGGTTCCGACAGGAGATCGGCACCGATGATTACCTGCTGGACCTGCAGAACACCCTGATCGAACAGCACCTGGAGAAGACCTCATGGCGACCCGCCGCCTGACCTTTGGCATTGACCCTGGCCTTTCCGGCGCGGTAGCCACCCTGATCGACGGCACGCCCGGCCCAATTCTGGACATGCCCACCCGCGAGGTGGACGGCTGGAAGGAGGTCGACGCCCGCGCGGTGGCAACCTTCATCCGCGCCCAGCGGGAGGCCCATCCCGGCGCCGAGCTGCAGGCAGCCTTAGAGAAGGTCGGTGCACGGCCAGGTGATGGGGGCACCAGCGCATTCCGCTTCGGCGACAGCTACGGCCAGGCCCGCGCGGTGCTGCAGGTGATGGGTGTGCCGTACCTGCGCGCCATTCCGGCGGTGTGGAAGCGCCGCTTCGGCTTGATTGGCCAGGACAAGGACGCCGCGCGGCTGCTGGCGATCCAGCGGTTCCCGGCCGCCGCGTGCCAGCTGCAGCGAAAGAAGGACAACGGCCGCGCCGACGCGCTGCTGATCGCCCTGTGGGCCGAGCATCAGCTGGCCATGGGCCAGGCGGCCGCATGACCGGCGCCGAGCTGCGCATGCAGAAGCGCTACCGGTCCTACCTGCAGAAGCACGGCCGCTGCTCGGTCTGCCAGTTCCGCGCCGCCGGCGCAGCTGGCTTCCACTGCAAGGGCTGGCCGGAGCGGGCCGGTACCTGCGACACCGACAGAAAGCCGCTGGTGTTCCGATTCGATGACGCCGTACTGGAGGGCATGCGCGATGCGCGCTGAGGTGATCCATGGATAAGAAGCAGCTCGAAGCTCGCCTGGTCCAGTGGGCGGAGGAATACGGCGGCGGCCGCTATGAGGACATCGGCTTTGCCAGCCGGAACGTCCTGCAGTCGCTGATCGAGCATCAGGGATTCGTGCCGGGCGGCGGCGGATACCGCGGAATTCTGATCAACACGCCTGGCGACGAAGTTCAGTCGGCCGTGCTGGCCATGGAGGCGTTCGGCTACGTCCGCCCGGCCCGAACCCTTCGCTGCGAGTACTTCCTGAAGAGCGCTCCCCTGGAGCTGAAGCTGCAGAACCTGAGACGCGTGGGGATTGATATCAAACGTCCTACCTACTATGACTACCTCGCAATCGGAAAGGCATTCGTAATGGGTCAGCTTTCAAAGGAGATGGCAGCATGAAGATGGTCGTTTACATGATGATCGCCGACGCATGCTGCGGAGACAGCTTCTGCAAGATTGGCGTGACGGCTGATCTTGCCGCCCGGGTGAGCGCGGTTCAGACCGGATGCCCAATGCCCATCACCGACGTGGCGTATCTGGAACTGCCACGCGGTGCCCGGCAGGCAGAAGCGCTGTTCCACAGCAACCTGCAGGCTTATCACACGCAAGGGGAGTGGTTCCGCATGAACCTGTCGAATCCTGACCACAAGCGCGCCATGGCCGAGGCCACGGCGGTGGTGCTGCGGCACCACGGACTGAGCGAGACACGCTGGAAGCACATGAGCCTCGATGCCGTGCGATCGCTCTGCAGGGTATTGCGTCTAGACAATGCGGCCTAGAAACTGGGCACATTCGCGAAGTCCCCACTTCCGAGACCCAACACTACATCCGAAGCCCTGGCATCCGCCGGGGCTTCGTCGTTTTACCGATCAACCACCGCGCCGAATCCCCCTCCGCTCGCCGTGAGGCGATTGGGGCTGGCGTCTACGCAACCGGGCGGTTTGCATCCTGGCGCTACGGCGCAGGGAAGCGCCTAGGCAGCGGTGGTGATCGGCCCTAAATCGGGATGAGTTGCCAGATGGGCGCTGGGCCGGACTGTAAATCCGGCGTCTCCGACTCGCGTGGTTCGACTCCACGTCATCCCACCACCTACGCCCGCAGCCCCCCGGACCAACCACATCCTCGCGCACCAGCCGGTTGCGGGGCGGGCACCTATGCAGGAGAAGTCGCCATGGCGCAGATCACCGCACATCAGGCTGGCGGCGTGAACGTCGTGGCCTTCCTCGACATGCTGGCCTGGTCCGAGGGTACGGACAAAAGCACGCAGGCGACCAAGGACCGCGGCTACGACGTCCTGGTGGGCGGTCAGCTTTTCAACGGTTACGCGGATCATCCCCGCGTTCTGGTGGATCTACCGAAGCTGAAGATCCAGTCCACCGCTGCTGGCCGCTACCAGCTGTTGCGCCGCTACTACGACGCCTATCGCAAGTCGTTGGGCCTGAAGGATTTCAGCCCGCTGAGCCAAGACCTGATCGCGCTGCAGCAGATCCGCGAGCGCCGCGCGCTGCCGCTGATCCAAGCTGGCAAGATCCCGGAGGCAATCAAGGCGGTCAGTAATATCTGGGCAAGCCTGCCCGGCGCTGGCTACGGCCAGCACGAACACAAGCTCGCCGACCTGTTGGCGATGTACCGCAAGGCCGGTGGGGCGGTGGCGCCGTGACCGAGCCCGTGAGCACGCTGAAAACCATCGTGGGTACGTTCACTGCAGCCGTGGTGGCGCCGGCGACGGCGGACGCTCTGCGCGAAGCTGAGCGCGTCATCCTGGGCGTGCCACAGTCGGTGCTGTTGGTGGCCATGGCCGGCGCGTTGATCGGCGTTCTCCTTCTGCCGGAGAAGGACGCAGAGCGTGTTGCAGCGGACGCCAGCCGCCGGCGCGGCCACCGGTTCCTGCAGACTGCGGCGCGTTGGGCGGCGCTGGCGGTTGCGGTTGTGGCCTACGCGATCGTGGCCGCATGGGTCATCGCAGTGGCTGCCTCGATCTGGCCAGCACTGGCCGGCGCGCCGCAGCTACCTCTGGCCGGCCTTTCCGGCGTCCTGATTCGCCGGCTGCTGCCGGGCTACGTGCGCCTGGTGGAGAAGGCCACCGGGGCCATCGGAGGCGAGAAGCCATGAGCGTTCTGATTCGATTCTTCAAGGCCCTCTGGGACCTAGTGATTGGCTGGGCTGCCGAGGTGCTGGTCTGGTTGCGCAAGCCCGGTAGCGTCATGAAGGTCTGTTGCGGTGTGCTCGCGTTAGGTTGCATGGTCGCGGGCCTGTCGGCTTACGAGAAAGAGCAGCAGATCAAGGATCTGAGCGCCCAGGTCGTGAAGGTTCGGGCCGACTGGAAAGCAGATGCAGACCGCCTGCAGGCCGACGTGGACACCCGTGATCAGCGCCTGGCCGAAGTCGCCGCTGCACTTAGGGCAGAAGCCGAGAAGCTGGAATCCCTCAAGGCAGAAAGCGCGGCGGCGCTGCAGACCCTCGCCGGCAAGATCGAGGCATCCGAAAAAGAGGCTTCCACCTGGCGCGGTCGTTACGAGCAGCGTCCAGATACCTGCAAGGCGGCGTTGGAGCTGCTCGACTCAGCCTGCCCGGCACTGAAGGGGTACTGACATGCGCGTCTTTCTGATCGCTGCGGCGCTGTTGCTGGCCGGATGCCAGTCGGCACCGCCCAAGACCAATCTGCCGGCCCCGGACATCATCAAGGTGCCGGTGGCCACCTATGTCCCCATCGACGCGGCCCTGACGAAGCGCTGCACCTGGGTGCGGGCTGGCAAGCCCTCGGCGGTGTTCGAGGTCAGCAACGGCCGGAAGCGCTGCTTGGATCAGTACGAGGCGCAGTTGGACACCATCGAACAGGTGCAGGGCAAGCCGGTACCGGAGCGCTGACCCATGGCCGCGAAGAAGACCACCGCCGACAAGGCGGTCGGCCTGACCCCGAAGCAGCAGCGCTTCGTGCTGGAGTACCTGAAGGATCACAATGGCACGCAGGCGGCCATCCGTACTGGTTACAGCGAGAGCACAGCCCGGCAGCAGGGATCTCGGTTGCTGACCGACCCGCGCGTTCTTGCCGCTGTCCGGGCTGGCCAGAAGAAGGTGGCCAAGAAGGCAGAGGTCACTGTCGACAGTCTGATGGCCGAGCTGGAACAGGCCCGGAAGCTGGCGCTGAAGGAGAAGCAGGCCAGCGCGGCGGTAACCGCCACGATGGGCAAGGGGAAGCTGGCCGGCCTGCTGGTGGAGAAGCACAAGCACAGCGGCGCCGTGGGCACCTACGACCTGAAGAACCTCTCAGACGATGATCTCGACCGCCTTGAACAGATCCTCGGTCCGCTTGCCGACACTGGCGGAGATCCGGGCGGAGCGAGCGAGGAGGGCGGCTGAGCGAGAGCGCGCGCGCATCGCAGAGGATGTCGAAGGTATCCGGGCGCGATCGCAGACGCTGGAGGGCTTCATCAAGGAGCATTGGCGGGTTCTGGAGCCGACCAGGCCGCTGAAGTTTGGCTGGGCATTGCGGGCCATGTGCCGGCACTTGGAGGCGGTCACCGAAGGCCGCATCCAGTTCCTGTTGATGACCGTGCCGCCGGGCATGATGAAGTCGCTGCTGATGGTGTTCTGGACGGCGTGGGAATGGGGCCCCGTCGGGCGCCCGGACCTGCAGACGCTGGCCACCTCCTACAGCCAGCCGAACGTGCTGCGCGACAACCTGAAGCTGCGGCGCCTCATCGAGAGCGACCAGTTCCAGGCTGCCTGGCCGATGAAGCTGCGGGGAGACCAGAACGCCAAGGGCAAATTCGAAAACACCGGCAACGGGTTCAGCGAGGCCCGGCCTTTCAGCTCCATGACCGGTGGCCGCGGCGACCGGGTGAAGGTGGACGACCCGCATTCGACCGAGACAGCCGAGAGCGATGCCGAGCGCAAGACGGCGGTTCGCATCTTCCGCGAGGGCATCACCGACCGCCTCAACGACATCACATCGTCGGCCATGGTCATCATCATGCAGCGCCTGCACCAGCAGGACGTTGCCGCGGTGGCCATGGAGCTGGACCTCGGTTTCGTGCACCTCAATCTGCCCATGGAGTTCGAGGCGGAGCGGGTAGACAAGGACGGCAAGAAGACCGGCGGGCCGTGCCGCACCTACATCGATGGTGAGCTGTTCTTCGAAGATCCACGTACCGAGGAGGGCGAGCTGCTGTTCCCCGAGCGCTTCCCGCGCGCGGAGATCGAACGACTGAAGCGGGCGAAAGGCAGTTACGCCTACGCCGGCCAGTACCAGCAGCGGCCCACGCCGCGCGATGGCGGCGCCTTCAAGCGGGAATGGTTCGAGCTAGTAGACGCCGCGCCAGCCATCCCGGCGGTGCGGAAGGTCAGGCGTTGGGACTTCGGCGCCACCGATCCGAAAGAGAAGACTAGCAGCGACCCCGACTACACGGTCGGCCTGCTTTTGGGTGAGATCGGCGGTACCTACTACGTACTGGACATCGTGCGCGGGCAGGAATCGCCTGCTGGCGTCGAGCGGATGCTGAAGAACACCGCGCTGCAGGACGGCAAGTCGATCAAGGTCCGGATCCCGCAGGACCCTGGCGCGGCCGGCAAGAGCAACGCCGCGCACCAGATCAAGCTGCTGGCCGGCTGGGACGTGAAGGCGGCGCTGGAATCCGGATCCAAGGAGGTCCGGGCAACGCCGGTCGAGGCTCAGGCCGAAGCCGGAAACATCAAGCTGGTGAATGGCCCATGGGTGGCGGCGTTCTTGGACGAGATCGCCGAATTCCCCAATGCAAAGCACGACGACCAGGTGGACGCGCTTTCGGGCGCTTTCGCTGAGCTGGTCACCGGCAGCACCTACAACCTTGGGAACGCGCTCTGATGGGCAAGCTCACGCAACTAAAAGATGGGCTGGTCAATCTGGTGGCCAACCTGGGTACGCCGCGCGACAAGGCGGCGGCCACCTTCTACGGCGTGCCGACGTTGTCGGAACAGGAGGCGGATAACGCGTACCGCGGCACCTGGCTGGCTCGGAAGGTGATCGACATCCCGGCGATGGACAGCTGCCGGAAGTGGCGCGGCTGGAGCGCAGACCAAGAGCAGATCACCGCCATCGAGTCAGAGGAGAAGCGGCTAGGCCTGCAGCAGAAGGTGCTGAAGGCGATGATCCGCGCACGGCTCACCGGCGGCGCCGCGCTCTACATCGGCACCGGCCAGTCGGACCCGATGCTGCCGCTGAAGCCTGAATCCATTGTCAAAGGCGGCATTCGCCACATCAACGTGCTTTCGAAGCGTGTGCTGCAGGCCGGCGAGCTGCACCTTGACCCGGAATCGCTGGGCTACGGCCTGCCGGCGTTCTACACCCTGAGCAGCGGTACGGCCGGGCAGGTGCAGATCCACCCTTCGCGCCTGGTAATCATGCACGGAGCGGATAAGCCGGATCCGGAGCAGGGTATCGGCGACGGATGGGGCGATTCGGTGCTGCTGGCCATCAGCAAGGCCATCAAGGACGCCGACGCCAGCGCAGCCAATATCGCCTCGCTGGTGTTCGAGGCGAAGGTAGACGTCATCAAGATCCCGAACTTCATGGCGAGCCTGGCCGACCCGGACTACGAGCAGAAGGTGCTGCAGCGCATGACCCTCGCGGCGATGGCGAAGGGGATCAACGGAGCGCTCCTGCTTGACGCGGAGGAGGACTACGAACAGAAGCAGGCGCAGTTCGGCGGCCTGGTCGACCTGCTGATGGGCTTCATGCAGCTTGTGTCGGGTGCTTCGGACATCCCGATGACCCGCCTGCTGGGCCAGTCGCCGGGCGGCCTAAACGCCAGCGGCGAGAGCGACCTGCGGAACTACTACGACCGCATCAGCAGCAACCAGGAGCTGGTGCTTCAGCCGGCGCTGCAGGTTCTGGACGAGTGCCTGATCCGCTCGGCGCTGGGCAGCCGGCCCGCCGAGGTGTTCTACAACTGGCGCAGCCTGTGGCAGACCACTGACAACGAACGCGCGGGAATTGGCAAGACCACTGCAGAGACCATCAAGACCATCTCCGAAACGCGGCTGCTACCGGATGAGGTGATGTCCACGGTGGCGGTGAACATGCTTACTGAAGCCGGCGTCGCGCCGGGCCTGGAAGCCGAGATGCTGAAGTACGGCGAAGCAACCCCAGCGGAGAGCGACGAACGGGACGACGACGAGCAGCGCGCCGCTGCAACGCCGGTGAAGGACGCCCAGCCCCGTTCGCTGTATGTCAGCCGCAAGGTAGTGAATGCCGACGAGATCGCGGCTTGGGCGAAGGAGCAGGGCATCGGAGAGCTGCAGGATGACCTGCATGTCACCGTCGCCTACTCGCGCCAGGCCTTCGACTGGATCAGGGCCGGCAATGCCAACGAGTGGAGCAACGGCGGCAAGGATGAGCTGGTCATCCCCGAGGGCGGCCCGCGTGCGATTGAACCGCTGGGTGGCATGTCAGCGGTGATCCTGTTCGCGTCGGCGCAGCTGTGCTGGCGGCACGACAGCATCATCCGCGCGGGCGGGTCGCACGATTACCCGGATTACACCCCGCACATCAGCCTGACGAAGGCGACCGTCGACCTGTCGAAGGTCGAGCCCTACCGAGGCCGCATCGTGCTGGGCCCGGAAATCTTCGAAGAAATTCGAGAGGACTGAATCATGGAGATCTTCGACAGCCTGGCGCTCGATGCGTCCGGGCTCGCTTTCACGCGCGACGGTTTCCTGGTCGGCGATGCCAAGGTCAGCCGCGCAGGCAACGTGCAGCAGTACCTGGGCCGCGAGCTGGGCCTGTCTGGCGACGACGCTGGCCGGGTATTCGGGGTCTACCGCGATCCGGCCACGGTGTTCGATGAGGACAGCATGCGCTCGCTGGTGGGCCGGCCGGTCACACGCGGCCACCCGCCGAAGGGTGTCACAGCCGACAACTGGAAAGAGCTCACGGTCGGGCAGGTTGGTGGTCGTGTGGTGCGCGACGGCGAACACGTAGTTGCCCCCATGGCGATCATGGACGCCGCATCTGCGAAGGAGGTGGCCGCCGGCGCGCGCTCGCTGTCTGCCGGCTACTCGGTGGAGATCGTCGCCGATGAAGGCGTGGCGCCCGACGGCACTCCGTTCCAGTACCGCCAGGCCGGCCCGTTGCGCTTTAACCACGTGGCCTACCTGCCGGACAACAACCCACGCGCCGGCAACACCCGCATGGGTGATTCGCAATGGGGACCGGCCCCGCTCACGCAGTACGAACTCGCGCTAGTCGACCGGGCGCGTGGTCAGCAGCACCAGCACGGCGACGACCACAATCCATCTACGAGGAACCACCCCATGAGCGACAAGACCATCTTGGTCGATGGGCTGTCCGTCGTCACCAACGACGCCGGCGCCCAGGCCATTGGCAAGCTGCAGCAGCAGCTGAAGGACGCGCAGACCGCCGCTGGCACCGCCGATGCTTCCCACAAGGCTGCCATCGATGCCAAGGACGCGGCTATCGCCAAGATCGAGGCCGAGCGCGATGCCCTGAAAGCCAAGGTGCTGAGCGACGCCGACCTGGATCAGCGCGTGCAGCAGCGCGGGGACCTGATCGCCAAGGCCAAGGCTGTGCACGACGCCGACTACAGCGGCAAGACCGATGCCGAGGTCCGCAAGATTGCCGTGGTCGCCAAGCTCGGCGATGCCGCGGTGGCGGGCAAGGCCGACGCATACATCGAGGCCCGCTTCGACATCCTGGCCGACGAAGCCAAGCCGGTCGATCCGGTCGCCCAGGCGCTGCGAGACAGCTCCACCCACCGCCAGCCCGTGAAGGACAACGGTTACGCCGCGTCCGTGGCCGGCCTGGATTTCCGCACCGCTGGCCAGAAGGAGGCCTAAGCCATGGCACTGCAGACCAACTACCCTGACACCCAGCCGGCCGCCATTGCGGGCGCGCCGGCGACCATGCTGCCGGCCACCGACATCTCCCGCACCGTCGAGGGTGCGGCCATCGCCTTCGGCAAGGCCGTGGAGCAGGGCTCTACCGACAAGTCGGTGAAGGCCTTCGCCGGCGGCAAGTACGTCGGCATCGCGCTGCTGGACCGCTCGGCGTCTGGCCTGACGGTGACGGCGGGCCAGGTCACCGGCCGCGCCACCGATGCGTTCGGCGTGGGCGAATCCGCGCGCGTCCGCACCAAGGGCGACATCACGGTCGTCGCCTCGGTCGCCGTCGCCGCGCGCGATGCGGTCTACCTGACCGCCGCCGGCGCCTTCACCAACGTCGCCACCGGGAACACCGCAATTCCCGGTGCCAGCTGGGACACCAGCACCACCGCCGCCGGCCAGCTGGCCGTCGTCCGTCTCGGCTAAGGAGCCAACCACATGAGCGCAATTCCCCTGATCGACGCCCAGGCAGCACTGGGCTTCGTGGTCGCCCAGGCCTCGATCATCGAGCCGGGCGTCTACCGCACCGTCTACCCGGATGTGCAGTACCGCACCCTGGTGCCGGTGGACACCTCGGGCAGCGAGTTCGCCACTTCGGTGACCTACTTCGCGCAGGACCAGTTCGGCACCGCCAACTGGATCAATGGCAACGCCGACGACATCCCGAAGGCCGGCACTACCCGCGCGAAGTTCGAGACCCCGGTCTACACCGCCGGCATCGGCTACGGCTTCGGCTGGGAGGAAGTCGGCCGCGCACAGATGCTGGGCATCAACCTGTCCACCGAAGATGCCGCAGCAGCGCGTCGTGCATCGGAGGAAATGGTGGATCGCGTGGCCCTGCTGGGTGATTCCAGCAAGGGCTTCACCGGCCTGTTCAACGCGGCTGGCGTTACCCCTGTGGCCGCGCCGACCGGCAGCTGGGACGCCACCACCGACTCGCAGCTGATCGTGGCCACGCTGAACCAGGCGCTGCTCAACGTGTTCAACGGCACGAACACCGCCTCGATCGCCAACACCTTGCTGCTGCCGTGGACGAAGTACCTGCTGATCGCGACTCGCAAGATGAGCGACCAGAGCGACATGACCATCCTGCAGTGGTTCCTGGCCAACAACGTCTACACCGTGCAGACCGGCCAGCAGCTGACCCTTCGCGGCGTGCGCGGCTTGGATACCGCCGGCGTCGGCGGCACCACGCGCCTGGTGGCGTACCGCAACGATCCGCAGGTGTTGAAGCTGCACATGCCGATGCCGCACCGCTTCCTGCCGGCCTGGCAGAGCGGCCCGCTGCGCTGGGACATCCCGGGCGTGATGCGCTTGGGCGGCCTGGACGTGCGCCTGCCCAAGGAAGTCGTCTACCTCGACGGCATCTGATCCCCACGGCCCCAGCCACGCGCTGGGGCCACATCGGAGCGAAGCATGAAAATCACGAACAACTACAAGGGCCCGCTGGGCCTCCCGGATGGCACCATTCTGCAGCCGGGCGTGCAGACCCCGGTCGATGGCTGGGAGCAGCTGAAGAAGAACTCGGTAGTGCAGGGCTGGCTCAAGGCCGAGATCCTGATCGCCGAGGGCGGCAAGCCCAGCGCACCGGCACAGGAATCGCTGCTCGGCTCCAACGTGCTGCCGGCCAACATCGAGCTGGGCGAGGGCGTCTCCGTGCAGCTGGGCGAAGTGGTTCGCCAGGCGTTCGAGCACACTGGCCTGACCGTTGCCGACTGGAACGCGCTGGAAGAAGGAGACCGCGAAGCGGAGCTGGCGGCAATGGTGCGCGAGCTGCAGTCCCGTGCAGAAGCCGAGGCCGAGGCCAGGAAGGCCGCTGCCGCTGCCGAAGCTGAGAAGGCCCAGGCCAGCGCCGGCACGGGCACGCAGAACCCGTCGGCCGTCGACAAGGATGCGCTGCTGGTGCGCGCCAAGGAGCTGGAGATCGACGCGAACCGCACCTGGGGTGTGCCGAAGCTGCAGGCGGCGATCGCCGAGGCCGAGGCCAAGAAGGGCGAGGGCTGACCATGTACGGCACGCTGGAAGGCGCGGATCTGTACCACCAGGCGCGCGGCAATGCCGCCTGGGCTGCCGGGACGGATGACGCCCGCACTGGGGCACTGGTCCGCGCCACGGACTACATCGACGGCCGGTACCGGGTGCTGCTCGCATCCGGCCGCTGGGCGTCCATGTTCCCCGGCGTGCGTACCGCCGGGCGGGGCCAGCCGAACGAGTGGCCCCGCACCGGTGCGATCGACTATGACGGCGACCCCATCCAGCCGGATGAGGTGCCGGACGAGGTGGAGCGCGCTACCTACGAGGCGGCGCTGCGCGAGCTGGCCAACCCTGGCAGCCTGTCGCCGGACTACGTGGCCAGCGAAGCGGTGACCAAGGAGAAGGTCGGCCCCATCGAGGTCACCTATGCCGATGCCACTGCCGCTGGCCAGGTGCCGAACCGGCCGGTGGTGCCGGCCATCGATGAGATCCTGGCACCGCTGCTGCGGACGCCGGCGGTTCTGCCTGCGGTGCGCGTCGTATGAACCGCTTCTATGACCGCATGCAGGCGACGGCCGCGGATCTGATCGACCGCTACGGCTACAGCACTCAGGTGGAGCGCGACGGCGCACCGACCGGGCCGCCTCATAACCCGCAGCCCGGCCCGGCCACCCGGCACGACTGCAAGGTGGTGGAGTTGGAATACAGCCTGACCGATCGCGACACCACGCTGGTCCAGCAGGGCGACAAGCTGGGCCTGATCTCCACCGCGATCGACATCAAGCCCGGCAAGGACGACCGGCTGCTGCTGGGTGACCAGCTGTATCACTTCATCGACCTGCAGCCGTTGTCCCCTGGCGGGCAGGTGCTGCTCTACGAGTTCCACGCCCGACGCTAATGGCCGACTACACACCCCGCGAGCTGGAACTGCTGGCCCGGCGCCTAGAGCCGGCCATGCGCCGCGCGTTCGAGCAGGCCATCGCCGGCGTGCGATCGCAGGTGCAGCTGGACCTGCTGGCGAGCCTCCTGCAGGCCGGGCAGGTGGACGCTGTGCTGGAGGCGCTGGGCTTCGACGGTGAACGCTTCTCGCCGCTGGCCGAGCAGGTGCGCCAGGCGTTTGCCACCGGCACGGAGGTCGGTATGAAGGAGCTGCCCACGCTGTCGCTGCGGCAGCAGATACGCGGGCGCTACAACCCGGCCAACGACACGCCGCTGCTGCGGTTCGGGTTCGACATGCGCAACCGCGGCGTGGAGAGTTGGCTACAGACGAACTCCTCGCGACTGATCACCGGCGTGGTGGAGGATCAGCGACAGTTGGTGCGCCAGCACCTGGTGCGCGGCATGGCCACCGGCACCAACCCGCGCCAGACGGCGCTGGAGCTGGTCGGCAGGGTGGGAGAGACCGGCCGCCGCAGTGGCGGTATCGTCGGCCTCACCGCGCAGCAGGCGCAGTTCGTGGCCAACGTCCGGCAGCAGCTGGCCAGCGGCGATCCGGCGCAGATGGCGGAGTACTTCGGTCGCAAGCGGCGCGACAAGCGCCTGGACGGGATCGTCAGCCGGGCCATCAAGGCCGGCCAGCCGGTGGCGCCGGCGGACGTGGAGAAGATCGCTGCGCGCTATGCGGACAGGCTGCTGGCGTTGCGCGGCGAGATGATCGCGCGGACCGAGTCGCTGACGGCCATGGCCGCCGGTCGCGAGGAAGCATTTCGGCAGCAGATCGAGAGTGGCCGACTGGCGCCGGAGAACGTAGAGGGCACCTGGTCAGCCACCGGCGACGACAGGACCCGCCACAGCCACCAGGCCATGAACGGCCAGGTGCGTCGGTTCGGTGAACCGTTCCAGACACCCAGCGGTGCTTTGATGCGGTTCCCGGGCGATACCTCGCTCGGTGCTGGGCCGGAGGAAACCATCGGCTGCCGCTGCATGAAGCAGTACCGCGTGAACATGGCGGCGGAGGTGAAGCGTGGCCAGTAAGTTCGGGAGCCAGGTCCGCGCCTTCACCGAGAAGGCCAAGGCCATGCAGGGGGCCATCTTCCGCGAGTCAGCCACCAAGCTGATGGAGGAAGCCGGCACACCAGAGGGGCAGGGCGGGAAGATGCCGGTGGATACCGGCTTCCTGCGGAGCTCTGCGGCCGCATCGGTCGAGGGCATGCCCTCGGACAGCGCGCAGGCCCCTGAGCTGGTGTTCGCAACCATGGAGCTGGGCCAGACGGTGTGGGCTGGGTGGACGGCGAAGTACGCCATGCGCATGGAGCACGGCTTCCAAGGCGAGGACAGCCTGGGCAGGACCTATGCGCAGGCGGGCAAGGGCTTCGCGCGCGCGGCGGCACAGCGCTGGGATTTCATCGTGGCCGAGGTCACAGCCGACGTTAAAGGACGGATGGGATGAGCGACACCGCGATCTATGACGCGTTCGCCACTCTGGTGGGGCAGTTCGCCGTGCAGCAGGGCTTGCCCTGCGCCTACCCAGGGCAGGGCTTCACGCCGCCGACTGGCAAGGATGCTCGCTGGCTGGAGCTGCAGTGGTTCCCCAACCGGACCGAGAACTACGGCATCGGAGACGAGGGCCCGTTCTTGATGCAGGGGTTCGGCCAGCTGTCGGCCTGCTACCGGCCTGGACAGGGGATCATGGTGGGCACGCGGATCACGGACCAGATCATCGCCGCCTTCGCCAAGGGCACGACCTTCGCCGGCATGAGGGTGGAGAGGAAGCCCTGGACCTCCAGCATCATCCCAGACCCGGAGCGGATCATGCACCCGGTCACAATCCCTTGGCGCGGCTTTGTTTCGGGGTAGACTCCGGCCATGAGCCCCAAGCCGCCCAACCTGCACCTGGTCAGCAGCAACGAGATCCCGAACGAGGGTGAGCTGCAGGCGATGCGCGATGCCATCACCCGCATGAAGCGGAACCGGCAGCTGCTGGACGAGTTCTGCGCCGAGCAGGCGCGGTTCGTCCGGGCGGAATACCTGGCCTATGTGGAGGCGGGATTCACTCGGCCGCAGGCCATGCAGCTGGTGGCGGCAAAGCTGGCTCCCACAAAATCGTAAGTGGCCGTTTCTAAGGTAGGAGATGTGTTTTGCGGACAAGGAAGATGAGTTTCTCGGAAGTGGGCGGCACAGGCCCCCTTCAAACAAGCATCGCCATTACGGCCATCGGGGCGTCTAAATCTGCTCCCGAGCACATCGGCGACCTGGATGGATGGGCGGGCAACGCCCACGCTTCGCAGTCACCGCCCGGGCACGGTGTCGAGTTTGTCGGCCTGGTGTTCGTCGCCGTCTCTGACTTTGTACTCGAGGCGCACCTTGTTCATCCAGGTCGACCAGGGCATTGGACGCCGTACCAACGCCTGCACTGCGACAAGCAGTTGATGCCCGGGGTGCAGGTGACTTGCGAATCACTGGTGGCTGGAAGTGACCCTGCCATTCGAACTCTTGAGATTGTCGAGATGCGCTGACACAGCGCATCGATGACGGAAGAGGCCCGCCCACCAGCGGGCCTTTTGCTTTTCCAACGACCCCGCCCCGTGGCGGGTTTTTTTACGCCCATCGCGAGGAGATACGGCTATGGCCGCTGAAGCACAGACCAACGCAGGTTCCAAGCTCTACATCTGCGCCGCACCCAAGAACACCGACCTGACCGAGACCGAGTTCAAGGCCTTGACCTTCGTCGAGGTGAAGAAGGTCGGCAGCGTCGGTGAGCGCGGCATCAATACCAACATCGTCCAGTACGACACCTGGGATACCCAGGTTGCCCTGAAGGGCAAGGGCATCACCAACGCCGGTGACCCGCAGGTGGAGGTGGCCGAGGACCTGGCCGATCCGGGTCAGATCGCCATGCGCGCCGCCGGTGCACCGAACGTCCCGGATGCCTACGCCTTCAAGGTCGAACGCCCGGATGGCTCGCTGGAGTTCCTGCGCGGCCTGGTGGCCGGTCCCAACAGTCCGGGCGGCCGCAATGAGGACTTCGTGCTGAACACCTACACGCTGGCCCTCAACCAGGCGCCCATTCGCGTGGCTGCCCCCGTCACCCCGTAACCCCAACCCCCCAGGGGATAGGGCGGCCGCCTGACAAGCCGGAACTGATCCGGCCGGCTTCCCCCGGGGCTCTCTACCGGATCGCCATCAAGGATCTCGAACATGACCGAACTGACCAACATCGTGGCGGAAGCGCGCCGCCTGGAAATCCTGCACCCCGCCACGGAGGAGCCGGTGGGCTTGGTGCTGATCCTCCTGCCCGACAGCCATCCGCAGGTGAAGGCGGCTGCCCGCAAGGCGATCAACGATCGCATCAACAATCGCGGCAAGGTGACCGCAGAGCAGATCGAAGCCAGCCGCATCACCATGCTGACTGCATCGGTGAGTGGCTGGGACTGGCAGGGCGAGCTGACCTTCCACGGCGAGAAGCCGGCGTTCCAGGACCAGACCCTGCGGCAGCTACTGAAGGAATTGCCCTGGGTAGCAGAGCAGGCAGACGCCGCGCTGGGTGAACGTGCCGAGTTCTTTCGCCGACCTGACGAAACGGACGGCTGAGGCCGTCTACATCGCCGTCCGCTACGACATGGCGGATGAGAACGGCGAGACCCGGCGCCAACGCAATGCCCGCTTCGGCATTACCGAAGCGCCAGAGATGGAGATCCCTGACGCAGGTGCCCACGTCTGGGGCTGGTTCTGGGAGCTATCCGCCCGCCGGCACAGCGGCCCGGAGGCGTTGACGTTTGCTGACATCGGCCAATGGGCCTCCCTGCTGCAGATGGAACTGCTGCCGGAGGAGGTCCAGATGCTGATGGCGATGGATGACCAGTACCTGCGCGCGGTGCGCGAAGACCAAAAGGCCGCGCGCGAGCGGGCAATGCAGAACAATGGGAGCCCCTGATGGACATCGCCGAGCTTGGCTACAAGGTCGACAGCAGCGGCCTGGTGGAGGGCACCAAGGCCCTGGACGAGAATGCCGCTGCGGCTGAGAAGGCCGGTGCTGCCGCCGAACGCCTGGAGAAGTCCCAGAAGGACACCGGAAAGTCGGCGTCCTTCTGGGCCAACGAGCAGGCCAAGATCAATGCTCGCGTGCAGGAGATGGAGCAGATCGAGCAGCGCGCCGGTAGGGCCACGCAGCAGGCAGCGCGGGCGACCGAAGCCCGCGAGCTGAACCTGCAGAAGCTGCTGGGCCAGATCAATCCCACGGTGGCCGCGCTAAACAAACTGGCCGAGCAGGAAGACAAGCTGGCCCGTGCTCGCGACCTCGGCTTGCTGAAGCCGCAAGTGTGGCAGCAGTACCAGAACCAGCTCGATGGCACCCGGGCAGGCATCCTGGCCACTTCCAACAGCTTCGGGAAGCTCAACCTGCAGACGGTTGAAGCCCAGCAGACCGTCGCCATGCTGTTCCGGGCGCTGGCCACCGGCAACTTCGCGCAGGTGCAGTCCTCGATCACCAGCCTGACGGCGCGGTCAGGCGCCCTCTCGGCTGTGTTCAGCGCTACCGGCATTGCCGTGGCCGGCTTGGCCGTGGGTCTCGGTGCGGTGGCTGCCATCACCTACAGCGCCCAGAAGGAGATGGACGGTTATGCGGCGGCGTTGCTGAAGTCGGGCAATGCAGCAGGCCTCACCTCGGCTGGCCTGCGTGCCCTTGCCAACGACATCGGCAAGGCCACCGGGCGGTATGAGGACGCGCGCAAGGCGGTGGTGGCGCTGGCAGAAGGTGGGCGGCTGAGTGGGCAGCTGCTCGCGCATTCCGCCGCAGCGGCAGTGAGCCTTGCCCAGGTGAGCGGGCAGGACGTAAGTGCTGCTGCCCGACAGCTGGAGGAGATCGCCAAGGCGCCCTCCAAGGCGCTAATAGACCTCAACAGCGACTACCGTTTCCTGACCGCCTCGGTGCTGGAGCATGTCCAGTCGTTGGAGCAGCAGGGACGCCAGACCGAGGCGGTGGCCTACGCGACGGCCGAGGCGGCACAGGAGTTCGACCGCCGCGCCGAGGAGATGAAGGCGCAGACGGCCTCGCTAACCGGCATGGTGGCGGCACTTCGCAGCGAGTGGCAGGCCTTCACGCAGGACCTGCGGAACCTCAACACCCCGACCCTGGACATCAACATCGGGGCGTTGGAACAGAAGCTGACCTCGCTGCAGAGCGGGGCGTTCATGGGGCCGCGCTACCTTCTGCCTGGCGCCCGCGAGAACGATATCGGCGTGCTGGAAGAGCAGCTGCGGGTCATGCGAGAGCAGCGCAAGGATCAGCAGGAGCTCGCAGCGGGCGCCGCGCTGGTGAACCAGCTGCAGCAGGATGGCCTGGACGGCTACATGCAGATCAACAGCGTGCTGGACCGGGCGAAGACCAGCACGGAGAAGCTGGAAGAGAGCACGCGCAAGTTGAAGGCCAGCTACGAGGCCCTGAAGATCTCCAATCCGGCTTCCGAGCTGCTGAAGGGTGTGCAGTTCGGTGCCAACGGGGGCATCAGCGGGGGCAGTTACGACAAGGCGCTGGCTCAGCTGGTCAAGGATTCCCAGAAGGGTCAGAAGAAACCCGGTCGCAACGGAGACGACAGCGCAGCCCAGAACATGCTGGCCGCAGCGCAGCGCCAGATTGAGGCCAACAAGCAGCTGCTGGAGACCGGCGTCAAGGTGACCGAAAGCGAACGCCAGGCGATGGCGATCGAGCAGGTGCTGGCCAAGAGCAAGAACACCATGACAGCGTCCACACGGGCGCTGCTGACGGCGGCAAGGGAGGAACTGCTGGCTTCGGGCCAGAAGGCTGCTGCCTACACGAAGGAGAAGGAGGTAGCGGAGGCACTGGCCAGGCAGCAGGCGATCCTCGCGCAGGCCAGCAGCAACCGGGCGCGCTCCAACGAGCTGGACTTGATGGGCATGGGGCGCGGTTCGGATGCAGTGAGCATGCTCCGCCGGCAACTGGACATCCAGCGCGAGTATCAGGACGAGCTGAAGCGCATCGGCAGCCGAGACGTGGCCGCCGACAAGGCGTCATGGGATCTGCTGGCGGCGAACGCAGCGGCGTACCGCGACAGCGAGCTGGCCAAGGAACGAACGTTCCAGGAGCAGCGCCTGGCGATGCTGGGTGACTGGCGTGCCGGCGTGAACCGTGTGTGGGAGGACTACGTCTTCGCTGCCCGCAACGCGATGGACCAGGCCAGTGGGGTGATGAACACAGCGCTCGGCGGTTGGGAAGACATGTGGGTGCGGGTAGCGCAGACCGGAAAGCTATCCATCCGGGATATGTCGAACTCGATCATCGCGGACTTGGCTCGTATCGGGGCAAAGCAGGCGGCCGTCGGCCTGTTGGGCGGCTTGAGCGGAACTGGCCTCGGCAGGTTCCTCGGCCTGGGTGGTGGCATTGGCAGCGTAGTGAAGGAGTCGATTCCGCTACTGGGCTTCGGCGGTGGCCGCGCCCGTGGTGGCGGCGTCATGGGCGACTCCTTCTACGAGGTGGGTGAGGGCGGCCGTCCGGAGCTGTTCCAGCAGAACGGCAAGAGGTACCTGATCCCTGGCAACAATGGCCAGGTGGTGCCGGCGGCGCCAATGGCAACCGCAGGCACCCCAAGCGGCAGTAGCGCCATGCGGGTGGAGATCAACAATTTCGGCAGCAACCAGGTGCGCGCACGCGAAGAGAGCCAGCGCATGCCTGATGGAAGCGAGCTCAGGAGGCTGGTGATAGACATCGTCGGCGATAGCTTGGATGGCGGTGATCTGGCTGCTGTTGGAAAGGCGCGGTTCGGGTGGCAGGAGACTATTGGATGAGCACGTGGCCAACCGCAGCAATTCTGCGCTTCATCGGGTTGAGCGAGGACTTTGACCCCTCGGTTGAACGGACAGAGATGGAGAGAGGCGTTCCCCGCCAGCGGGTGATCAACAGTGGGGTAATGGCAACGGTCACAGCGACGGTGCTGTTCAAAACTCCTGAAGACGTGGCTGTCTTCGAGGCCTGGTACTTCAACGACATCAAGCGGATCGGCTGGTTCAACGTGGTACATCCGCGCACCGGGCAGGTTGTGGTCGCGCGGTTCGTTGGTGGAAAGCTTGGTGCAATGTCGCCGCAGGCACCGCGCTTCCATCTTGCGCAGCGAGAGGTGGTTATGGAGTACCTGAGATGAGTAGCTTCCTTGAGCGCCGTCAGCGCACGACCGACACCGATAGCGCCTTGGCCCTGATCGAGATCAGCGCGCCGTCGTTCCCAGAGGTTCTGCGCATTGCCAACGACACGATCGATTGGACAAGCCGGGGTCTGGTATACGTGGGCTATCCTTTTGGCTTCAAGCTGCCGGAGGACGTGAGCGGCCAGGCTCCGCGGCTCCAGCTGGTGCTGGACAACGTCGGCCGAAACATCACAGAGGACCTGGAAGGCCTGTTGCCCGGCGAGATCGTGAACGCACGGCTGATCATCACCGATCGCGCAGACCCCAACGTCATTGAGGCGGATTACGACCTCCCGATGGCACAGGTGTCGGTGAACAGCCAGACGGCGACAGCGCAATGCGGCGTGGACTACCTGACGCGCCAGCAGGCGGTACTGCTGCGTGCCAACCCGTTCACCTTGCCGGGGATCTTCTGATGCGCCTGGCGGATGTGGAGAAGTTCGTGGGCATCCCCTACGACGCCGATTGCTTCGACTGCGCCGACCTGGTGGTGCTGGTGCAGCTGCAACTGTTCGGACGACCGATCACGCTGCCTGGGCGCCGCCCACGCGGTGCTCAGGGTGCGGCCGAGCTGGGAACCCTGTCGCGGCCATACGGGCATCGGCGAGACGGCCCCCCTGAAGACGGCGACCTTGTCCTGATGTTCGATCAGGGCCACCGAAACCCTGGCCATGCCGGGGTTTTCTTTTTCCTGGCCCATGAAGGCTGGGTACTGCACAGCAACGAGCGCAACGGCTGCAGCGTGCTGCACCGCGTGCGTGAACTGCCCGGCTTCGGGCTTCGAATCGAGGGCTTTTACTCATGGGCCTGATGGACGCCCCTGTCCCCGCCGGTCGCTTGATCGTCACTCCCCACCCGGTGCTACTGGACGGTCAGCGCAATGCGCCGGTGGACCTGCGTCCGGGCGAGTCTCTGTATGCCTTCCTGATGCGCCACGTAGAAGGGCTCGACGGGCAGGCGTGGCTGGTAACAATTGGCGGTCGCCCTGTCGATCGTCACCTCTGGAGCCACGTCTATCCCAAGCACGGCCAAGTCATTGAGGTCCGTGGGGCGGTGGGCAAGAGCGCTGTTCGCCTGGTCGCCATGGTCGCGCTGACCTACTTTGCATTCCAGGCGCCGATGCTGGCGGGCTGGCTGGCGAAGGCGGGCTTGTCTGGTGCTGGTCTGGCGGCAGCACGTGCGGGCGTATATCTGGCCGGCAGTCTGCTGATCAACAAGGTGCTGCAGCCCAAGCAGCCCAGCGCCGCCGCGCCCGCCGAAAGCACCTTCGCTCTGTCCGCGCCCCGCAACCGCCCACGGCCCTACGAGCCGCTGGGCCTGCTGTTCGGGTCGGTGCGCATCGCCCCGGACGTGGCGAGCCTGCCGTACACGAACTACGAGGGCGACCAGCAGTTCGTCTCGCTTCTGCTGACTCCCGGCATCAACGTTGCCAGAGTGGAAGAGCTCTACAACGGGGACGCGTTGCTCTCGAGCTTCGAAGGGGTGCAGGTCTGGTACAACGGCTTCTCTGGCATGCCCGATCAGGACATCCCGATCTACAGCAACGTGGCTGTGGTCGAGGGTGGTCGGCTGCTCGACACCAGTAGCGATCCCAAGAATCGGCCGGGGCAATGGGTGCAGCGCACCGGCAGTGAGCGGACGATCCGCCTGGTGGTAGGCGTCGAGTTCCAGATCTGGGACGTGACCTCGAAGGGAAAAGAAAAGGACAACCGGGAGCAGCTTCAGGTTCAGTACCGGGCCGTCGGCACCGGCAACTGGTTGAACTTCGGCAACTACAGCGTCTCTGGCCGCACCCAGAAGACCCAGAAGCGCAGCTACACCTTGGATGTGCCCGAGGGGCAGTACGACGTGCGCGTGCGAGTGGCCGGTCAGAACACCGATGGCAGCGGCGCCCAGGCCAACTTCACCTGGACCACGTTGACCAGCGTTCGACGCGAGCCGTCGGGCTACCCGGGCATTTCGCGCATCGGCATTCGTATGCGGGCCTCTGGCCAGCTCAACGGTGCGCCTGATGAGATCCGCTGTGTGGCGCACTCGGCTCCGATCCCGGTGTGGAAGGGCGATGCCATCGGCTGGGTGACCGAGTCCAGCAACAATCCAGGTGCGCAGATCCTTGCCTATGCCCGAGGCTTCACTGATCCCACCGGCAAGCGCATTGCCGGGATGGGGTTGCCCGACCGTCAGATCGATGTCGAGGCTCTGAAGGCCTTCACACTGCACTGCGCTGCGAACGACCTGACGTACGACCATTGGTTGACTGAGGTGCGCAGCCATCAGGGCGTGCTCGACGCGATCGCGCTGGCCGGTTTCGGCCAGATCGCTTGGCCCCGCGGCCGGCTGGCCGTGGTGTGGGCCGCTGACGAACAGCCGCTGTCGGGCGTGGTCAACATGGCCACCATCAAGAAGGGGCAGTTCCAGGTCGACTACACCCTGGCCAGCGCCGCCGATGGCATCGAATACAGCTATCTCGACCGCACCACGTGGGAGGCCAAGACGCTGCGCGTGCCAGCACCGGGCGTGACGACCATGCTCAATCCGGCACAGGTGTCCGGCGAGGGCGTCA
The DNA here is from genome assembly GCF_059369755.1 of Stenotrophomonas sp. YJH_SMC_57. Taxonomy (NCBI): domain Bacteria; kingdom Pseudomonadati; phylum Pseudomonadota; class Gammaproteobacteria; order Lysobacterales; family Lysobacteraceae; genus Stenotrophomonas; species Stenotrophomonas sp. YJH_SMC_57. The sequence continues at coordinate 56,837 of NZ_JCAFSZ010000007.1, forward strand.
CCAGTGAGGCACACGCGGCACTGCTGGCGCGCTGGCACCTGGCGCAGAGCATGTATCAGTACAAGGCGATCACCTACAGCACTGATATCGAACACATGTCCTACGGCCGCATGTCGGTGCTGGCGCTTCAGCACGATCTGACGCAGTGGGGCTTCGGGGGCCAGGTGCTGTCCGCATCGATGGGGCCGGGGCGAGCCGTGACGCTGCAGCTCGACGTGCCGGTGCCTGCGCCCGCGCAGGGCAGCGCCTACATCGGCCTGCGCATCCCTGGCGAGCGGGTGTACCGCGTGCTGCGGGTCGTGCCTTTCACCGGCGATAGCGACCAGCTGAAGCTCGCCGACCCGTGGCCGACCGATGCCGAGCTGCCGGGCAACGGCAATGCCAATCCGGCCTGGGACACTATCTGGATTTACGACTTCAAGCAGACCCCGGGTTACCGCGTGCGCGTGGTCGGTGTACGGCCGGAAAGCGATCTGAAGGGAGCCGCTGTGGACGTGGTGCCAGAGAGTCAGGAGTTCTGGCATTACGTCAAAACCGGTGAGTACATCCCCCCCGGCAATGGCTCGCAGCTGCAGACGCGGCCGGTCGCCAGCAACCTGAAGATGACCGAACGACAGGTGGTGCAGGGCGATACGGTTTACACCGAACTGCAGGCCTCGTTCGACATCTCTGGTCCGGTCGGAGACATCGTGGTGCTGAGCGACCTCGACGGCAACGCCGCTTTGGAGGAAGTCGCGCGCACCGTAACCCGTTCGGCCAGCTGGCGCATCCCAGCAGCAGGCACCTATCCAGTTACCGTGCGGCCATACAGCCCCGACGGACTGGCGGGTGTTGCGGTCAGCCTGATCTACAACACCATCGGCGCAGACGTGCCGCCGGTGCTGGTAGACCTGTTCGACGTGGAGGAGCTGAGCGGCGGCGTGCGCCGTTACACGTGGGGATTCCTCAGTGACACCATTCAATCGGCTGACTTTGCCGGCGTAGAGATCCGCTACATGCCAGGCCCGATCGCTTCGCCGGCCTGGGACCAGATGACGCCTCTGGGCGATACCGGCTATCACGCTGCTGCCTTTGAGGCAGTGCTGCCAAGCTCGGGCGAATGGACGTTCGCTTGCCGATCGCGCAACACCAGCGGCGCGCTGTCCACTGGAATGCGGGTGTTGTCCCGTACGCTGGGGAACAACCTCGGCGAGCAGATGCAGGAAACCTGGGAAGAGGCTGAGCGGGCCAACCAGCGGGTAGGGCAGGAGATCATCGATCGACTGGCCGGCGATCTGGCTGCGATCAACGAGGCCGTGGGCAAGGCACATCAGTACACCGACGAGCAGGTCGCTGCGCTCAACGGCATCCTGGAGGACATTGTCGGCGCCGACGAATGGGCGGCTGGTACGACCTACCCGGCGGGTGACTTCGTGCGCCGCGCTGGGACGCTCTACCGGGCGCTGGCCGAGAACGTGGACGTGGAGCCGGGCACCGACCCGGCGGTGTGGGAGGCCATCGGCGACTACACCTCGGTGGGCGATGCGCTGGCGGCGGCCATCAGCATGTCCACCAAGAACGCCAGCGACATTGAGGCTGAGGCCAGCCGCGTGGATGCCGTGGTTGCGCGGATGCCGGCGGGTGCTGGCACGCTGGCCACATATGCACAGGTGGCCAGCGAGCAGCAGGCACGCGCCGATGCTGACTCGGCCTTGGGCCAGCGCCTCGACAGCACCAATGCGGCCTTGGGTGGCAAGGCGAGCACGGCCAGCGTGAATGCAGTCGAGCAGGCCAGTGTCAGCCGAGACAGCGCGCTGGGCGAGCGGATCAATGCGACCAATGCGGCCTTGGAAGGAAAGGCCTCATCCGACGCCCTGCAGCAGCTGCGCAGCGAGGTTACCGAGCTGGACGGGGTTGTTGATGCCAACAGCCAGCTGATCAACCAGGTGCGTGCATCGCAGTCCGGTGGCGTGAATTCGCTGCGCAATGCTGACTTCGGTATGGGTACGTCCGGCTGGCAGTTCGCGGTCAATCCGTGGCAGGCGGCTTTGCAGAAGAACTTCGCAGGGCTTGACTGGACACCTGTCGGTGGCGCCCAAGCGGGCTTCAGCGTCGGGGGAACGCCTAGCGGGGGCGTTGCGCTGGACCATGATGCAAGGCCAGTGGTGATCGCTGGGGAGAACTGGATCGCGTCGGCATATCTGGCAAGTCACCGATGCTATTCGTACCTGCAGCTGATCGCGCTTGATGTGACGGGGCGCGTCATCGATTTCGTCAGCTCACCGGTGTCGCGGGCGTTTGGCGGCAAGCTGCTCGGGCAGTGGGCCCGAGTACATGCGCGTTTCCCCAACGGCCTGCCCGAAGGCACCGTTACCGTGATTCAGCGCTGGTGGACCGAGGACGCGAACGGCGAATCGCCCTTCTCATGGATTACGCAGCCCATGCTTGAAAAGGCGGCTCCTGGGCAGACAGCGCCGTCCTCCTGGTCCGTGAGTGCTGCCGGCATGGCCGAAGCGACGCAGGCGCTGTCGGTGCGTGCGACGACCTTGGAGAACGGTCAGAGCCAGCTGCAGGCGTCCTATACCTGGGCGCTGGACGTCAACGGTCGGGCCATCGGAATGACGTCGGTCAACAACGGCACCATCGGTCAGATCAACTTCGTTGCTGATCGATTGGGCATCGTTGATCCGAACAACACCGGGAGTACGACGTTCGAGGGCGGCCGCTGGGTTACCCGCTCTGGCGCTTACATGATGGTGCATGGCAAACCGTTCGGCGTGTCCAACGACCTGATGATGTGGATCGGTGTGGGCTCAAACCCGGCCAATGCCAGCAAGGCGAACGGCTTGTTCTGGGTGGACAACCAGGGCAACGGCTACTTCGGTGGCAGCCTGTCGGCAGGCGTGCTCAAGAATGCTGTGCAGACCACCTCGACCAACGGCAACGCCGAGATCATAAACGGGCCGTTCTCGACCTTGGGGCGCGCCAAGAACGTCGTGGTCAGCTACGACATGACCAAGACCGACACGGCCAACACGGGGCGTTGGACCGGCGTCTCCGGACCGGTGAACGCAACCATCGCGATCTACCGGAGGGTCGGAAACGGCGGCGAGCAGTTCATCACGAACTTCAACGTCACGGGCAACTACGAGGTGCTGAACGAGCAGGGTGGCCCATCGCAGCTGATCTCGCGCATGGGTGGCTCGCACACCTTCACCGACAACACGCCGGGCACCGAGCAATTCACCTACCGCGCCATCATCGTCACCCGCAACGTGGCCACCGGCACGCCGAGCGGCGGCCCGGTCGGTGTGGCTATCAATCAGACGCTGGGCATCATTTCCGTGGAGCAATGAGATGTCACCGATTCTTTCCGAGAGCAACAACAACCGGGTTGAGATGTTGGCGACCCGAATTGAGGTTCAGTGGGATTTCCGAAACAACGACGGTCCGGTGCTGTTCAACTTCGACCGAGTGGACTGGGACCCGGTCGCTAACCACGTGAACAGCCGGGAGTACGACCGCACCATCCCGGCGCGAATCCAGACCTTGATCGATCGCGAGTACACCATCATCCACCCGGTGACTGGCGAGCAGGAGGTGGTGCCTGGCTGGAAGCTCATGGCGCTGATCAAGGCCGCGACGGACCGGGTCTGGGAGACGGCGACTTCGCCCGCAGCGATGGTCACAGCGCTGCCGGGTGAAGGAGGGAGCTGACGGCCGAACCATCACGCTTCCACAACGGGCCCCGATGGCGCCGTGTGCTACTCGGTGCAGATATTGAGTGTCTCGATGATCTGCCCCGCGACCTCTGCATCTGCGCATAGAAAGAAGACGGCATCCCTCTCCGCTGCTTCAGAAAGGAAGTGGTGGACAGTGATCAGAGCGGCCGTCGTATTTCGGACGAACACCTCGTGGTACTGCGAAAGCCGAACGTGCGCAAGCTGCGCAGCAAGCGCCTGCTTGGTTGCTCGGATTTCGGCACTTTTGTCACTCTCAATCCGCCCAGGCAGGCCGACTCCGCAACCGGTATAGACACACTTGTCCTTGAACCTGGTCTTCCAGGCGAACTGAGGGGAGTTGGGTTCGAAGGGGGGCGCGTGTAGGGGATTGCTCTTGATCATTCAGGGGCGACGGTGTGTGGGCTGGTCGCTTCCTGCGAGGTGCGCGCGGCTGCCTGATGCTGCTCACGGCCGCTCAGTCTTGAGTGGTGTACGGAGCGTAATTCTGCGAGCGTGAAAGTCCCGCGACTGTGCACCGCTTGTTGCCTTGCTTCCTGCACGCGCTGAGCACATAGCTGTGCATACGATCACCGCTGAATTCGAGGTTGTGCCGCATGCTCAAGTGTTCAGTTGTGTTTGTAAGCTCCGCTGTCGAAGAAGTGGCTGAAAGCCGGCTTGCCGACCTAATGGCTGCTGGGGCTAGGTTCAACGATGCGTGCGGGTCGAGAGCGGTTGTGTGCTTCGATGGACGCCGCTTCTTTACCTACCTCGAGGGAACCGCTAGTTCGGTAGCTGCGACTTTGGTCTACATCGAGTCATTGGCCATCCACTCAGAGCTTGTGCAGCTCGCTCGAGGGACTGTTCAGCAGCTCCGCTTCCCGGAACAGCCGTTGCTATTCATGCGGGTGACCCCCTCTCAGCTTAAGTCCTTGGTCCGCGCCGACTGGACCAATTTCTCCCAGCGCCTGAAAGGCCGTTTTGATCCCGTTACGGGCATGGAGCAACTCGCCGATCTGGTTGCGCAATGCCGCGAGTCGGCGGCAGCCTGAATTGCTGCGGCTCCCCCGGAGATAGCACCTTGTGCTGTCCTCGGGTGTATAAGCGATCAAGGGCAGTAGGGAACAGATCGATGCGCTTTGAGTTCACGCATACCCACATCTATCCCGGGGCTACCGCCGATCTTTCTGGCAGCCTCCCGGCAACTGACGGTGAGACCACGTGCTTGGTGGAGTTGAGTGATGGCGTCGTCCTCTCGACCAGTTGTTCTGTGAGGGGGGAAGAGGTTCTTCTTTCAATGCCGGAGTACCTCACCGCTCGTGGCGCGAAGATACCCGCAAAGACGTGGGCGCTACGCAGGGACGTTGAGACAGGAGCATGGCGGGCGAAATCTCGGGTCAACACCTAGAGTGCGGGTGTCACCTTGGATGATTCTCGCATCACGTGGCTGCAGTTATCCTGTGAGGCCCACACCGAGAAGTACAGATGCACGAGTTTCAAGATTGGATATTCAGCGCCAGGGGAAGAACCATAACGGCCAGGGTTCAGGTGGATGGGCGGGGGGGCGGCACCATTACGCGGTTTGAGGTCAGGCCCGGTCCGTCACAAATCGGCCTTTCAATCAAAGTGGGCTCCCAGCAGGAGGCCGCCGCCGAGCTTGAGCGAATCCTTACTGGTCTACTGGGCGCTGATTGGTAGCCCTTGGGTCGATCGAGGAAATCTGCTCGGTGAGCATGCGAAGAGACTGCTGAAGCGCAGCGGTGAAAACCGGGCCGTCGGTGCCGGCATGAACGTCCGCCGCTTCTACCAGCATAAGTTCCCACACGCGGGCCAGTGATCGCCGATCGTTGTGGGTGGCGATGGCAGCGCCAAGCGCGTACTCCATCGCCTTGAGGTAGGCCCGATGGGCTTCCAGATCGACCTCGCACGAGCGAAGTCGTTCAGCAATTTGCTCCAGGGTGAGTGTCATAGCGGGCTCGACTTGCGCATGAATAGGATGGATAGTCCGTGTGGGCCACTAGGCGGACACAATGAGCATCCTCAACGTTTTGCTGCGTGCTGACCAGCTCCTCGTTGCCGTTGACACCTTGGCGGAGGATGCCCAGACCGGCGCCCACTCATCTGGTGCAAAACTGCTCCTGATTCCGCAGCACAACCTTGTGCTGGCTGCGCGCGGGTCCACGCAGTTCTTCGTTCGCATCTACGAGCTGGCTCTGCAGGCGAGCTTCCGAGCTGATTTCACGATGGAGCAGCTCTCCGCCGAGTTGGGCCTGGTAGTGGATCAACTATGGCCGAATTACCTGAGGGCGGCAGCCGAGGCTCGCTTGCCGATCGAAAAGCTTGGGACCGAGCTGGTGCTGGGTGGCTGGTCGCCGAAGAGAGGCCGAATGGTGGCCACAGCCTATGCGAAGAGCGACAGCTCCAAGCCAACGATAGTGCAGCCCCTCGATGGGGGCTTGGCTTCCCCAGGGGAGCCGCTGGCCGGCAGGTCGGACAGCTTCGCACCGGCCGAGGTTCTCGCTGCAGGTAAAATTCAGGCTGCGTGGCTCAATGCGCGGATGGGGCGACAGGTTGCCGGAGGCCGGCTTCTGGCTACTGTGTTGCGAGAAGGGCAGGCGGTGACCCAGGATCTAGGACCTATCTAGGTCTTCCGGCGTCAGGCCAGCAAGAGCGAGGATTCGATCCTTCCTCAGCTGCTCGCCCCACAGGATCCACGCTTCGTTGGTGGTCAAGATCCCCGTCACTTTGCATGCTGGACAAGTCAGCTCAACACCTCCCCCTACGTCAGCAAGCCCGCTGCCGCGGGAAATACGTGATTCGTCTCCACAAGAGCCGCACTTGACCTGAAGCGATTCGACTCGCTCGAGCGTTCCATTCAGGTGCAGCAATGGGCGGATCCGAAAGATCCGGAAAGCGGTCGGGGGTGTCATGTGTCGTGCCTTAAGGGGCTAGACACGGGGGCGAAGGATTTCGCGCCGGAGAGGAGCCAAGTGCATCAACCATACAGCATGAACAGTTAAGAACGTCGTGCTGTACAAATTCTCTTCGCTGGAAGGCGTGAAGGAGCGCAGCGGCGTATGCCGCTGCGCCTGGGTATCAATCAAACTCGATGGCTTCGCGCATCGGCTGCGTCCAAGTGTCGGTCACCCAGCAGGTTCCTTCGTGGCAGAACGTCTGCGTGCATCGGGCCATGCCGCCGCCGGCAGGCACGCATGACGTGTGGAAAGATGCAGCGTTAGCTGCGGGAACCACGCCTACAGCACCGGCCGCTCCAGCAGCAGCAACGATCAAACCAAGCAAGACACTTTGGATCTTCATGATCACTCCATTGTCAAGTTGATGAATGCCCGGTGGGCAATCGAAAGGTCTCAACGCATTTGGACGCTAGCAATAGGAAAATTGCTCATTGCCGTGTAGGGGAGTACCTACAGATCGGCTTGGAAGGGCAAATCGGGGAAGGCTGAGCGGTTAAGCCCGACCATTGAGCGAATCGCAGCGATTGAGACGGCCGGTCGTATCCTTCCGGCCATGTATTCCTCCCACGGCTTCCGCACTGCCCCGATTCCCTCTGGCTGGGTCCAGACCGGCGAGCGCTGGGCGCTCTGGTACAACGGCCGGGAGACGGCCAGCGTCACGCCCGATGGCGGTCCTGGGGTCCGGCTATGGATGGAAGGCCAGAAATTCTGGGACGTGAAGGAAGTTCGGGCCGCCAACGTCCGGCAGGCAAAGCGCTACGGCGAACGGTGGTGCGCCGCCAGGCTGTATCCCGACCTGCCTCTGCGCGAGGCCGTCGTCCGGCTGACCGATAGCACGCCGATCCAGCCGCCGCCGCCACTGCCTGGCCTGCCGCCGACCCGCGAGCAGCAGGATCAGGCCCGGCGCTTGGCCGAGGCGACCGCGCTCGCCACAGCGCGAGTCAAGGAAGCGTTGGAGCCAGCCAAGCCGCAGACGACCAAGCCCCGCCCTCGGGACGCCAGTAAGGCATGGGTGAGGGCAGGGCTGCAGCAGATGCGCCGCGGCATATAGGCTGAAACTGTTGCCGAGGCCAATCGCCCAGTGAGATGCTATCTTCTCCAACAGATGGAGGCATGGTCGGCTATTGGCGGCGATGCAGGAGCACTGAAATTTGATGGATCAACAGGGGGATTCAAGTGCTGACGTTTAAGACGCAGTTTCCACTCCGTTCCGATGCGGAGATGGCTGATTTTATGGAGTGCTGCAAGCAGTGGATCAGTGGCAGTCCGCACACTCTCCTCAGCGATTTGAAGTGCGGGAGTCCGCGGGGGATCTACGAAGCTGACGGGGAGAAGGCGGAGTTTCTTTTCTCTCACTCCGGGGACTCCCAAGTCGGCGGCGTCAAGTATGAGAAAGCTGATAGCGATGGCATTCATTGGACGACGGAGGTAGTCGGCTGCCGGTCTCTGTCGGGTGAGTTTTTCGTTTCTGTACAGTTGAGCGTCGATGCAGAAATTCCAGTCGAGAGATTGGATGGGGGCCGTAGGCCTTATATTCTCAAACTCTTGATGAAAAATTTCTCGGGAGGTGAGGATGGTCGACTTGTTGTCGATGATTCTCCGCTTTTCTTGACTGAAGAGCATCAGGATCTTGCAGCGGATATTATCTGTGCGCGCACGGGAAGTGCCATGCCGGTGGTATATGTGAGTCGGCGGGGGGATGGTAGCCTTTCTGTAGATCCTGTGCGTCTGGCTCAGTGGATCTCGGCTATGGCTCATGTCGTCGTAGAGCCCTCTCGCTCCTTCTCAACTGTGCTTTCGCGGGAGGTGTTCGGAGAAAATCCGTACGGCGGAGCGGTTGCTATCTACTGGCCGGATGGCGTAGGTCGGTGGTTGTACCTCCCGGATCGCTGGAAGGAGTCTGGCGAACTCCAGTTTGCGATTGCCCGTAAGGTGAGAAGTTCTCTGTTGTACCACCGGACTCGCCAGGAATGCACCTGGAGTCACCTTCAGCAGTGTGTGGCGGACGAAAAGTTCGAAGAGATTCGTAAGTCTGGTGCCGTTGGCTTGGAGGAGTATGTTGCGCATTTCGACGGTGAGATTGCCGAGCAACGGAAAAAGATGGCTGAACAGGGAGAGGAAATCAGGCGGCTGCAGGCGCAGTTGAACAGGGGGAGGTTCTCTGGTTGGAGAACAGAATCAGTTGCTGGTGATGCTGTTTCGACGATTGAGCTCGCTTCTTCAGAGCGCGATCTCTATCAGGGGGAGCAGCTCTCAGCGGTTCTGGACGCCCTTCGGAGTGCTGCGGAGTCCGCAGAGGATAATTCTCGCAGGCGTCACATCTTGAGTTCGATTTTGGAGTCGAACAAGAGTGAAGGGGAGCGCGATATTATTACTTCAAAGATTAAAGATCTCCTGAGTCAATACGACTCGATGAATCCGGCTATTCGTAAGGGGCTTGAAGCGCTGGGTTTTGAGATTAGCCAAGACGGCAAACACTGCAAGCTCACATTTAGGGGGGATGAGCGCTATCCGTTCATTCTCTCCAAGACGAGCAGTGATCATCGGGCAGGGAAGAATGCGTTCACGGATATGAGAAAAAAATTGTTCTGAGACAGCTGCGGTAGTAGGCGCGGACGTTCGGCGCGCTTAGGGTGGCGTGGGAGTCTCCACCGACTCATCTGACCGAGCCCCGTCCGAGGGATGCCCGAAAGGCGTAGCTGAGGGCGGGGCTGCAGCAACTGCGACGCGGCGTGTATCAAGCAACCCGCAGTTGCATCACGTTGCCATCGCGCAGTCTATCCAGGTAGTCCGCCCATTCCTGCATCATCCGAACCCGCTCATCGAGGTGTGTCGTGCGGTTGTAGGCGCGTCCATTCGGGTCGCGCACGGCATGCGCCAGCTGGTGCTCGATGATGTCCGGACGGAACCCAAGCACCTCATCCAGCAGCGTGCGCGCGGTTGCGCGGAAGCCGTGACCCGTCACGGTGTCCTTGTCGAACCCCATGGCACGTAGCGCGGCCAGTACCGCGACCTCCGACATCGGGCGATCCTTCTTGCCCCTGGCGGGGAACACGTACTTTCCCGACTCGGTGTATGGCTTCAGCTCGCGCAAGATCTCAACCGCCTGGCGCGCCAGCGGCACGATATGAGGCTGCCGCATCTTCATGCGTGCTGCCGGAATCGACCACAGGCCGGCATCTAGATCCATCTCAGTCCATTCGGCCTGCCGGAGCTCCCCGGGGCGGACGAACACCAGGGGCGCCAGTTTGAGCGCTGTGCTGACGATGCCGGCGCCACGGTAGGCGTGCAGGGCGCGCAGTAGCCCGCCCAACTGGACCGGGTCCACCACTGCGGCGTGGTTCCGTTCTGGGGGCGGGACCAGGGCGCCGCGTAGGTCCGCGACGGGGTTTCGCTCTGCTCGGTCAGTCGCCACGGCGTATCGCATGACCTGGCCGCAGTTCTGCATGACACGGTGCGCGGACTCGAACGCCTGGCGCTCCTCCATCTTCCGGGCGATCTTCAGGAAGTCGGAGGCCTTCAGGTCGGCCGCGCGCAGCTTCCCGATGTGGGGGAACACGTCATTGTCGAACCATGCCTCGACCTTCTTGCTGTAGTTGGGCACCCAGGGGCGGGCGGCCAGCCACTCGCGGGCAATCGCCTCGAAGCTGGAAGCGGCATCCATGACGGCGGCCGTGGCGGCTGCCTTCTTCTGCTCACCCGGGTCCACGCCAGCGCGCAGCAGGCGCCGGGCGTCGTCGCGCGCATCCCTGGCGCTGGCCAAGCTCACCTCCGGGTACAGCCCCAGCGCCAGCACCTTCTCCTTCCCCCCGAAGCGGTACTTCCAGCGCCAGCTCTTGGCGCCGGCAACGGTGACGTAGAGGTACAGGCCACCAGCATCGGAAAGCTTCTGCGGCTTGTCGGCTGGCTTCGCGCGGCGGATCGCGAGGTCGGTCAGGGGCATGGGGGTATCGGGATTTCGTGGGCGGCTCGATACCCCTAGATATACCCCCACCGTCTCATAGGCTGCAACGGAACAGCATGGACAACCGTGGAAAACGAAAAAGCCGGAACCCCTTATTTGACGAGGGATTCCGGCTTTTCGTGGACCCTTTCGGACCCGGTATTGGTGGAGGTGGGCGGAATTGAACCGCCGTCCGAAGGCACTCCATCCCCAGCACTACATGCTTAGCTCGCCGTTAAATCTCGTCCCCGAACAGCACGGCGTGCAAAGCGCATCCGGGAACCAGCCTGTTGTGTTCTAGTGCCGGACTGACAGGCAGCCGCCCAGCGCGATTCCATGATAATGACTCTACGCTGCGAGCATGGACACAAGCAGTTTCGAGGCTCCGCCTAAGTCGGCAGAAGGTCACGCACCGCAGTTTTTAGGCTGCGAGAGCGACCGGAGCGTAGTTGTCGTCGTTGGCAACTAGAGTTTTGCAGCTGGATTTACGAGGAAAGCTACCCCCTCGGCATGCGCCAGGCGACTTCACAACCCCCGTCGAAACCAATGCACCCCCGGTTTCTTCAAGTCTTGCAAGGCTTTCAGGCCCTTGGTTGATCATGGATCGACCAAGAACCCGCCTAACGATGCGAATGGTACGGCAATCTTCCTGAACAGTCACGCGGCGGCGATTCAGCCGGCAGCTCATGCGTCGGAGGGGGGCAGGAGGTGATGGTCGGGGCCAGTGTCACCGCCAAGGTTGGGGGCCGCCTCAACCCGGACAAGATCTGGTGAGTGCTGGACGGTGTCGCCCGGCCAATCGGTGACATGCGTAGGGTTGTGCGAACCCGTTGGCATCAGCACTCCTGGGCGCTTACGGCACTATCAGTGCCAATTGCCGGCCCATGATTTTCATGTTCGATCCGCTTCAGAGGTGAAAGCGCGCGGGCCAGTTCGAGAGTCGAGTCTTTCACCGATTGACGCTGCCATCCTGGGACTGATAAAAGGTTGGAAGGGGTCAAGGAAAGTGGATTCAAGGTATCAAGGAGTGCAGGGGGAGCTTTTGGAGTCCCCTTGCTGATGAGTTCCAGCCAAAGTAAAGGAATGCAAATGAAGGGAAGGATTGCCCTGCTGGCAGTGGCGATTGGCGTGACGTTTTTTTCGGCTTACTCCCAGACTGTCACTCTGCCGCCAGTCAAGGTGACTGCACCACGAATGGGCGGTGGTCAGTTCAGTTGTCACGGAACTGCGTGTTCTAGCGCAGTCAATCAGGAGTCGTTCGCTGCCCATCAGCGGTTTCTTGAGGAGAACGCACGGTATCCCGATGAGCCGCCAGAGCTAGATCAGGATCGAGTCTGCAGAGCCATGCGCACAAGCCGCCCTTCAAACTGCGATTATGGATCCCCTCCATCTGTGCCCGGATTCAGCCCTGGGTGGGTGCCGAACGGGTGTGGTACTGGGCCTCGAGCGAACTGGTTTCTGGATCGCGCGCTTTCTCAGTCTAATTCGTCAAGCTATTCGGGAGATCTAAACGCGCCGTTCGCGGGCGTGAGTTTTCTGGCGGCATGCAATAGCCATGACGCCTGTTGGGGGAGCGCGATGCATCGAGCTTCATGTGATATCCAATTCGGCGAAGCACTGACTTCCGCTTGTTCGGGACAGGCCACTCCGGAATCCTATAACGTATGTGTGGGTTATGCGGGGATGTATCACGGCGCCGTTTCAACTACGAATGGGTCAAATGAAGCTTACGCAAGGGCCGTTAATGAGAATTCGTGCGCCGCTTGGGTTTATGACATGAAAGCTAATGGGTGTGCGCCATGAAAGCAAAGGTTGGCGTAGGGTTGGTTGTTTCTATTGCAGTTTCCTCAATTTTTCTGGTTGCTTGCAGGCAGCCCCCGGAGCAATTGGGCAGCCAGCCGGAGCTGAGTTCCAGTGACTCTGATCGCGGGTCTGGAGGCGGGATTCCTGGAAAGGCGGCCCCTGAAAAGGGGAGCGAAGAGGGCAAGCGATCAACGTTCAAGTGGGAGGGTGATGGCTCTTCGTTGACCATTGAGCAGCGTGGATATCTGGCCAATCTCTCGATCCGATACAACAATATCTTTACCGGCCTGGAAGGAAAGCCGCAGGCCGAGGTTGATGCCTTGGGGTTCCCAACTGCCGAGGAATGGCTGGATGCAAGGAATCTTACGGACGACGAACTACTCGATAGGGCCCGGCGTGGAGATGTCAAGGCGAAGGCGTTTTATGTTGACAGAAACGTAGCAAGGCTTGAGGACCTGCTGTCATCTTCCGGGGCTGAAAGTCTCAGTGAAGTATTTCAAGCTTCGCCCGCCGCTCGGGGCGAGTACCAGCAGTTGGTTGTCGATACACAGGTCGCCGCTGCGGGGATTCTCAAGTTCCAACCCAGTCCATTCGCTGCGTACTTGTATGGGCATACTAGTGCAGTGATTGGTGGGATGCAGTTCCCCTATGCTGCTGCGATTGCAGTGGCCGGTGACTTGGGGGATGCCCGGTCGGCTGCATTGCTTCAGGCTTATTCGAACAAGGTCGGGGCAATGGATTCAGACGCTGTAATGAGCAGCTATAAAAGTATGCGGAGTACCGCGGGCTTGAAGTGAGGCGCACATGCAGATCTTCGTGGTTCTGATTATTTTCCATTTGGCAGTGGTGATAATGTCGATGCCCGCCCTCGTTCGTCATAGGCACGGGTGGGCGTATTCTGCTGGCGTCGCGGCGCTGGTATCTCTGTCTTTGGCTCCCGTTTTTTCAGCTTTTTTTGTTGTGAGTGGTGTGCCATATTTCAATCGGCATGTTCCTGTTGCAGTTCTGGCTGGATTGCTCTACGTGGCAAGTTTCCTTGCGTCGGTGATATCCGTTCTCATCTATTCCAGGCAAGCTCGCCACCCTGCTTGTCGGCCGGAGCAGTAGTGCCGTCAGTAGCGCAGGAAGGTATCGATGGGAAACGGCCAGGCACTGCTGTGGCCAGAGCACGCCAATCCAATGCCTTCCTCGCCACGGCAAAACAGCTGAACAGTCACCTTGTCCATCCACAGGGCGTTGTAATGCCGTGGCCATAGCGGATTGGTAACGTCATTGGCACGAATTTGCGACACACTGGCAACGAATATCCGAGCCATGACAGACACGGAGACGGTGGGTGACCGAGGCAAGCCAACAACGCAGCCTGCGACAGCTGGTCGGACCGGTCGGTGCCGACTACCAGCGGCGCGCGCTGCCCCCCGGCTGGGTCTGGGCGCTGCTGGCGCTGCTGCTCGCAGTCACCTGGCTGACCGAACTGCCGGCAACGGCAGCGGCGGCGCTGGTGGCCAGTGCGGTGGTGGTGCACTGGGCGCAGCGCGGCCGCACTCATTGGTTGGGGTGGCGACTGCCGGGCCTGGCGGTGCTGGCGGCCCTGCTGTGGGGGCCGGAGGTGTTGTCGCAGTGGTTCGAGCACGGCCTGGCCGTGGTGCTGATGTCACTGGCCAGCCTCAGCATCGGCGTGCATGTGTGGCAGTCGCGGCAGACGGCCCGCCAACTGCAGGGCGCGGCCGATGCGCTGGACGATAACCAGCTGCTGGCACTGCTGCCGGATGATGCGGCCCGGCTCGCCCAGCAGTGGCGCGCGGGCGATGACCGCCACGCGCCTGAACTGGCGGTGGTGATGCACCTGGCGGTAATGCACGCGGCGCTGGCCCCGCGGATGCGGAAGCTGGGCGCGCTGGCCGGTTGACCGGCTTGTAGAGTCGAGCTTGCTCGACTGATTCTTCTCCAAGCCGAGCATGGCCCGGCTCTACAGAAGGCCAAAGCAGTCGAGCAAGCTCGACTCTACAGGGGCATGCGCAACCGCTTACGCGTCGCGGTTGCCGCGACGCATCACGCGCTGCTTCTCGATCGCCCAGTCGCGGTCCTTGGCGGCATCGCGCTTGTCGTGGGTCTGCTTGCCCTTGGCCAGCGCGACTTCGAGCTTGATCTTGTTCTTGCTCCAGTACATCGCGGTGGGCACGATCGTATAGCCATCGCGCTCGACCTTGCCGACCAGCTTGTCGATCTCGCTCCGGTGCAGCAGCAGCTTGCGCTCGCGCCGGTCGTTGGCCACCACATGGGTCGAGGCCTGGATCAACGGGGTGATCTGCGCGCCGATCAGGAAGATCTCTCCATCCTTGACGTAGGCGTAGGCGTCGACGATGTTGCCGCGGCCGGCACGGATCGATTTCACTTCCCAGCCCTGCAGGGCCAGGCCGGCTTCGAAGCGATCCTCGATGTGGTACTCGTGGCGGGCACGCTTGTTCAGCGCGATGGTCTTGTTGGCCGTCGCGCTCTTTGCTTTATCCTTGCCGCTGTTCTTGCTCATTTCCGTATTGTCTCCGATTCGGGCCCGCCCGGTCGATTGCCGAAACGTCCTGTATTCATGCCTACTATCCGCCGCAGCGCCCTGGTCGAACATTCGGCCGCGCGCATGTTCGACCTGGTCAACGATGTCCAGGCCTATCCGCGCCGTTTCCGCTGGTGTTCGGCCGCCCAGATCCTGGAGCAGGGCGAAGACCGGCTGGTGGCGCGCCTGGACCTGGGCCTGGGCTCGTTCAGCACCTGGTTCCAGACCGAAAACACCCTGCAGCGCCCGCACAGCATCGACATGCAGCTGCGCGATGGCCCGTTCAAGCAACTGCACGGCCGCTGGGAATTCCATGCGCTGGCCGAAGATGCCTGCAAGGTCACCCTGACCCTGGAGTTCGAGCCCAGTTCGCGCCTGCTGGGCCCGGCCCTGGCGATCGGCTTCCAGGGGCTGGCCGATCGGATGGTCAACGATTTCGTCCGCGTCGCCGACGAGGGCTGAGCGATGATCGAGGTCGAGGTGGTGCTGGCCTGGCCGCAGCGGGTGCTGTCGCGCCGGCTGCAGCTGGAAGAGGGCGCGACCGTGGCCGATGCCATTGCCGCCGCCGCGCTGGACGGCACTGCCGGATGCCCGGCGGTGGCGGTGCATGGCGTGCTGGCGCGCCCGCAGCAGGTGTTGCAGGAAGGCGACCGCATCGAGCTGCTACGCCCGTTGCTGGCCGACCCCAAGGACAACCGCCGGCGGCGCGCGCTCGGCGGTTGATGCCCGTGACCCGTCCGTGCGGACGGGCAGGGCGCCTCAGCGGCCCTTCTTCTTCTTGTCCTTCGGCAGGTTGCGGCCGAACTGGCGCACGGTCTGCTGGGCCAGGGCCTTGTCGTTGCCCGGGAAGTAGTCGCCTTCCCAGCGGGTGACGGTGTCGTTGTCGAAGAACACGACGAAATTCTTCACCTCGGTACGGCCCAGGCGGTTCACGCGCTGGCTGGAGGTGTAGTCCCAGCGCTGGGCGTGGAACGGGTCGGGGATGGACGGGGTGCCCAGCAGCGCGGTGACCTGCTGCTTGCTCTGCCCGACCTGCAGCTTGGCCACGGCATCTTCCCGGATCAGGTTGCCCTGATAGATGGGTTGCTTGTAGATGATGCCGCACCCGGTGGTGGACAGGGCGACGGCGGCGACCAACAGGAGATTGCGCATCGGGACTGGCGGTTGGGGAAATCAAACCGATGATACACTCCCGGCGTGCCACCGCGACCCAATCCGAGGCAGCTGGCGCTAAATCGCCAATGAACGGAGACCTATGGAAACCCACGACCTGCGTAAAGTCGGCCTGAAGGTGACCCATCCGCGGATGCGGATCCTGGCGCTGCTTGAGCAGCGCAATGCCCAGCACCACATGACCGCCGAAGACATCTACCGCCAGCTGCTGGAGCATGGCGACGAGATCGGCCTGGCCACGGTCTACCGGGTGCTGACCCAGTTCGAGGCTGCCGGCCTCGTGCTGAAGCACAATTTCGAAGGCGGCCAGGCCGTCTACGAGCTGGACCGCGGCGGCCACCACGACCACATGGTCGACGTGGACAGCGGCAAGATCATCGAGTTCGAAAGCCACGAGATCGAAGAGCTGCAGCGCAAGATCGCGGCCGATCACGGCTACGAGCTGGAAGAGCACTCGCTGGTGCTGTACGTGCGCAAGAAGCGCAAGTAAGCCGTTCCGGCCAGCCGGACGCGACAGAACCCCGGGCTTGCCCGGGGTTTTTCGTTGTTCACAGTAGATCCGCGCCATGCGTGGATGGCGCCATCAACACCTCCAGATCCACCGCCTCGGCCATCGCCTGGTTGCCGGCATCGCCCGGATGCAGGTGGTCGCCGGAGTCGTAGGCCGGCGCCATCCGTGACGGATCGGCCGGGTCGCGCAGGGCCGCGTCCAGATCGATCACCGCGTCGAACGGGCTGCGTGTGCGCAGCCAGGTGTTGAGCTGTTGGCGCAGCGCCTCCTTGTCGGGCTGGTAGTAGTCGTCCAGCGGCGTGCCGGGCAGGGCGCCAGCGAAGGGCGGCAGGGTGGCGCCAAGGACGCGCAGTCCGCGCCGGCGGGCCTGTTCGGCCAGAGCCCTATAGCCGTCCTGCAGCTCGGCCAGCGTAGGACGTGCCTGCTGCCGGGCGAAGGCGGTGCCGGGCCAGCTGATGTCGTTGATGCCGATCAGCACGATCACGCTTGCTACTCCGGGCTGATCCAGTGCATCGCGCTGCAGGCGGGCCAGAACCGACTCGCCCATGCCGTCACGCAGCAGCCGGCCGCCGGAGATGCCTGCGTTGACCACCGCGACGCCCCGGGGTGCCAGCCGCGCGGCCAGATGGTCGGTCCAGCGCTGGTCCTGGTCGAGGCTGGCGGTGGCGCCGTCGGTGATCGAGTCGCCGATCACCACCACGCTGCGTGCGCTGTTGGCGGCTTCGACCTCGATGCCGGTCAGGAACAGCCGGGCCGTGGTGGGAATGGCCCGATCCAGGCTGCGCGCCTGGCTCTGGTTGCCGCCGGCGATCCAGCTGGTCTGGCGGCCGTCCCAGTGGAAGGTCTGCAGCGGTGTCGGCCCCGGCACGAAGACGCTGACCTGCAGGGCCTGCTGATTGCCGGTGGGCAGGGACAGCGGATCGCTCAGCCGTTCCTGGCCCGGGCCGATCAGCACGCTGGGCTGTCCGTCGAAGTGGAGCGGCCGTGGTGTCGCGCCCGGTCGTGCGGCCACGCTGGCCGCTCCTATTCGCAGGGGGTGCGTGCCGTAGGCATTGCTCAGCCTTACCCGCAGGCGCGGGCCGCCCAGGCTGATGCGCGCGGTCTGGCGGAAGGTCTGGTCGTGCAGCGATGCCGGGATCAGGGACGGGAACAGGAAGTCTGCGCCCCACACCGGTTGCGGGCTGGCCTGCCAGCTGGCCACCCAGTGCGGGGCAGGGGTGGCGCTGGCGGCGCCGGACAGGGCGAGCAGGGCGCTGGCAGTGAGCTTGCGGAGGCGGTCCATGGAGCGATTCCGGGGAAAGGAGCCGCCATGGTGATTTCGCCCTCATCTGTGAACTAGACTGCGCATGGACAATTATCTGTGAACTGGATTCATCGCCATGGCGCGACCCGACATCAACCGATCCGGTGAACTGGAAGTCTTCGTGCGGGTGATCGAGACCGGCGGCTTTTCCGCGGCGGCCCGCACCCTGGACATGACCCCGTCGGCGGTCAGCAAGCTGGTGGCGCGGCTGGAGCAGCGGCTGGGCACCCGCCTGCTGCAGCGGTCCACCCGCCAGCTGCAGCTGACCCCGGAAGGCTGCGCGTTCTACGAGCGTGGCCTGCGCGTGCTGGCCGACCTGGAGGAGGCCGAACGCTGTGCCAGCGCCCACGCCGAGCCGCGCGGGCGGCTGCGGGTCAATTCCAACGTGCCGTTCGGCCAGCACTTCCTGTTGCCGCTGCTGCCGGCGTTCCTCGATCGCAACCCGCAGGTGGGGGTGGACCTGACCCTCAACGACGAAGTGATCGACCTGCTTGAGCAGCGCACCGACGTGGCGGTGCGCGCCGGCCCGCTGAAGAGTTCCAGCCTGGTGGCACGGCGATTGGGCGCGACGCGGATGATGATCGTGGTCGCACCGGCCTACGCGCAGCGGCACGGCCTGCCGCGCGATCCTGAGGAGCTGCAGGCGCACAACCGGCTGGACATCGGCCATGCGCGGGCGATGCAGGGCTGGCCGCTGCTGCAGGATGGTCGTGAGCGCATGCTGCTGCCCAGCGGCAACGCCCGTGCCAGCAATGGCGATGCGCTGCGCCAGCTGGTGCTGGGTGGGCTGGGCATGGCGCGGCTGGCCGCCTTCCAGGTGCAGGCCGACATCGCCGCCGGGCGCCTGCTGCCGGTGCTGGAAGAGGCCAATCCCGGTGACCTTGAGGAGGTGCACGCGGTGTTCCTGGGGCAGGGCGGCTATCTGCCGCTGCGGGTGCGCGCCTTCCTCGATTTCCTGGTGGAGAACGTCGATCTGACGCAGCCACAAGGGTAGTGCCGGCCGCTGGCCGGCAACCTCACGATCTTCGCCGACCCGCATCGGGTTGCCGGCCAGCGGCCGGCACTACCTGTAGATCCACGCGACGCGTGGATGAACGCGTGCGGACGTCAGACCTGCAGCAGCTTGCGGGCGGCGGCGCGCGCTTCCTTGCTCACTTCCACGCCGCCCAGCATGCGCGCCAGTTCTTCCTCGCGTGCCTTGCTGTCCAGCTTTTCCACCGCGCTCTGGGTCATGCCTTCCACCGGCGCCTTGCTGACCCGGTAATGCGCGTGGCCCTTGGAGGCCACCTGCGGCAGGTGGGTCACGCACAGCACCTGGCGCTTCTCGCCCAGCGCGCGCAGCTTCTGGCCGACGATGTCGGCCACCGCACCGCCGATGCCGGAGTCGACTTCGTCGAACACCATGGTCGGCACCGCATCCAGGTCCAGTGCCGCCACTTCGATGGCCAGCGAGATGCGCGACAGTTCACCACCCGAGGCGACCTTGCGCAGGGCGCGCGGCGGCTGGCCGGCGTTGGCCGCGACCAGGAACTCCACGCGCTCGGCACCCTGCGGGTCGGGCTTGCCGTTGTCCTGCGGCTCCAGTTCGATCAGGAACTGGCCGCCACCCATGCCCAGCTCGGCGATGATGCCGGTGGTGGTGGCCGACAGTTCGGCGGCGGCATTGCGACGGCTGGCGGTCAGCACTTCGGCCTGTACGCGCCAGGCCGCGGCGGCCTTGTCGATCTCGCCGGCCAGGCGCTGCAGGCGCTCGTCGGCGCCGCGCAGCTGCTCCACTTCGGCATGCATGCGTTCGCGCTGCGCGCCCAGCTCGTCCATCGGCACGCGATGCTTGCGCGCCAGGTCGTGCAGGCGGCCCAGGCGCCGCTCATTCTCTTCGAACTGCTCGGGGTCGGCGTCGAGGTCGTCATGCACGCGGTCCAGCAGCGAAAGGGCTTCGTGCAGCTGGATCGAGGCATTCTCGATCAGGCCGTCCACCTCCCCCAGGCGCGGGTCGTGTTCGATCAGGCGCGACAGCTCGTGGCGGACCTGCTGCAGCAGGTCCAGCGCGGAACTGCCGTCGTCGCCGTTGAGCTGGTTGCTGGCCGCCTGGCAGGCGCTCAGCAGGGCACTGGCATGGGCCTGGCGGCGGTGGCTGGCGCCGAGCGCGGCGATCGACTCCGGTTCCAGGTCCTCGCGGTCCAGTTCGCGCAGCTGGTGCTCCAGGAAGCCGATCCGGTCACTCACGTCGCCCTGTTGCGACAGCGCCTGCGACTCGTCGACCAGTGCCTGCCAGGCGGCGGCGGCGCGGCGCACCTGGCGGCGCTCCGCCTCGTTGCCGGCATAGGCGTCGAGCAGGGCCAGCTGCGACGGACGGGTCAGCAGCGCCTGTTGTTCATGCTGGCCATGGATCTCCACCAGCAGCGCGGCCAGGTCGGCCAGCTGTGCGAGGGTGACCGGACGGCCATTGATCCAGGATCGCGATCCGCCGTCGGCGCGGATCACGCGGCGCAGCTGGCACTGATCCTCATCGTCCAGCTCGTTGTCGGCCAGCCACTGGCGCGCTGCCTGCAGCTGGTCCAGCGCGAACTCGGCGGAAAGCTCGGCGCGGGCGGCGCCGTGGCGGACCACGCCGCTGTCGGCGCGCAGGCCGGACAGGAAGCCCAGCGCGTCGACCATCAGCGACTTGCCGGCGCCGGTCTCGCCTGAAACCACGGTCATGCCCGGCCCGAACTCCAGTTCGGTGGCGCGGACGACGGCGAAATCCTTGATCGAAAGATGTCTGAGCATGGGTAAGGGGTATCGGCAGCCGCGCAACGCTAGCACGCGGGCGAGGGAGGTCCAATGACTTGCCAAGGGGATGCGCCGCCATTATCTAGTGTCCGTGTCTCACAGGTTGATTCCATGCACGGTTCTCCCGACCAGCTTGCCCCGCGTGCGCGCCATCTGCTGCGCACGCTGATCGCGCGTTACATCCAGGACGGTGAGCCGGTCGGCTCGCAGACGCTGGCGCGTGTGGCCGGCCTGGAGGTCAGCCCGGCCACCATCCGCAACATCCTGGGTGACCTCGAGGACCTGGGGCTGCTGGCCTCGCCGCATACCTCGGCCGGGCGCATCCCGACCGCGCATGGCTACCGGGTGTTCGTCGACAGCCTGCTGCAGATGCAGCCGCCGGGGGAGGGCGAACTGGCCCGCCTGCGCCAGGAGCTGGCCGGCGGCGGCAGTACCCAGGCCCTGCTGGGCAGCGCCTCGGAGCTGCTGTCGGCGATGAGCCACTTCGTCGGCGTGGTCAGCGCGCCACGGCGCGAGCAGTTCGCCTTCCGCCAGATCGATTTCGTGGCGCTGGACGGGCGCCGGGTGCTGGCGATCCTGGTGTTTGCCGACAACGAGGTACAGAACCGGGTCATCGAGACCCGCCAGGAGTTCGCGCCGGGGCAGCTGGAGCAGGTCGCCAACTACCTCAACGCCCATTTCGCCGGGCTGCCGATGGCCGAGATCCGCACCCGCCTGCTGCTGGAGCTGCGCGATGCCCGCTCCGAACTGGAGCAGCTGCTGGCGCACAGCATCGAGCTGGCCGAGCAGGCCCTGCAACCGGCGGCCGACGACATGCTGGTGGCCGGCCAGACCCGGCTGATGGGCGTGCAGGACCTGTCCGACCTGGAGCGCCTGCGCGAGCTGTTCGAACTGTTCTCCAGCAAGCGCGAGATCCTGCAGCTGCTGGAGCGGACCATCCAGGCCCCGGGTGTACGCATCTTCATCGGCGAAGAAACCGGGATGATGCCGCTGCAGGGCGTTTCGCTGGTCACCGCCCCCTATACCGCCAACGGCCAGGTGCTGGGCGTGCTGGGCGTGATCGGCCCGAAGCGGATGGCCTACGACCGCATGATCCCGCTGGTCCAGGCCACCGCTGATGTGCTGGGCGCGGCCTTTTCGCCGGCCGGGCGCACGCCGGGAACATCCGACGCTTGAAACGCAGCATCCCGCCCACACTAGGGTGGGTGGAGGCGGAGATTGACCGCCAGGGACCCAGACATGAACCACGAACATCCAGATATCGAATCCCAGCAGAGTGCCGCCGATGCGGCCGCCGCCGCCGGCGTCAATGACGAAGTGGAGCGCCTGCGCGCCGAAGTCGAGCAGATCAAGGCCGATGCGCTGCGTGAGCGCGCCGACCTGGAGAACCAGCGCAAGCGCGTGGCCCGTGACATCGAGCAGGCCCGCAAGTTTGCCAACGAAAAGCTGCTGGGCGAGCTGCTGCCGGTGTTCGACAGCCTGGATGCCGGCCTGAAGGCTGCCGGCGATGACCCGCACCCGCTGCGCGAAGGCCTGGAGCTGACCTACAAGCAGCTGCTGAAGGTCGCCGCCGACAACGGCCTGGTGCTGCTGGACCCGACCGGCCAGCCGTTCAACCCGGAACACCACCAGGCGATCAGCCAGGTGCCGACCCCGGGCGCCGCCCCCGGCACCGTGGTGACCGTGTTCCAGAAGGGCTACCTGCTCAACGAGCGCCTGCTGCGGCCGGCGCTGGTGGTCGTGGCCGCCGACTGACCCGTGCCGGGCCGGGAGGCGGGAATGCCCGCGACCCGTCCCGACGCTGAACGCGCCGGACGACCGGAAACACAGCGTTCGGGAGATGGCTTGAATGTTCCACGAGCCTCCCCCACATCGTATTCATCCACCGGCCGAACGGCCGGACTGACCCCAACAAGCATCCTCAGGAGTCTCCCCCATGGGCAAGATCATTGGTATCGACCTCGGCACCACCAACTCGTGCGTGGCGATCATGGACGGCGGCAAGGCCCGCGTCATCGAGAATTCGGAAGGCGATCGCACCACCCCGTCGATCGTCGCCTACACCAAGGACGGCGAAGTCCTGGTCGGCGCCTCGGCCAAGCGCCAGGCCGTGACCAACCCGAAGAACACCTTCTACGCGGTGAAGCGCCTGATCGGCCGCAAGTTCACCGACGCCGAAGTGCAGAAGGACATCGCGCACGTCCCGTACGGCATCCTGGCCCATGACAATGGCGACGCCTGGGTGTCGACCAGCGACGGCAAGAAGATGGCGCCGCAGGAAATCTCGGCCAAGGTGCTGGAAAAGATGAAGAAGACCGCCGAGGACTTCCTCGGTGAGAAGGTCACCGAAGCGGTCATCACCGTGCCGGCCTACTTCAACGACAGCCAGCGCCAGGCGACCAAGGACGCCGGCCGCATCGCCGGCCTGGACGTCAAGCGCATCATCAACGAGCCGACCGCGGCCGCGCTGGCCTATGGCCTGGACAAGGGCGACAACAAGGATCGCAAGATCGTGGTGTACGATCTGGGCGGCGGTACCTTCGACGTGTCGGTGATCGAGATCGCCAACGTCGACGGCGAGAAGCAGTTCGAAGTGCTGGCCACCAACGGCGACACCTTCCTGGGCGGCGAAGACTTCGACAACCGCGTCATCGAGTACCTGGTTGAAGAATTCAACAAGGACCAGGGCATCGACCTGCGCAAGGATCCGCTGGCCCTGCAGCGCCTGAAGGACGCCGCCGAGCGTGCCAAGATCGAGCTGTCCAGCGCCCAGCAGACCGAAGTGAACCTGCCGTACGTCACCGCTGACGCCTCGGGCCCGAAGCACCTGAACATCAAGCTGACCCGCGCCAAGCTGGAAGCGCTGGTGGAAGACCTGATCAAGAAGTCGATCGAGCCGTGCCGCGTCGCCCTGAACGATGCCGGCCTGCGTTCGAGCGACATCAGCGAAGTGATCCTGGTCGGTGGCCAGACCCGCATGCCGAAGGTGCAGCAGGCGGTGACCGAGTTCTTCGGCAAGGAACCGCGCAAGGACGTCAACCCGGACGAAGCCGTGGCACTGGGTGCGGCGATCCAGGGCGGTGTGCTCGGCGGCGACGTCAAGGACGTGCTGCTGCTGGACGTGACCCCGCTGTCGCTGGGCATCGAGACCATGGGCGGCGTGTTCACCAAGATCATCGAGAAGAACACCACCATCCCGACCAAGGCGTCGCAGGTGTTCTCCACCGCCGAAGACAACCAGTCGGCCGTGACCGTGCACGTGCTGCAGGGTGAGCGCGAACAGGCCCGCTTCAACAAGTCGCTGGCCAAGTTCGACCTGTCCGGCATCGAGCCGGCCCCGCGTGGCCTGCCGCAGGTGGAAGTGTCCTTCGACATCGACGCCAACGGCATCCTGCACGTGTCGGCCAAGGACAAGAAGACCAACAAGGAACAGAAGGTCGAGATCAAGGCCGGTTCGGGCCTGTCCGAGGAAGAGATCGCACGCATGGTCGCCGACGCGGAAGCCAACCGCGAAGAAGACAAGAAGTTCCAGGAGCTGGTGCAGGCCCGCAACCAGGCCGATGCCCTGATCCACGGCACCCGCAGCGCGATCACCGAGCACGGCAGCAAGGTCGGCGGCGAAGTGATCGGCAAGGTCGAGGCGGCCCTGGCTGACCTGGAAACCGCGATGAAGGGTGACGACAAGGCACAGATCGAAGCCAAGTCGAAGGTGCTGGAAGAAGCGGGCCAGTCGCTGTTCGCCGCGGCTTCGGCCGACCAGGGCGGTGCCGCCCCGGGCGCCGACGCCGGCAACGCTGGCAAGGGCAACGACGATGTGGTCGATGCCGAGTTCACCGAAGTCAAGGACGACAAGAAGTCCTGATCCGGACCGACGCGGGACGCTGCCTGGCAGCGTCCCGTTGTCGCATCAGGGTCCTGGCCGCCACCGGCGTGTCGGGGCGCCCGACGCAAGAGCGGACCTGGTTCCGCTCTTCCGCTTTGACGAATCCCGACTTTCCGGAACCAGATTCACGATATGAGCAAGCGCGATTACTACGAAGTGCTGGGCGTTGCCCGCACCGCCACCGACGACGAGCTGAAGAAGGCCTACCGTCGCTGCGCGATGAAGTTCCACCCGGACCGCAACCCGGGTGATGCAGCGGCCGAAGCCTCCTTCAAGGAGTGCAAGGAAGCCTACGAAGTGCTGTCCGACGGCAACAAGCGCCGCATGTACGACAGCCACGGCCATGCTGCGTTCGAGCACGGCATGGGCGGTGGTGGCGGTCCGGGCGGCCCGGACATGAACGATATCTTCGGCGATATCTTCGGCAACATCTTTGGTGGTGCAGGCGGTGGCCCGCGCCAGGCCCGTCGCGGTGCCGATATCGGCTACGTGATGGAGCTGGACCTGGAGGAAGCGGTGCGTGGCGTCGAGCGCCGCATCGAGATCCCGACCCTGGCCGAATGCGGCGACTGCGATGGCAGTGGCTCCGAAGACGGCAAGGTCGAGACCTGCAACGTCTGCCATGGCCGTGGCCAGGTACGCATCCAGCGCGGCATCTTCGCCATGCAGCAGGCCTGCCACAACTGCGGCGGCCGCGGCCAGATCATCGCCAAGCCCTGCAAGACCTGCCACGGCAACGGCCGTGTCGAGGAAGACAAGGTGCTGTCGGTGAAGGTGCCGGCCGGTGTCGATACCGGCGACCGCATCCGCCTGCAGGGCGAGGGTGAGGCCGGTCCGGCCGGTACCCCGCCGGGCGACCTGTACGTGGAAGTGCGCGTGCGCGAGCACGCCATCTTCCAGCGCGATGGCGACGACCTGCACTGTGAAGTGCCGATTCGCATCTCGCAGGCCGCATTGGGCGACACCGTGCGCGTGGCCACCCTGGGCGGCGAGGCGGAGATCCGCATCCCGGCCGAGACCCAGACCGGCAAGCTGTTCCGTCTGCGCGGCAAGGGCGTGCGTTCGGTGCGCAGCCGCAGCGAGGGCGATCTGTACTGCCGCGTGGTGGTGGAGACCCCGGTCAACCTCACCAACGAACAGCGCAAGCTGCTGGAGCAGTTCGAAGCCACCTTCGTTGGCGAGGAAGCGCGCAAGCACTCGCCGAAGTCGGCCACCTTCATGGATGGCGTAAAGGGCTTCTGGGACCGCATGACGTCCTGAGTTTTTCAACGGACGCGTTGAACGGCAGCGCCGGGCCAAGCCCGGCGTTTTCGTTTGCGATCATCGGAAAAATGCCGCCGGCGTCTGCCCCAGCTGCCGCTTGAACATGCTGGTGAACGCGCTTGGGCTGTCATAGCCCATCGCCAGCGCCACATCGATGACCTTGTCACCCACTGCCAGGCGTTCCATCGCAGCCAGCAGCCGTGCCTGTTGCCGCCACTGGCCGAAGGTCATGCCCAGTTCGCTGCCGAAATGCCGCTGGATGGTCTTCACGTCCACCTCCAGTGCCTGCGCCCAGTCCTGCAGCGTGGCGTCATCGCCAGGGTGCTTCTGGATGTGCTGGCAGATCCGCTGCAGGCGCGGGTCGGTCGCGGCAGGCAGATGCAGCGGCAGCACGTCCATGCGATGCAGTTCGTCCAGCAGCAGGCGCACCACGCGGCCATCGCGGCTGTCTTCGATGTGCTCGCCCTTGATCAGCGTGGCGGCCTGCAGCAGCTCGCGCAGCAGGGGTGCCACCTGCACCGCGAACGGTTCGGCCGGCAGCTGCGGCGCGAACAACGGGTCGATGTACAGGCTGCGCATGTGCACGGCGGCGATGCAGTCGACCGCGTGCACCATGCCGGCCGGCATCCAGATCGCACGGGTCGAGGGCACCACCCAGCGGCCCACTTCCGAGCGCACCACCATCAGCCCCGAGATGGCATAGACCAGCTGGTGGCGCTGGTGCTTGTGGCCTGCGATGTGGGTACCGGCCGGGTACTGGGTGACCCGATAGGTGACCGGGCGATGCTGGGGGACGTCGCGCCAGGGCGCCGCCGGATCGACGTCGCTGCCAATGTCCTTTTTGCGATAGGCCATGACCCGAACGCGGCAGAAGGGAGGGGAGGGCAACCGTAGCATGCGTGGCTCGCCCCCAACCTGACTGCGTCCATGTCCGCCCTGGCTTCTCCTGCAACGACCTCACGCCCGGTGGCTCCCGGCGTGCTGGCTGCCATTTCCACCTCGCACGTGGTCAACGACATGATGCAGTCGTTGATCCTGGCCATCTATCCGGTGATCAAGGGCGGCTTCAATCTCAGCTTCACCCAGATCGGCCTGATCACCCTGACCTACCAGCTCACCGCCTCGATCTTCCAGCCGTTGGTCGGCATGGCCACCGACCGGCGCCCGGCGCCGTATTCGCTGCCGATCGGCATGGCCTCGACCCTGTGCGGCATGCTGCTGCTCGGCTTCGCATCGAGCTACGCCGTGGTGCTGCTGGCCGCCGCGATGGTCGGCATCGGTTCGGCGATCTTCCACCCGGAAGCCTCGCGCATTGCGCGGCTGGCCTCCGGAGGTCGTCATGGCTTCGCGCAGTCGGTGTTCCAGGTCGGCGGCAATTTCGGCACCGCGCTCGGCCCGCTGATTGCTGCAGCGGTGATCGTGCCGTATGGCCAGCATGCCGCCTCGTGGTTCGCCGGTGCCGCCCTGATCGGCATCGCGCTGCTGACCTATGTCGGCCGCTGGTATGCGCTGCACCTGGGCACGCCGCGTCCGGCCAGCACCGCGTCGATGGCGCCGCGGCATCCGCCGCGCACCGTGGCCAAGGTGCTGGCGATCCTGCTGGTGCTGATCTTCAGCAAGTACTTCTACATGGCCAGCATCGGCAGCTACTTCACCTTCTACCTGATCCACCATTTCGGCATTCCGGTGGCACAGGCGCAGCTGCACCTGTTCGCATTCCTGGTGGCATCAGCGGCAGGTGGTTTCCTGGGTGGCCCGCTGGGTGACCGCATCGGTCGCAAGCCGATCATCTGGACCTCGATCCTGGGTGTGGCGCCGTTCGCACTGATGTTGCCGCATGCGGATCTGTTCTGGACGACGGTGCTGGCGGTGCTGATCGGCTTCGTGCTGTCCTCGGCGTTCTCGGCGATCGTGGTCTACGCGCAGGAGATGATGCCGCACCGCATCGGCATGGTGTCGGGCCTGTTCTTCGGCTTTGCGTTCGGCATGGGCGGATTGGGCGCCGCCGTGCTCGGCCTGCTGGCAGACAAGACCAGCATCGAGTACGTCTACCAGTTGACCGCGTTCCTGCCGCTGCTCGGCATCGTGGCGGCGTGGCTGCCGCCGTCGCGGCCTGCTGCTCACTGAGGGGTTCTGGTTTGCAGGGCTTGCAGCCCTGCACCTGCTACAAGCCAGAGCCGAAGCAACAGCAGAAGCGGGCTATCCGTGGGTTGGCGGGGTGGGTCCGGTTGAGGGGGACGCTGCAAGTACGTCCATGTAAGCTCGGTCGCCGCATCCATGCGGCTCACGCCCCCTCAACCGGACCCACCCCGCCTTCGACAGTTTTTCGCGATCTGTCAGAGCGGCGTTTTGCTCTGGTAGGTGTCGACCTTGGTCGACACGGATGAATTCATTCGATGTCTCACTGATGTGTCGACCAAGGTCGACACCTACCAACAGCACACGGAATCTGTCAGAGGTGGGGCGGTGTCGGAGTGCGGGGTGTCCGCGGCATGGATGCCGCGGCCAAGCCCCCATGGGTGAGGGCGCTTTGCTTGCGAAGCACTGCTTCGCAAGCGCCCGAACGCACAGCCGCCAGCGGCTGGGCCGGACCGCGGAGCGGGGTTCACGGCGTCCCCGCACTCCGGCACCGCCCCGCCTCCCCACGGAATGCCCGTTTTTGACGTTGACGTTGACCTGGCTTGCAAGCAGGTGCAGGGCTGCAAGCCCTGCCGAACCCTCCACCGGGCGTAGAATGCTGGCATGAGCGAATCCCTTGACAACCACCTGGTCCACGGCCGCCGCCAGCGGCCCGACGGCCCGTCGCCGATCGATGTCATCTCGGTCCAGTCGCAACTTGTCTACGGCCACGCCGGCAACAGCGCCGCCGTCCCGCCGATGCGCGCGCTCGGCGTGCGCGTGGCGGAAATCCCGACCGTGCTGCTCAGCAACGCGCCGTTCTACGACACCACCCGCGGCCGCGTGCTGCCCGCCGACTGGTTCGCCGATCTGCTGCTCGGTACCTACGAACGCGGCCTGCCGCAGCGGGCCAGGATGCTGGTGTCCGGTTACTTCGGCAGTACCGCCAACGGTGCGGCGTTCGCCGACTGGCTGGACGAGATCCTGCCGGCCTGCCCGCAGCTGCGCTACTGCCTGGACCCGGTGATCGGTGATACCCATACCGGGCCCTATGTCGAGCCTGGCCTGGAAGCAATCTTCGCCGAGCGCCTGCTGCCGCATGCCTGGCTGGTCACGCCGAATGCATTCGAACTCAATCGGCTCACCGGCATGCCCGCGCTGGCCGAGGCCGATGCCATCGCCGCCGCCCGTACGTTGCTCGACCGTGGTCCGCAGTGGGTGATCGCGCACAGCGTCGGTGGAAACCCCGGTGAGCTGGTAACCCTGGCGGTGGGACGCGAGGAAACCTGGCGCTGGACCTCGCCGCTGCTGCCGGTGGATGTGGCAGGCACCGGCGATGTGCTGATGTCACTGGTAGTGTCGTTCCTGCTGCGCGGCGAATCGATGCAGCAGGCGATCTCGCGCGCCATTGCCGGTACCCATGCGGCGCTGGAGGCGACCCTGGACAACGGCTTCGAAGAGTTCGACGTTATTGCCGCAGCGCCTGCTGCGCTGGCCGAAGGTACGCGCTTCCGCGCCGAACGCGTGGCATGAGCGGTCTGCACGAACACACGCCGCGCACGGTCGGCATTGTCGGCAGTGCCGGCGCCTACGGGCGCTGGTTGAGCCGCTTCTTCCAGCAGCACATGCAGCTGCAGGTGATTGGCCATGATCCCGCGGACCCGGCTTCACACACGCCGGAGCAGCTGCTGGCGCAGGCCGATGTGCTGGTGTTCTCGGCACCGATCCGGCACACGCCCGCGCTGATCGCCCAGTACGTGCAGCAGTCCGCGGGGCGCGAGCAGGACCGCCTGTGGCTGGACGTGACGTCGGTGAAGGAAGCGCCGGTGCAGGCGATGCTGGCCTCGCAGGCTGAAGTGGTCGGCCTGCATCCGATGACCGCACCGCCCAAGGCACCGACGCTGAAAGGCCGGGTGATGGTGGTGTGCGAAGCGCGGCTGCAGCACTGGCAGCCGTGGGTCGACGCGTTGTGCGCGGCGCTGCAGGCCGAGTGCGTGCGTGCCACCCCGCAGCACCATGACCAGATGATGGCGCTGGTACAGGCGATGGTGCATGCCAGCCACCTGGCCCAGGCTGGGGTGCTGCGCCAGTACCAGCCGCAGCTGGGCGACCTGGCCGCGATGATGCCGTATCGTTCGGCGTCGTTCGAGCTGGATACCGCGATCATTTCGCGCATCCTGTCGTTGAATCCGGTCATCTACGAAGACATCCAGTTCGGTAACCCGTACGTGGCGCCGATGCTGGAGCGGCTGATCGGCCAGTTGCAGTCCCTGCAGGCACAGGTCGGGCAGGGCGACGACGGTGCACGCGGGGCATTCCGCGAGCAGCTGTTGTCGGCCAACCGCAGCGCCTTCGGCGAGCAGGCCCTGGCTGACGGCAACTACACCTTCGAGCGCGTGGGCTACCTGCTGGCGGACCTGACCGAGCGCAATGCGCTGTCGGTGCATCTGCCGGAAGACCGGCCCGGTTCGCTGCGTGAGCTGCTGAATGTGTTCGAGCAGCACGGCATCAGCCTGGCCTCGATCCACTCTTCGCGCACGCCCGGCGGCGAAGTGCATTTCCGAATCGGTTTCGTTGCGGGCAGCGACCCGATGGCGATCGCTGCGTCGGCGGCCGAGGTGGACGCCAGCGGCATCGGCCGGGTGCTCGGCTGAATTCATCCACAGGCAGTGTGGATGATTTCTGCGCAAACATGTGGATAACCGCGCGCAGGCCTTGGTCCGCAAGGCTGTCAAGATGCCTGGCGATAAATTGACCACACCTCTTTGTAGCGTCGACCGATGCTCGACTGCTTTTCGCAGCCGCGTCCGTCAGGCGCGGCGATAAAGCCAGTGCCCACCAAGGTGGGCACCCACCAGGCAGGGTGGCAGTGCTAGATCGTCAGCCGCAGTTCTCCGCCGCTGGTGGTGAACTCGCGGCCGTTGCGCACCAGCTGGCGGCCATCATCCAGCTCGTAGCGCGGCGTAGCCTCGGAGTGGTGCCCGCTGCCATTCGCCTCGGGCTTGAACTCGATGATGATGTGGCTTTCGCCATTGCTGTCGACGGCGGGAAACTGACGGAACGACATCGTGCACCTCCTTCTACGGACTACGAACGCTGCTTTTCGTCGCCAGCTTGGTCCGGCCGATGTTAGGCGACCGTCATCAATCGATGAACTGTAGCCTTGCCAGTTCAGCGTACAGACCGCCTTCGGCCAGCAACTGTGCGTGCGTGCCCTCGGCCACGATACGGCCCTGGTCCATCACCACGATGCGGTCGGCCTTGAGCACGGTGGCCAGGCGGTGGGCGATCACCAGCGTCGTGCGGCCGGCCATCAACCGCTCCAGCGCCTGCTGCACGCTGTACTCGCTCTGCGCGTCCAGCGCGCTGGTGGCTTCGTCCAGCAGCAGGATCGGTGCGTCCTTCAGCAGGGCACGGGCAATCGCCACGCGCTGCTGCTGGCCGCCGGAGAGGCGGGCGCCGCGCTCACCCAGTTCACTGTCGTAGCCCTGCGGCAACGCGCGCAGGAAGCCATCGGCCTCGGCTGCGCGCGCGGCCTGCTCGACCTCGTCGTCGCTGGCCTGCAGGCGGCCATAACGGATGTTCTCGCGCGCACTGGCCGCGAACAACGTCGGCTGCTGCGGTACCAGCGCCAGCTGCGCGCGCAGTTCGGCCGGGTCGGCCTGGCGCACGTCGACGCCATCCACGCAGACGCGGCCGCTGGCCGGATCGTGGAAACGCAGCAGCATCGACAGCACCGTGCTCTTGCCGGCGCCGGACGGGCCGACCAGGGCGACGGTCTCGCCGGGCTGCACGTGCAGGCTGAAATGATCCAGCGCGGCCTGGTCCGGCCGCTGCGGGTAATGGAAGACCACATCGTCGAACTGGATTTCGCCACGCAGCAGCTGCGGCAGCGCGTGCGGCTGTGCCGGCGCGCGGATCTCGATGTCTTCCTGCAGCAGCTCACCGATGCGGCCCATGCCACCGGCCGCACGCTGCAGTTCGTTCCAGACTTCGGCCAGCGCGCCGACCGAGCCGCCGCCGATCAGCGCATACAGCACGAACTGGCCGAGGGTGCCGGCGCTCAGGCGCCCGTCGATCACGTCGTGTGCACCCAGCCAGAGCACTCCCACGATGGCGCCGAACACCAGCAGGATGGCGCTGGCGGTGACCAGCGACTGCGCGCCGATGCGGCGGCGTGCGGCCTTGATCGCGTCGCCAAGCGCATGGTCGAAGCGGCCGCGTTCGTACGGCTCACGGGCATGGGCCTGCACCGTACGCACCGCACCGAGGGTCTCGCTGGCCAGGCTGTTGGCATCGGCGATGCGGTCCTGGCTGTTGCGCGCGACGGTGCGCAGCTTGCGCGCGCCGATGATGATCGGCAGCACCGCCAGCGGGATGCCGAGCAGCGACCACGCTGCCAGCCTCGGGCTGGTGACGAACAGCATCGCCAGGCTGCCGACCACGGTCACGCTGCTGCGCAGGGCGACCGACATCGTTGAACCGACCACGCTGCGCAGCAGTTCGGTGTCGGCGGTCAGGCGCGAGACCAGCTCACCGCTGCGGCTGCGGTCGTGGAAGCCGGCGCCCAGCTGGATCAGATGCGCGTACAGCTGGCTGCGCAGGTCGGCGACCACCTTTTCGCCCAGCAGCGACACGAAGTAGAAGCGCGCCGCGGTACCCAGCGCCATCACCACCGCCACCAGCATCAGCAGGGCGAACGCACGGTTGATCTGGCCGCCGCTGCTGAAGCCGTGGTCGATCATCTGCTTCACGGCCGGCGGCAGGCTCAGCGTGGCTGCCGAAGAGACAGCCAGGGCCAGCAGCCAGGCCGTGAACAGGCCACTGTGGCGGCGCACGAACGGCCATAGCGTGCGCAGGCTGCCAAGGCGGCGCAGCGGCGGGGTCGAAGCGGGGGCGTCGTCCTTGTCAGTCATCCTGGTCGTCGTCTTGTATGCGGATACGGTCACGGGTGGCGTCGCGCAGGCGGATTTTCAATGCGTCGACCTGATCGGCAGGCAATTCGACCCGCAGGCACACGCCATTGGCATCGAACTGTTCATCACGTTTCCCGGCACCAAAAGCAGGCAGGGTGGCATGCAGGCTGCCCAGGTCCTCGAAGCCGGCCAGCAGCTGCAGTCGGGCCATGGTGACCAATGGAAGGCGTGGGGCGGTACGCAGGCACTCGGCGGCGGCACCGCCGTAGGCGCGGACCAGGCCGCCGGCACCGAGCTTGATGCCGCCGAACCAGCGCGTCACCACCACCATCACCCGGTCGAAACCCTGGCCATCGATGGCAGCCAGGATCGGCCGCCCGGCGGTGCCTGCGGGTTCGCCATCGTCGCTGGAACGGTAGTCCTGCCCATGGCGGTAAGCCCAGCAGTTGTGCGTGGCATCGGCCACTGCAACCTGCTGCAGGAACGCCATCGCTGCCGCGGCGCCATCAATCGGCGTGGCATGGGCAATGAAACGGCTGTGTTTGACTTCCAGCGTGTGGCTGACCGGCTGGGCGAGGGTATCGGGCATCTCCACCATTCTACGGTGTTGCGCCCGGCCTCCGCGGGCCTCAGTCGTCCAGCAACGGGCGCAGGTCGCGCGGCAGGCGCGATTCCGGATACTGCTCGATGTAGCGTTCCAGGCTGGCGCGGGCAAGGTCGCGCTGGCCCGCATCGCGGCGGTCGCGGATTTTTTCCAGCCATTGCCGGCGCGGCAGGCGCGCGTCGGCGCCGACTTCGGCCTGCACCGCATCGGCGCTCAGGCTGGCATCGCTGCTGCGGCGCATGACGCCTGCGGCTGAACGGCTGGCGGCCTCGCGCTTCATCGAGGTGATCTGTACCCGATCCAGTGCCTGCGCCGGTTCGGCGTTGGCTGCGGCGTCGTCCATGGCCGCCTCGGCCGGGCGTGCCTTGAGCGCCGCTGCCGGAGCGGGCGCGAAGGCCGGAGCAGCTGCCGAGTAGGCCGCCGGGGCCGGTGGCGCAGGCGGTGCCGCTGCAGGAGCGGCCGACGGTGTTGCAAGAGCTGTATCGGCGGCGGCATCGGCGGCGGCCTCGGCCGCCCTTGAACGCGCGGCGCGTGCCGGTGCGTCCACGGGTTCGGGCTTGGGTGCTGCGGCCATTGCGGGTGCCCGCGCGGGGGAAGCCGGTGCGGGCGGGGCGGGGGCCATCGGAGTCGCCATCGGAGCAGCCTCGGGCGTTGCCGGTGGCGCGGCCGGTTCCGGGATTGCTGCCGTACCGTCCGCGGCACCGGCTGCAGCAGCAGGCGCTGCAGCGACGGCTGCATCACCTGCCGGGGCCGGTGGTGGTTCCGGGCGCAGCTGCCAGGCGATGCCGATGGCGAACACCATCGAGGCGGCGATACCGAACACGGCCGGCCAGCGCGAGCGCGAGCGCCGTGCGCGGGGCGCTTCCGGGGAGGCGGCGGTTGCGGCGGCCGGTGCGTCCACGGCGGCGCGCGCCGCGGCCAGGATGGCGGCGTCGAGCGCGGCCGGCGGCGCCTGTTCGGCGCGACGGCCGAGCAGGCGGGCCAGCTCGCGTTCTTCCGGCGTCAGCGGTTCGTCTCGGTTCATGCGTTCAATCCCGCACGCAGCTTGTCCATCGCATAGCGCAGCCGCGATTTCACTGTTTCCCGGCCTACGCCGGTGATCTGGCCGATCTCCTCCAGGCTCAGTTCCTGATCCAGCCGCAGCTGCAGCACTTCGCGCTGCTCGGGCGGCAGTTGTTCCAGCGCCAGCTGGATGCGGCGACGTTGTTCGAATTCAGAAAGCTCGGCTTCCGGGGTCTGCCCATCCTCGATCGCGGCCAGGCGCAGGTCGGCGTCGGCTGGTGCGGAGGGACGATGGCGGGCGGCACGCCAGTGATCGTTCAAGCGGTTATGGGCGATGCGGAACAGCCAGGTGCTGAATGCCGCCTCGGGCTGCCAGCCGGCGCGGGCGCTGATCACCCGCTGCCAGACGTCCTGGAAGATCTCCTCGGCCAGCGCGTTGTCGCGCAGTTGCCGCAGCAGGAACCCGAACAGCCGCTTGCGATGGCGCGCATACAGGCTTTCGAACGCGCGCAGGTCACCACCGGCCCAGGCCAGCATCAAGGCTTCATCGGTTGGCAATGCGCTGGCTTCCACGGCGTACAGGGTAAGGCCTGCAGGCGATGGCGCATAGCCGGTGGCGAGGGCGGGCAGGGCAGGGTTCATGGCGCGCAAGGGGCTACGGACAGCAGGAAAAACGTACGGGCGCACGATTCGGGGTTTGCGGGCTTCCATTGCCCCCCGGGTGGCGCGCTATGCTCGACGGCTCAGGGGAGGCGACGCACAGACGGCGCCAAGAGATTGTCATTTGTCCACGTATGCTGAACCGGCGGAAGAGCCACCACACGAGGTCGTGCTGAGCACGGCGCTGGTGCGCGCGCTGCATGCGCTGTTGCCGGAATCGGCGGTGGTCTGCGTGGGTTGGGACGACCCGCAGCTGGGCTGCGGCCAGAGCGGGTGGCCCTTGCTGGCGGTTAAGGGTTGCGCCTCCGGGGAACCCGGCATCGGCGACGGCCAGCACGGCTGGGAGTACGACGGTGCGCGGCTGCTGCTGTCGGTGGCCGGCGCGGCGCCTTCGTCCGCGTGGTGGGGGCTGGCCCGGCAGGCGATGGAGCTGGCGCTGCAGCGTGGCCGCCAGGCCGGGCAGATCAAGGCGCTGGAAGAGGCCGAGCGCCTGCAGCAGGCGTTGTTCCAGATCGCCGACCTGGCCGGTGCCGACCTTGAGATGGGCGAGATGCTGCGCCACGTGCACGGCGTGCTGGGCACGCTGATGTACGCGGAGAACTGCTACATCGTCGAGTACGACGATGTGCGGGACCAGATCCGCTTCCTGTACTTCGCCGACCAGGTTGATGATTTCGTGGCCGATCCATCGCAGAGCCACGCCGCCAGCGAGATGCCTCGCAGCCTGACCGTGGCGCTGCTGCGCCATGGCAGGCCGCTCAGTGGCCCATCGCGCGAACTGCTGGCGCGGGTGATGGAGCAGGAGCACGACCCCCAGCGCGGGCCGGAAAGCCTGGACTGGCTGGGCGTGCCGATGCTGCGCGATGGCCGCGTATGCGGCGCCATCGTGGTGCAGAGCTATGAACAGGCTGCCCGCTATGGTGAAGCGGAGCGGGCCCTGCTGGGGTTCGTGGCCCAGCACGTGCAGACCGCCATGGACCGGCGCCAGGCGCAGGTACGGCTGGAGCAGCAGGTGGAAAGGCGCACGCAGGAACTGCAGCGCGCCAACCACAGCCTGCAGGATGAAGTGACCGAGCGCCGTCGCGCCGAACAGCTGCAGACCGCGCTGTACAACATTGCCGAGATGGCGATGTCGGCCGACAGCCTGGCCCAGTTCTACGGGCAGGTGCATGGCGTGGTCGGGCGCCTGCTCGACGCGCGCAACTTCTACATCGCGCTGGTCAACCCGGCAGGCAACGGACTGGATTTCGTCTATTCGGTGGACGAGCACAATGCCAGTCGTGCGCCGCGACCGTTCAGCCGCGGCCTGACCGAGTACGTGGTGCGCAACCGGCGCCCGTTGCTGGCCTCGCGTGCGCAGATCGACGCGCTGCTGGCCACCGGCGAAGTGCGCGAATCCGGCGCCCGCTCGCATTGCTGGCTGGGCGTGCCCCTGCTGCGCGACGATGAAGTGGTGGGCGCGATCGTGGTGCAGAGCTACAGCGAGAGCAGCACGTTCAGCGTGCACGACCAGCGCCTGTTGACCTTCGTCGCGCAGAACATCGGCACCGGCCTGGCCCGCCAACGTGACCAGCAGCGGCTGCGTTCGGCGCATGCCGAGCTGGAAAAACGGGTGGAGGAGCGCACCCGTGAACTGGCCGAGGTGAATGAAAAACTACTCGGCCAGATCGGCGAGCGCCTGCGCGCGGAACAGCGCCTGACCCACCAGGCCATGCATGACGCGTTGACCGGCCTGCCCAACCGGTTGCACCTGCTCGACCGCCTGCAGGATGCGCTCGCGCTGGCCAAGCGTGAGGGCGGCCCGGTGTTCGCCGTGCTGTTCCTCGACCTGGACCGTTTCAAGCTGGTCAACGACAGCATCGGCCATGCCGCCGGCGACCGCATGCTGGTGGAAGTGGCCAAGCGCATCGTGTCGATGGCCGGCCCCGAGGATGTTGTGGCACGGCTGGGCGGCGACGAGTTTGCCGTGCTGCTGCAGTGCCCGCAGGGCTTGGCACAGGCATTGGACTTCGGCCAGCGGTTGCTGCTGGCATTGCAGGAATCGATGTGGATCGCCGGGCGCGAGCTGTTCCCGTCCGGCAGCCTGGGCATCGCCTTGTGGAACCCGCGCTACCGCACTGGTGAAGAACTGCTGCGCGATGCCGACGCGGCGATGTACCGGGCCAAGGCGCAGGGCCACGATCGTTGCTCGATCTTCGATGAGGACATGCGCGAACAGGCAATGCGCAGCCTCGACCTGGAAGCCGATCTGCGCCGCGCGATCAACAACCGCGATTTCGTTCCCTTCTACCAGCCGATCGTGCGCCTGTCCGATGGCGAGGTGGTCGGGCACGAAGCGCTGCTGCGCTGGCAGCACGAGCGCCGTGGCCTGCTGCTGCCGGGCGCGTTCCTGGAGCTGGGCGAGGAAAGCGGCCTGATCGAACAGGTCGACTGGCTGATCTACGAGCAGGTCATCGCTGGCCTGGGCAAGGGC
The DNA here is from genome assembly GCF_059369755.1 of Stenotrophomonas sp. YJH_SMC_57. Taxonomy (NCBI): domain Bacteria; kingdom Pseudomonadati; phylum Pseudomonadota; class Gammaproteobacteria; order Lysobacterales; family Lysobacteraceae; genus Stenotrophomonas; species Stenotrophomonas sp. YJH_SMC_57. Next base: position 94,485 of record NZ_JCAFSZ010000007.1, read on the forward strand.
GGCCAGGGCTACGTCTCGGTGAACGTGTCGCCGCGCCATTTCCGTTCGGCGGAATTCAGTGATCGCCTGTTCGGCCTGCTCGACACCTGCGGTGCCGATCCGCGCAGGCTGCGCCTGGAGATCACCGAGGTGGCGCTGCTGGACGATGGCCCGCATACGCTGCGCATCCTGCAGGGCCTGCGCGAGCGTGGCATCCAGGTGCAGCTGGACGATTTCGGTACCGGTTTCTCGGCGCTGTCCTACCTGCACCGCTTCCCGATCAGCACGTTGAAGATCGACCAGAGTTTCATCGCCGGCCTGCACGGCCCGGAAGTGCAGAGCACGCGCGCGCTGGTTGAAGGCGTGCTGTCGCTGGCGCGCACGCTGGGCATCGAGACCATCGGTGAAGGCATCGAGACCGAGGCGCAGCGGCAGACCCTGCGCGAACTCGGCTGTGATTACGGCCAGGGCTACCTGCTGGGCCGGCCTGCGCCCCGGGTGCACGCGGTGGCCTGAGCCGCCGCGTGCTGTTGCATCAGCGCAGGGCGGCGCGGCGTTTTTCGTCAATCCACTTCGAGGCCTGTGCCGGCTGGTAGTTCTGCATCCAGGTCAGCATCTCCTCGATGTCCGAGCCGTACCACAGGTCCTGGCGCTGGTCCGGATGCAGGAAGCGCTCCTCCACCATGCGATCGATCATGCCGATCAGCGGTGCATAGAAGCCATCCACATCGAGGAACGCGCACGGCTTGTTGCCGATGCCCAGCTGGCGCCAGGTCAGCATCTCGAAGATTTCTTCCATTGTCCCGAAGCCGCCGGGCAGGGCCACGAAGCCATCGGCCAGGTCGAACATGCGCGACTTGCGCTCGTGCATCGAGCCGACGATTTCCAGTTCGGTCAGGCCGCGATGGGCCACTTCCCAGTCGGCCAGCTGGCGCGGGATCACGCCGGTTACTTCACCGCCGGCGGCAAGTACGGCGTTGGCCACGGTTCCCATCAGGCCGACGTTGCCGCCGCCGTACACCAGGCGCAGGCCGTCGCGGGCGATGCGGTCACCCAGGGCAATGGCGCGTTCGGTGTAGGCCGGCTTGCTGCCCGCGTTGGAACCACAGTACACACAGATCGATTTCATGGATCTTCCTGTCTCTAGGCCGGAAACGAAAACGCCCCGCCGGCAACCGGATCAGCGGTTGCGGGCGGGGTATCCATGGAGTATGACGCGTTGGGCGTTCTTACGCTGCGGCGGCCTGCTCGCGGCGTGGGCCTTCGCGCAGGGCGCGGCCGACCATGCCCACCAGCAGGTCCAGCTCTTCGCTGTCCATGCCGAAGTGCGGGGTGAACCGCAGCGAGTTCTCGCCGCCGTGGATCACGTTGATGCCGTGCTGGCGCAGCCATTCCTCGGTGGAATTGGCGCCGTAGCACTTGAACTGCGGGGCCAGCTCGCAGGAGAACAGCAGGCCGGTGCCCTGCACCTTGGTGATCAGCCCGCCCAGTTCGCCCTTCAGCTGCTCCAGCTTGCGCACCGCTTCGGCACCCCGTTCGGCGATGTTGGCACGCACCTGCGGGGTCAGCTGGGCGAGGGTGGCGCAGGCCACATCCAGTGCACGCGGGTTGCTGGTCATGGTGTTGCCATAGATGCCCTTGCGGTACAGCTGCGCGGCATGCTCGGTCACCGCCAGCACCGAGAGCGGGTACTGTGCAGCGTTGAGGGCCTTGGAGTAGGTCTCCATGTCCGGCGGGTCCAGGCCTTCGAAGCCCGGGTAGTCGACCACCGACAACACGCCATGCGCGCGCAGGCCGGCCTGGATCGAATCGAGCAGCAGCAGGCTGCCGTGTGCACGGGTCAGTTCACGGGCCAGCGCATAGAACGCCGGCGGCACCGAACGGCCCGGGTCGCCTTCGCCCATCACCGGTTCCAGGAACACGGCTTCGACGAACCAGTGGTTGCGCGCAGCATCTTCGAACACCTTGCGCAGGCCAGCCTCATCGTAGGGCGCAACGGTGATCACCGAGTCTTCGCCGCGGTAGCTGGCCAGGTGCTGCATGTAGCTCTTGCGGCTGGAATCTGAGTACAGCGCCGGGCGGTCGGTACGGCCATGGAAGCTGCCCTTGACCACCACGCGCTTGATTGCCGCGCCAGCGTGGCGGGCGCCCGGGTCGGTCTGCAGCTTGGCGTTGACGTCGGCGATGCGGGCCGCCAGGCCGACCGCCTCGGAGCCGGAGTTCAGGCACATGAACCGGGCGAACGGGCAGCCGCCATGGCGATGGCCGATCTCGGCGCGCAGGGCCGTGATGAAACGCTGCTGCGACAGGCTCGGGGTCATGATGTTGGCCATCACCTGCGGGCGGGCCATCGCCTCCAGCACGGCATCCGGGGTGTGCCCGAAGCCGAGCATGCCGTAGCCGCCGGCGTCGTACAGCACCGCACCCTTCAGGGTCACCACCCAAGGACCGCGCGCGGCCAGCGCCACATATGGGGTCACTGCGTCATCGGCGTAGAAATTGACGAAGCCGTCCTGCATCGCGTCGATCTGCGCCTGCTCGTCCTGCGCCAGCAGCGGCCCCAGGTCGGCCTGCACGCGCGCGAATTCCTCGGCGGCAGCCTCCACCGCGGCAACCAGCTGCGGATGGCGGGCGGACAGGGCGGTCAGGGTGGCGTCGTCCAGGCCAGTAGTGAGGCGGGTGCCGGGCTGGTTGCGCAGGGGGGCGAGGCGTTCGATGAAGCTCATTGCAGATCTCCTGAAACAATGGGTCGCACGGGTCTTCAAAAGCAAAACGCGCGTCATCACGCGCGCTTGGGGGCAGGCTCGTGCAGCGGACTTCCGGCTCGATGCTAGCACTTGTTTTTTTGCGCGATAACCCCGCAGAAACCTGCTGCATAGCAGCATTTTGCACGACGTTCGCCGCGAAGCGCGCCGGCTCGCAGACGCTGGACGTACAATGCGCGCCATTGTCGACCTGTTGCCGCCCACTGCCTTGAAGAAGTCCGATTTCAACTACGACCTGCCGGCCGAACTGATCGCGCAGGCGCCCCTGGCCGAACGTTCCGCCAGCCGCCTGCTGCTGGTGCCACCCGCCCCGGCAGGCTTCACCGACCTGCAGGTGCGTGACCTGCCGTCACAGCTGCAGCCGGGCGACCTGCTGGTGTTCAACGACACCCGGGTGATTCCGGCCCGCCTGTTCGGGCAGAAGGCCAGCGGTGGCCGCGTGGAGATCCTGATCGAGCGCCTGCTCGGCGGCCAGCAGGCGCGTGCGCAGGTGGGTGCCAGCAAGTCGCCGAAGGCCGGCAGCCGCATCGCGCTGGATGCCGGCGGCGAAGCCGAGGTGCTGGGCCGCGACGGCGAGTTCTACGTGCTGCAGTTCCATGTGCCTGAATCACTGGAGCAGTGGCTGCTGCACGCCGGCCGCCTGCCGTTGCCGCCGTACATCCAGCGCGAGCCGGGCGTGGACGACCGCGAGCGCTACCAGACCGTGTTCGCGCGTGAAGTGGGCGCGGTGGCCGCGCCGACCGCCGGCCTGCATTTCGACGAACCGCTGCTGGCCGCGCTGAAGGAGAAGGGCGTGGACTTCGGCCACGTCACCCTGCACGTGGGCGCGGGCACCTTCCAGCCGGTGCGTGCCGATGACCTGAAGGACCACGTGATGCACCGCGAGTGGCTGAACGTCGGCGCGGAGCTGGTGCAGCAGGTGCGGCGCACGCGTGCGGCCGGTGGCCGGGTGATCGGCGTCGGCACAACCGTCGTGCGGGCGCTGGAAAGCGCGATGCGCGATGGCGAGCTGCTGCCGTTCGCTGGCGAGACGCAGATCTTCATCACCCCGGGCTACCGCATCTGCAGCGTCGACGCGATGGTGACCAACTTCCACCTGCCGGAAAGCACGCTGCTGATGATGATCTCCGCGTTCGCCGGCAAGGACCGTGTGTTCGAGGCCTACCAGCACGCGATCGAGCAGCGCTACCGCTTCTTCAGCTACGGCGACGCGATGCTGCTGTTCCCGCAGGCGGGTTGAGGAGGCAGGGCACCCTGGGAGGGTAGGGTGCTCTGTGGCAGCCTGGGAAGGCAAGGCCTCTGTGGGTGCGCACCTTGGTGCGCACGCCTTCTTGGGAGACAATAGGCGACTATTTGCCTGAATGACCGCTCCATGTCCCGACTGCAGTTCCAGCTCAAGACCCGCGACGGCCGTGCCCGCCGTGGCCGCCTGACCTTCCCGCGTGGCACGGTGGAAACGCCGGCCTTCATGCCGGTGGGAACCTATGGCTCGGTCAAGGGCATCCTGCCGGACCAGGTGCGCGCGCTGGGCGCCGAGATCATCCTCGGCAACACCTTCCACCTGTACCTGCGCCCGGGCCTGGACATCATTGCCGACCACGGCGGCCTGCACGGCTTTTGCCGCTGGGATGGCCCGATCCTGACCGATTCGGGTGGTTTCCAGGTGTTCTCGCTGGCCCATCGCCGCAAGATCACCGAGCAGGGTGTCACTTTCGCTTCGCCGACCGACGGCGCCCGTGTGTTCCTGGGTCCGGAAGAGAGCATGAAGATCCAGAAAGTGCTCGATTCGGACGTGGTGATGATCTTCGACGAGTGCACCCCGTACCCGGCCACCGAAGATGTGGCCCGTCGCTCGATGGAGCTGAGCCTGCGCTGGGCCCAGCGCAGCCGCAACGCGCATGACGAGCTGGGCAACGACGCGGCCCTGTTCGGCATCGTCCAGGGCGGCGTGCACACCGACCTGCGCAGCCGCTCGGCCGAGGCCCTGCAGGCGATCGGCTTCGACGGCTACGCCATCGGCGGCCTGGCCGTGGGCGAGCCGGAGCACGAGCGCAATGCCATGCTGGATCACCTGGACCCGGAACTGCCGGGCGACCGCCCGCGCTACCTGATGGGCGTGGGCCGGCCGGAGGATCTGGTCGAGGGTGTCGCACGCGGCGTGGACATGTTCGATTGCGTGATGCCGACCCGCAACGCCCGCAACGGCCACTATTTCACCTCGTTCGGTACCGTCCGCATCCGCAACTCCCAGTACGCGCGCGACATGGACCCGATCGAGCCGGGCTGCGGCTGCGTCGCCTGCACCGGCGGCTACACCCGCTCCTACCTGCGCCACCTGGACCGCTGCAACGAGATGCTGGCGCCGATGCTGGGCACCCTGCACAACCTGTTCTATTACGAAAAGCTGATGGCCGACATCCGTGCGGCGATCGAGGCGGGAACCTTCCTGGCCTTCCGTGAGTCCTTCTACGCGGCACGCGGGGCGGTCGCGCCGCCCCTGTAACCGGACACCCCCTGCCAAACGGCCCAAGGACGAACGCCCGGGGCCGTGGCATACTTCAAGGCTGACCCAGATCCGCGGTCGACACGCCGTGCCCGTGAACGGGCCGGAGCGCCGCCCAACCAAAGGACCAACGATGAACCTGCTTGCTTTCCTGATTCCCGCCGCCCACGCCCAGGCCGCCGGCGGCCAACCGCAGGGCATGGGCCTGACCACGCTGCTGTTCCCGATCATCCTGATCGCCATCATGTACTTCCTGATGATCCGCCCGCAGATGAAGCGGCAGAAGGAGCACAAGGCCATGCTGGAGAAGATCAAGCGTGGCGACGAAGTGCTGACCAACGGCGGCATCGCCGGCATCGTCACCGACATCGGCGACAACTTCATCACCATCGAAGTGGCTGACAACGTGCGCATCCGCGTGCAGAAGGGCGCTGTCGGCAACGTGCTGCCGGCCGGTACCCTGAAGTCGGCCCAGTAAGCCACTCCCTTTCCGAAGCACAACCGCGGCGCCGGGGATGGCGCCGCGCGGGACCCAAGCAATGCTCGAATTTCCACGCTGGAAGTACGTCGTCATCCTGATCGTACTGGCGCTCAGCGCGCTGTACGCGCTGCCCAACATCTACCAGAAGGACCCGGCCATCCAGATCACCGCCAACCGTGGCGGGCAGGTCGACGATGCGCTGCGCGACCGTGTGCTGGCCGACCTGAACAAGGCCGGTGTCACCACCATCGGCGCCGAGAAGGAAGGGGAGAGCCTGATCGTCCGCCTGCCGGACCTGAAGGCGCAGTCCGCTGCCAGTGACGCCCTGCGTGACACCATCGGCGAGCAGTACACCGTGGCACTGAACCTGGCCTCGACCGTGCCGGACTGGCTGGCCAACCTTGGCGGTCGCCCGATGGTGCTGGGCCTGGACCTGCAGGGCGGCGTGCACTTCGTGCTGCAGGTCGACCAGAAGGCCGCCCTGGACAAGCGCCTGGACGCCTACACCGAAGACGTGCGCAGCACGCTGCGTGACGCCCGCATCGCCTACCAGTCGGTGGAGCGTCGTGCCGACAACAGCATCGTGGCCAACCTGAGCCCGTCGGCTGGTGAGGATGCTGCACAGCTCGCCCGTACCGCGCTGGTCAAGGCGCAGCCGACCCTCGGTTACGACGTCAGCGGCAGCCGCATCACGGTGACCATTCCCGAGGCCGAGATCACCCAGATCGCCAACGGCGCCATCGAGCAGAACATCAACACCCTGCGCAACCGCGTGAACCAGCTCGGCGTGGCCGAGCCGATCATCCAGCGCCAGGGTGCCGACCGCGTGGTCGTGCAGCTGCCGGGTGTGCAGGACACCGCCGAAGCCAAGCGCATGATCGGCGCCACCGCCACCCTTGAATACCGTGCGGTGGTTGATGGCAATGCACAGGACGCGATCGCCTCCGGCCGCATCCCGCCGGAAGCGAAGGTCTACCAGCGCCGCGATGGCGGTGGCCCGGTGCTGCTGAACAAGCGCGTGATCGTCACCGGTGACCAGATGGTCGGCGCGCAGGCGGTGACCGATTCGAACAGCGGCTCTCCGGCGGTCAGCGTCACGCTGAACAATGTCGGTGGCCAGCGCATGTTCGACTTCACCAGCGCCAACGTGAACAAGCCGATGGCGGTGGTCTACACCGAGCGCGTGCCGACCGTGACCGTCGTCGACGGCCAGGAAGTGCGTGGCTTCAAGGTCAACGAGGAAGTGATCTCGGTTGCCAACATCAACGGCGTGTTCGGCAAGAACTTCCAGACCACCGGCCTGCAGAAGAAGGAAGCCGAGGACCTGGCCAAGCTGCTGAAGTCCGGCTCGCTGGCGGCGCCGATGGACTTCGTCGAAGAGCGCGTGGTCGGCCCGAGCCTGGGCGCCGAGAACGTCAAGAACGGTATGCGTGCAGTGGTGTTCGCGTTCCTGTTTACCCTGGTGTTCTTCAGCATCTACTACCGCATGTTCGGCGTGATCACCTCGATCGCGATGCTGTTCAACCTGCTGATCGTGGTGGCGGTGATGTCGATGTTCGGCGCGACCATGACCCTGCCGGGCTTCGCCGGCCTGGCGTTGTCGGTCGGCCTGTCGGTGGACGCCAACGTGCTGATCAACGAGCGTATCCGTGAAGAACTGCGTGCCGGCGTGCCCGGCAAGACCGCGATCGTGACCGGTTACGAGCGTGCCTCGGGCACCATCCTCGACGCCAACCTGACCGGCCTGATCGTCGGTGTGGCGCTGTTCGCATTCGGTACCGGTCCGTTGAAGGGCTTCGCGCTGACCATGATCATCGGTATTTTCGCCTCCATGTTCACCGCGATCACCGTGTCGCGCGCGCTGGCGACGCTGATCTACGGCAGCCGCAAGAAGCTCCAGAACGTGGCCATCTGACGGGACGACACGCACATGAAACTGTTTCCGCTGCACATTCTCCCGAACGACACCAAGATCGACTTCATGCGCTGGCGCCATGTCGCCATGGCGGTCACCATCGTGGTGTTCCTGGCCTCGGTCGCCATCATCGGCTTCAAGGGCTTCAACTATGCGCTGGACTTCACCGGCGGCACGCTGATCGAAGCCCGCTTCGACAAGGCGGTGGACGTCGAGCAGGTGCGTACCAAGCTCGAGGAAAACGGCTTTGACGGCGCGCAGGTGCAGAGTGTCGGTGGCAACACCGATCTGCTGATCCGCCTGGCCCCGCACGGCGAGCATGCCCCGGGTACCGGTGATGCCGCTGCCGAGGACAAGGCCACCGCCGCGGCCGTGGTGAAGGCACTGTCCACCGCCGACAACCAGGCCACCGTGCTGCGCAACGAGTTCGTTGGCCCGCAGATCGGCAAGGACCTGGCGATGAATGGCCTGTACGCCACCATCTTCATGCTGGCCGGCTTCCTGATCTACATCGCGGTGCGCTTCGAATGGAAGTTCGCGGTCACCGCCAGCATCGTGGCGATGTTCGACCTGATCGTGACGGTGGCTTACGTGTCCCTGCTGGGCCGTGAGTTCGACCTGACCGTGCTGGCCGGCCTGCTGTCGGTGATGGGCTTTGCAATCAACGACATCATCGTGGTGTTCGACCGCGTCCGCGAGAACTTCCGCAGCCTGCGCGTGGACTCGATGGAAGTGCTGAACCGTTCGATCAACCAGACGCTGTCGCGTACGGTGATCACGGCGGTGATGTTCTTCCTGTCGGCGCTTGCGTTGTACATGTATGGCGGCAGCTCGATGGAAGGCCTGGCCGAGACGCACATGATCGGTGCGGTGATCGTGGTGCTGTCCTCGATCCTGGTGGCGGTGCCGATGCTGACGATCGGTTTCCTGCGCGTCAGCAAGCAGGACCTGCTGCCGAAGGCGAAGGACGTCGAGGCCCTGGCCCGTCGCCCGTAATCACCTGTTGCACGCAGTACACAGAGAACCCCGCGCAAGCGGGGTTTTTTGTTGGCAGGGCTGGTACGCGTCATCGCATGCGCGCTGTCGCTCCCACGCTTCGCTGCGCGAACCGTGGGCCCCACTTACCAGCTCCCACACCCCCGCCGCTTCGCGGCCGCCCCCTGACTCAGGGGGCTCTGCCCCAGATCGTTTCCTGCGGCTGTTGGTGGGTGCCGACCTTGGTCGGCACATCTGTCAGATATCGATAATCAAACTTGGATCAGATCTACCGTGTCGACCAAGGTCGACACCCACCAATGCAGAAAGCCTTTCCGGCAGATCGCGGGAATCTGTCGAAGGCGGGGTGGGTCCGGTTGCGGGGCGTGAGCCGCATGGATGCGGCGACCGAGCTTACATGGACGTACTTGCAGCGCCCCCGCAACCGGACCCACCCCGCCAACCCACAGGAACCCAGCTTTTGACGTTGACGCTGCTCTGGCTTCCGGCGGGTGCAGGGCTGCAAGCCCTGCGAAAAGAGAACCACCCTACGCCAGCGTCGGTTGTGCAATCTTCCCCCGCGCACTACGATCCTGCGGTTCGCGCGCGCAGGCGCGCGCCCGTATTCCTGCTGAGCGCCCCGCGCGCCGCATCTGCCAACCCGAGGTATCCATGGTCATCAAACCGCGCGTCCGCGGCTTCATCTGCGTCACCACCCACCCGACCGGCTGTGAGGCCGCGGTCAAGCAGCAGATCGACTACATCCGCGCCCGCCCGCCGATCCAGAACGGCCCCAAGCGCGTGCTGGTCATTGGTGCCTCCACCGGCTACGGCCTGGCCGCGCGCATCACCGCTGCGTTCGGTAGCGGCGCGGCGACCCTGGGCATCTTCTTCGAGCGTCCGGGCAGCGAGTCCAAGCCCGGCACCGCCGGCTGGTACAACTCGGCCGCGTTCCACAAGTACGCCGACGAAGCCGGCCTGTACGCCAGGAGCATCAACGGCGACGCCTTCTCCGATGAGGTGAAGGCCAAGGCCATCGAGATGATCAAGGCCGATCTTGGCCAGGTCGACCAGGTGGTCTACAGCCTGGCTGCACCGCGCCGCAAGCACCCAAAGACCGGTGAAATCATCAGCTCCACGCTGAAGCCGATCGGCGAGCCGATCACCCTGCGTGGCCTGGATACCGACAAGGAAGTGCTGACCGAGACCCACCTGCAGCCGGCTACCGCCGAGGAAATCGCCGGCACCGTCGCGGTCATGGGCGGTGAAGACTGGCAGATGTGGATCGAGGCGCTGGCCGATGCCGGTGTGCTGGCCAACGGCTGCACCACCACCGCCTTCACCTACGTGGGCGAGGAGATCACCCAGGCCATCTACTGGAACGGCTCGATCGGTGCCGCCAAGAAGGACCTGGACACCAAGGTACTGGGCCTGCGCGAAAAGCTGGCAAAGATCGGTGGCGATGCGCGCGTGTCGGTGCTGAAGGCCGTGGTCACCCAGGCCAGCTCGGCCATTCCGACCATGCCGCTGTACCTGTCGCTGCTGTTCAAGGTGATGAAGGAAAAGGGCACGCACGAAGGCTGCATCGAGCAGCTCGACGTGCTGTACGACATCCTCTACGGCGGCAAGTCTGATGGCGTGGCGGTCGATCGCCTGCGTCATGACCTGGTCGATGGCGATGGCCACACCGTTGCGCTGGTCGATGAGGAAGGCCGCCTGCGTGCCGACTACAAGGAAATGGCCGCGGACGTGCAGGGCAAGGTGGTTGCGCTGTGGCCGCAGGTGACCAACGAGAACCTGTACGAGATCAGCGATCTGGCGGGCTACAAGGCCGACTTCCTGCGCCTGTTCGGTTTCGGTGTGGACGGTGTCGACTACGAAGCCGACGTCAATCCGGACGTCAGGATCGAGAATCTGGTCGACATGACCTGATCAATGAAAAGGCCGGCGAAAGCCGGCCTTTTCGTTGGGTAGTGCCGGCCGCTGGCCGGCAGCCCCGTGGGTCAACCAAACTCGAACCCCATCTCCGGCAAGGCCGGGCCGACGAAGTCGCCCTGCACATAGTCCACGCCGGCACTGAACAGCAGGGTCATCGAATTGGCGTCGCTGACGAACTCGGCGATGGTGCGGATACCGGCTTCCTGCGCACGCGCGGTGATCTGGCTGATGCGGTCGATGTTCTCGCGGGTGGCGGCCAGATCGCTGGTGAAACCGCGGTCCAGCTTGAGGAACTGCGGCTGGAAGTGGGCCAGCAACTGGAACGAATCCAGCCCCGAACCGAACTGCTCCAGGCCGATGCGGCAGCCCAGGGGCGCGACCTCGGCAAGGAACTGCTGCGCGCTGCGCAGATGGGTGAACACCTTCGCTTCCGGTGCGTGCAGCCACAGCCGTTCACCCGGCACGCCCTGTGCCTGCAGTTCGCGGCGCAGGGTGGCGATCATCTGCGGATCGTCGAACGATTCCGGGGTGACCTTCACCAGCACCTGGGTGGCGTGGCCTTCGCGCGCGCGTTGGCCCAGCACCGCAATGGCCCGCGAAACCACCCAGCGGTTGATATCGGCCAGCAGCCCGTGCTCCTCGGCAATGCCCAGGAACGCGGTCGGGCTCAGCAGCTCGCCGTTGTGCTCCAGGCGCAGGTAGGCCTCGTACAGTTCCAGCGGCTCGCCCTGCAGATTCAGCACCGGCTGGTAGTGCAGCTGGAAGCCGTCGCCGGCCAGCGCTTCGCGGATGCGTGCCACCCAGCGCAGCACGCGCTCTTCCTCCACGCGGTCGGCAGCTGCGGGGTCGAAGATGCGGCAGGTGTTGCCCAGCTCGGCAGCGGCCTGCGTGCATTCGCTGGCACGTGCCAGCACCTGGCCGATGCTGGCGATCTTCTCGCCCACCTGCACGCCACCGATGCTGACCGTCACCGTGGCCGAGCGTGCGCCGATGCTGAAGACGTGCGCGGCGTAGGCTTCGCGGATGCGCTCGGCCAACGCGACGGTCTGCGCATAAGGCCCCGCCTGCAGCACGGCGAAATTGTGTTCGCCGAAGCGGGCCAGCTGCGCGTCCTCGCCGACAACCTCGGCCAGCAGGGCGGCGAGCGCGCCGATCAGCGCGTCGGCCGAGGCCAGGCCGATGTCCGGGAGCAGGCGCGCGTAATGGTCCGGTTCGATCAACAGCAGGCCGAACTGGCCTTCGCTGCGACCTGCCTGGGCCACCGCGCTTTCCAGCTGCAGCATGAAGGTCGGGCGGTTGAGCAGGCCGGTGACCTGGTCACGCTGGCGCAGGTCCTCGACTTCGCGTGCCAGCTCCGGATCGAATTCCATGCGGCGGCGGAGTACCACCTGCAGGCAGGATTCGCCCTCGTAGGTCGCCGCCGTGAATTCCATCGTTGCAGGAAACGCGCTGCCATCTTCGTGACGGGCGTCGAGCTGGTACTGCGGTGGCGGCGCTTCGCCACGGCTGAGGCCCTTGAGCAGCTGCTTGAAGCCTTCCACATGCTGCGCGGCGACCATGTCCAGCAGCGAAATGCCTTCGATGTCGTCGAAATGCTCGTAGCCGAACATTTCCAGATAAGCGTCGTTGGCCCGGATGTGCATGCCTTCATGCACGTAGGCGATGGGGTCGCGCGAGGAGGCGATCAGCGCGTCGCAGCGGCGCTCGGTTTCGCGCATCTGTGCCTCGATGCGGCGCAGGCCACGGCGCGCCTGCAGGTCCACCCACTGGTCGCGGACCACGGCCAGCAGGTGCTCGGGGCGCTGGCGCAGGGCGAGGGCGCGGATGCCATGGCTGCTGGCCTGCACCAGCTCGTCCTCGTCGATGCGCTCGGCCAGCAGCACCAGCGGAATGTCCTTGCCGCTGGCGGCGATGTGCTGGGCCACCAGCGGCAGCGGAATGCCCGGCGACGGCGAGGCCAGCACCAGGTCGATGGCCTGGCTGTCCAGCACCTGGGCCAGCTCGGCCGCATCCTGCGGGCGCCACGGGCGCACCGCGATGCCACTGTTGCGCAGGGCGCTGACGATGGCTTCGGCATTCTCGCCGCTGTCATCGACGATCAGCAGGCGGATGGTGATGTCGTTCGCGTTCTGCATGCACTGCTCCCCAATCTGCAAATCTAGATACACGATGCGCGCCGAACCGTCCATGCGCGCACCCCTTGCGCGCATCGAACGGCGATGTGGTTCACACCACGCCGCCGGCCGCGTGGCCGCTGGCCCAGGCCCACTGGAAGTTGTAGCCGCCCAGCCAGCCGGTCACGTCCAGCACCTCACCAACGAAGTGCAGGCCGGGCACGCGCCTGGATTCCATCGTCGAGGACGAAACCTCGGCGGTGTCCACGCCGCCCAGGGTGACCTCGGCGGTGCGATAGCCTTCGGTGCCGCTGGCCACCAACGGGAACGCGCCCAGCAGCTGCGCGGCCTGGCGCAGCACCGGCTCGTCCAGCTGGCGCACCGGGCGGTCGGGCAGCCAGTGTTCGCACAGGCGCTGTGCAAGCCGCTTGGGCAGTACCTCGCCCAGCACCGTGCGCAGCTCGGCGGCGGGCCGCTCGCGCTTCATCTGGCGCAGCCATTCGCCCGCATCCTGGCCGGGCAGCAGGTCCAGCTCCAGCGTGTCGCCGGGTTGCCAGAAGGACGAAATCTGCAGGATTGCCGGGCCGCTGACGCCGCGGTGGGTCAGCAGCATGAAGTTCTGGAAGCTCTTTCCGTTGCAGCGCGCCTCGATCGGCAGGGCGACACCGCTGAGCTCGGCCAGCCGCTCCTGGTGCTTGCCGCTGAGCGTCAGCGGCACCAGCCCGGCGCGGGTCGGCAGCACCGCGTGGCCGAACTGGCGTGCGATCTCATAGCCAAAACCGGTGGCACCCATGCTGGGAATGGACAGCCCGCCGGTCGCGACCACCAGCGAGGCACAGTGGAACAGGCCGTGGCTGGTGTGTACGCGGAAACCGTCGCTGCCGTGCTCGATGCGCTGCACGCTGCAGTCGGTACGGACCTGCACGCCGGCCGCCTGGCATTCGTCCACCAGCATCTTCACGATCTGCTTGGATGAGACATCGCAGAACAGCTGGCCCAGTTCCTTCTCGTGGTAGGCGATGCCGTGCTTGCTGACCAGTTCGATGAAATGCCAGGGCGTGTAGCGGGCCAGCGCCGATTTGCAGAAGTGGGGATTGGCCGACAGGAAGTTGGCCGGGGTGGTACCGGTGTTGGTGAAGTTGCAGCGGCCACCGCCGGACATCAGGATCTTCTTGCCGATCTTGTTGGCATGGTCGATCACCTGCACCTGGCGGCCGCGCTGGCCGGCGGTGATCGCGGTCATCAGCCCGGCCGCGCCGGCGCCGATGACCACCACATCGCAGCGGATCGTGCTCATGCCTTGGCGCGCTTGCGCCAGTTCGGGATGATGTCGAGCTGGATCTGATCGTTGAGAATCTGCACTTCGCCATCCTGGATCAGCACGCTGAAGCGCATCGCACGCTGGATCTGCTGGCCCCACTGCTCGACGAAGGCACCGTCGAGGTCGACCACCGACAGGTTGTCGAAACGCGCCAGTCCCTTGCCCTGCTTGGTCCACCAGATATCGGAGGCGTTGCCACCGTAGTTCACCACCTGCACCTGGCGGCTGCGGTTGCTGGCCTTGCGGATGCGCGATTCGTCCGGATGGCCCAGGTCGATCCACTGCAGGATGTCGCCGGTGTAATCGTGTTCCCACAGGTCCGGCTCATCGTCGGTGCTCAGGCCGCGGCCAAATTCCAGGCGGTCGCCAGCATTGAGGGCGAAGGCGAGCAGGCGCACCATCAGGCGCTCGTCGGTCTCGGACGGGTGCTGGGCCAGGGTCAGGTTGTGGGTCGCGTAGTAGCCGCGATCCATGTCGCTGATCTGCAGTTCGGCCTTGCGGATGGTGGCGGTAAGAGCCATGGGGGATCCGTGGACTAAAGAGGACAATGATAGAGGTTTGCTCCAGGGGTGTCCGTTGCCGGGCTGTCGGCAAAGCGTCAACGTGGCACGCTTGCACGCTCTATCCACCGCAGGAATGGACGCGATGACCCCGCCCAGCCGCTTGCAGCTGCCGCCCGGCCACTGGCCCAGCCTGCTCGATGGCCTGTGCGCGCGTTTCCCGCGCATCGACCGCGCGCAATGGCAGGACCGCTTCGCCCGTGGTCGCGTGCAGGACGCGCAGGGCAGGGCGCTGGCGCCGGACCTGCCCTGGCAGGTGGGGCTGGAGATCCAGTACTTCCGCGAGGTGGCCGACGAGCCGGTGATTCCGTTCGCCGAGACCATCGTCCATCTGGATGCGCACCTGCTGGTGGCCGACAAGCCGCACTTCCTGCCGGTGACGCCGGCCGGCCGGCACGTGCGCGAAACCCTGCTGGCGCGTCTGATCGCCCGCACCGGCAACGCCGAGCTGGTGCCGCTGCACCGGCTGGATCGGCTGACGGCCGGGCTGGTGCTGTTCTCCACGCAGCCGGCCTCACGCGATGCCTACCAGCGGCTGTTCCGCGAACGGCGCATCGAGAAGATCTATGAGGCACTGGCACCGGCCCTGCCGGGCGTGGGGTTCCCACTGCAGCGGCATAGCCGGCTGGTGCCGGGCGAGCCGTTCTTCCGCATGGCCGAAGCGCCGGGCGAGCCCAATGCGCGGAGCCGGATTGAACTGATCGAGGCGGAGGGACCGATCTGGCGCTACCGGCTGCGGCCCGAGACCGGCCGCAAACACCAGCTGCGCGTGCACATGGCCGCGCTGGGCGCGCCGATCGAGGGCGATGACCTGTATCCGCAACTGAGGTCGCGCCCGCAGGGGGCGGTCGAGCTGCCCCTGCAGCTGCTGGCACAGGGGCTGGCCTTCGATGATCCGCTCAGCGGGGAACGGCGGCAGTTCAGCAGCCAGCGCCGCCTGTGCCTGCCGGATCAGGCCGGGTAACGCGGTTCAGCGGCCGGGACGCCGGGCCAGCCAACGGTCCAGTTCGGCGGCGAACAGCTGCCGGTCGCGTGGGCCGAGGGGCGGCGGGCCCCCGGTCTGGACCCCGGCGCCGCGCAGCTCTTCCATGAAATTGCGCATCGACAGCCGCTCGGCCATGTTGTTCGGGGTGTACAGCTGGCCGCGCGGGTTCAGCGCCACCGCCTTCTTCTCCAGCACCAGCGCAGCCAGCGGGATGTCCTGGGTGATCACCAGATCACCGGCGGCAACCCGTTCTACGATGGCGCTGTCGGCCACATCCAGGCCCTGCGGCACCTGGATCGAGCGCAGCCAGCGCGAGGGCGGGGTGCGGATCCACTGGTTGGCGACCAGGGTCAGCTCGATCCCGACCCGTTCAGCGGCCCGGAACAGGATGTCGCGAATGACGCCAGGGCAGGCATCCGCATCCACCCAGATGCGAGGGAGGGCGGGTTCAGCTTGGGTTTCAGCTTCAGTCATTTACCCAGTGTAGGGTAGGAAAAACCTGAATGGGGACTCGGAGTTAGCCACGATCGGCTGTCAGCCCTTGTCACGCCTAGCGGGCAGGGCCTGCCCATGAACGTCCGGGCTATCGCTTTTTGCAGAAAACACGCGTATCGTTCGTCCCACTGTGTTTGCTAGGGTCACCGTGAATCGTGGCCTGGTGCAGTTGATCTCACGATCCGCTCATCGATCCGCTTTACCAACGCCTGCAACTCAGTCTCGGCCCCGATACCCGGTGGCTGCGATTTTTTCAACATGTGTTTCAGGAGTTAGTCAAATGTCTGATCGTCAGACCGGCACCGTCAAGTGGTTCAACGACGCCAAGGGCTTCGGCTTCATCACCCCGGAAAGCGGCCCGGACCTGTTTGTGCACTTCCGTGCCATCCAGGGCACCGGCTTCAAGACCCTGCAGGAAGGCCAGAAGGTTACCTTCATCGCCGTCCAGGGTCAGAAGGGTATGCAGGCTGACCAGGTGCAGGCGGTCTAATCCGTCTGCTACCGTTAGGTAGCCAGAACGCCGGAAGCGAAAGCTTCCGGCGTTTTTTATTGCCCGCCGTTTTGTAGAGTCGAGCTTGCTCGACTGCATTCAACGACGGTCTTTGAGACCAATCGAGAATGGTTCGACTCTACAGAGGGCAGGCACGCCGCGGTACGATGCAGGTCTTCCCAAGGATCATCCTCATGCGCATCGTCCACCACCTGGAAAACTCCCGTTCGCTGCGCGTGCTGTGGATGCTTGAAGAGTTGGGGCTGGACTACGAGCTCCGCCGCTATCCGCGTGATCCGAAAACACTGCTGGCGCCCCCGGAGCTGCGCAACGTGCATCCACTCGGCAAGTCGCCGGTGCTGCAGGACGGTGAGCTGTTGCTGGCCGAGTCCGGTGCGATCCTCGACTACCTTGCCGACCGCTACGACACCCAGCGCCAGCTCTCGCCGTCACCGATGCCGGCCGAAGGCGCCGAGCGCATTGCCTACCGCTACTGGCTGCACTACGCCGAAGGCTCGGCGATGCCGCCGTTGCTGCTGACCCTGGTGATGGGGCGCATCCGCAACGCGCCGATGCCGTTCTTCGCGCGCCCGATCGCGCGCAGCATTGCCGACAAGGCCGAGCGGGGCTTCATCGGCCCGCAGCGGCGCTTGCACCTGGACTGGATGGAGCGCCGCCTCGCCGAAAGCCCGTGGTTCGCGGGTGAGCGGTTCAGCGCGGCGGACATCCAGATGAGCTTCCCGATCCAGGCCGCGGCCGCGCGTGGCGGTGGTCTCGACGACAAGCCTGCACTGCGTGGTTTCCTCAAGCGCATCGGCGAGCGCCCGGCCTACCAGCGCGCCGAGGCCCACGGTGGCCATCTGCAGGCGCTCAGCGGCAATTGAGGCAGGCGGCTGTCGCCCCCATCTTCAAGGTCATGGATACCGACTCCCCCCGTTTCGACAACCGCTTGCTGCACAGTCTGCCGGGTGACCCCGAAGCCGGCCCGCGCCGCCGTGAAGTGCTGGGCGCGGCCTGGTCGCCGGTGATGCCGACCCCGGTGGCGGCGCCCACGTTGCTGGCGTGGGCGCCGGAGGTGGCCACGCTGCTCGGTTTCGAAGCCGCTGAAGTCGAAGGCGAAGGCTTCGCCCGCGTGTTCGGCGGCAATGCGCTGTACGCCGGCATGCAGCCGTGGGCGGCGAACTACGGCGGGCATCAGTTCGGCCACTGGGCCGGGCAGCTGGGCGATGGCCGTGCGATCTCACTGGGTGAACTGGTGGCGCCGGATGGACGCCACTGGGAGCTGCAGCTGAAGGGCGCGGGCCCAACGCCGTATTCGCGCGGTGCCGATGGTCGCGCGGTCCTGCGCTCGTCGATCCGCGAATTCCTGTGCAGCGAAGCGATGCACCACCTCGGGGTGCCGACCACGCGTGCGCTGTCACTGGTCGGCACTGGCGAAGACGTGGTGCGCGACATGTTCTATGACGGCCACCCACGTGCCGAGCCTGGCGCCATCGTGTGCCGCGTGTCGCCCTCGTTCCTGCGTTTCGGTTCGTTCGAACTGCCGGCTTCGCGCGGTGAAACCGTGTTGCTGCAGCAGCTGGTGGATGCCTGCATCGCCCGCGATTTCCCCGAGCTGGAGGGGCAGGGCGAGGCGCTGTATGGCGACTGGTTCACGCAGATCGCGGTGCGCACCGCCGAGATGATCGCGCACTGGATGCGCGTGGGTTTCGTGCATGGCGTGATGAATACCGACAACCTGTCCGTGCTCGGCCTCACGCTCGATTACGGCCCTTACGGCTGGGTCGAGGACTTCGACCCGGACTGGACGCCGAACACCACCGACGCGCAGGGCCGCCGTTACCGCTTTGGTACGCAGCCACAGGTGGCGTACTGGAACCTGAGCCGGCTGGCGCAGGCGCTGGCGCCGCTGTTTGCCGATGTGGCACCGCTGCAGGCCGGTCTGGCCGCCTACCAGTCCACCTTCGTGGCATGCACGCGCCGCGATGCCGCCGCCAAGCTCGGCCTGGCCGCGGCCGACGACGACGACCTGCAGCTCTACCTGCGCTGGCAGCAACTGATGCAGGACGGCGCCATGGACATGACCTTGGCCTGGCGCGCGCTGATGCGCATCGATCCGGCGGCACCGGATGCGGCGGTGCTGGACGCGGTGTACTACGACGAGACGCGCCAGCAGGCGGTGCGGGCGCCGTTGCAGCAGTGGCTGCAGGACTACGCGACGCGGTTGCGGGCCGATCCGCTGTCGGCCAGCGAGCGCGCTGTGAAGATGGCTGCAGCCAATCCGCTGTACGTGCTGCGCAACTGGCTGGCGCAGGAGGCGATCGACCGCGCGGAGCAGGGTGACCTCGGCGGCGTGCATGCGCTGCAGGAGGTGTTGCACGACCCGTACACCGAGCGCCCGGGGCTTGAACACTTCGCCGGCAAGCGCCCGGCGTGGGCCGACAACCGCGCCGGCTGCTCGATGCTGTCCTGCAGTTCCTGAGGATGGGTGTTGGCAGGGCTGCGCCCTGCACCTGCAGAGGCAACAGCCAAAGCCAAAGCCAAAGCCAAAGCCAAAGCGGCTCTGGATTGCTGATGGTCTGGCGGGGCGGTGTGGAACTGCAGGACACGCCGTAAACCCATCCATGGGGGCTCGATGGCGCCATCCATGGCGCCAACGGTCCTGCAGCCCCACACCGCCCCACCTCCGACAGATTCCCGCTGCGGTGGGTGGGTGTCGACCTTGGTCGACACGTGGATCCACGCCAAGCGTGGATGCTTTTCGATTTCAATTCGAAATGTTCGATTCCGACGGAGATTCATCCACGCATGGCGTGGATCTACTGCAGATCGCAGAGATCTGTCGAAGGCGGGGTGGGTCCGGTTGCGGGAGTGTCCGCGGCATGGATGCCGCGGCCAAGCCCCCAAGGATGGGTTTACGGCGTCTCCCGCAACCGGACCCACCCCGCCATCCCTCGGAATGCGGCTTTTGCTTTCGCCTTTGCTTGCGCGGTGGCCTCTGCAGGTGCCGGGCGCAGCCCGGCCGAGACCCCTCAAGAGGCAGGCAACGGCCGGAACAGGTACCCTATGCCGCCATCAGATAGCTAATGTGACATGACCGACGCCCTCGTCGCTCCGCAGTGGGCCTCCCGCCTGCGCGACATCGCCGACTTCCCCAAGCCCGGCATCCTCTTCAAGGACATCATGCCGCTGCTCGCCCACGGCGATGACTTCCGTGGTGCGATCACCGCGATGGCCGACCGTTGGCGCGACCAGAAGCTGGACGCGGTGGTCGGCATTGAATCGCGTGGTTTCATCCTCGGCGCCGCGATGGCGCTGGAACTGGGCGTGGGCTTCGTGCCGGTACGCAAGCCGGGCAAGCTGCCGGGCCAGGTGCTGCGCGAGGAGTACACGCTGGAATACCGCAGCGACTGCATCGAAGTGCACGCCGATGCGCTGCCGGCCGGCGCCCGTGTCGCGATCATCGACGACGTGCTGGCGACCGGCGGCACACTGGTCGCCGCGTTGTCGCTGGTGCGCCGCCTGGGTGTCGACGTGGTCGGTGCCGGCGTGCTGGTCGAGCTGGACGGCCTGGGTGGCCGTGCCCGCTGGGAAGCGGATCTGCCGCTGCACACTGAACTGGTGTTCTGATCGAAGGGTGAGTGCCAACCAAGGTTGGCACCTACCAGAGCGAACCGCCGTCAACCGGTAGTTGCCAACCTTGGTTGGCACCCACCCGGTCAGGCCATTACATCATCCGCACGCGGAATCGACGGCCCTTGATCTTGCCGGCTTCCAGCTTCGCCACGGCCTTGTTGGCCTGCTCGCGGGCAATCGCCACGTAGGAGCGGGTCGGGAAGATCGCGATCTTGCCGATGAACTTGCTCGACAGGCCGGCGTCACCGGTCAGTGCGCCGAGGATATCGCCCGGGCGCAGCTTGTCGGTCTTGCCACCATCGATGCGCAGCGTGCGCATCGCCGCCTGCGGCAGTTCGGCCGGGCGCGAAGTCGCCAGCGGCGTTTTCTGCCAGTCCAGCGGCTGACCCATCTGCGCTTCGATCGCTTCGGCACGGGTCTTCTCGCGGCCGGCCACCAGGCTGATCGCCAGGCCACTGGCGCCGGCGCGGCCGGTACGGCCCACGCGGTGCTGGTAGCTCTCCACGTCGGTCGGCAGTTCGTAGTTGATCACCGCCGCAAGCTCTTCCACGTCCAGCCCGCGCGCGGCCACGTCGCTGGCCACCAGCACGTTACAGCTGCGGTTGGCCAGCAGCAGCAGCACTTCCTCGCGGTCGCGCTGCTCCATGTCGCCGTGCAGGGCGAGGGCGGAGAAGCCGAACTGCTGCAGCGAGTTGGCCACTTCGTCCACGTCCTTGCGGGTGTTGCAGAACACCACCGCCGATTCGGGCGTGTACTTCAGCAGCAGGCCGGCCAGTGCCTTCTGGCGGTGGGCCGGTTCCACCTCGCAGAACAGGTGGCGGATCGCGGGCGCCTGGTCGGCACCTTCCACGGTCACTTCCACCGCATCGCGCAGCAGGTCGCGTGCCATGGCACGGATGCTGTCGGGGAAGGTGGCCGAGAACAGCAGGCTCTGGCGATCCTTGTGGGTGCGGCCGGCGATCTCGCGGATCGGCTCCTCGAAGCCCATGTCAAGCATGCGGTCGGCCTCGTCCAGTACCAGCGTGCGCACCGCACCCAGATTCAGCGCGCGCTTGCGCGCCAGTTCCTGCACGCGGCCGGGGGTGCCGACCACCACGTGCGGGTCGTGGCCTTCCAGCGACGCCAGCTGCGGGCCAAGCGGCACACCGCCCACCAGCAGCAGCAGCTTCAGGTTGGGAATGCCGGTGGCCAGCTTGCGGATCTGCTTGCCGACCTGGTCGGCAAGTTCGCGGGTCGGGCACAGCACCAGCGCCTGCACGCGGATCAGGCTGGGGTCGATGGACTGCAGCAGGCCCAGGCCGAAGGCGGCGGTCTTGCCGCTGCCGGTCGGCGCCTGTGCGATCACATCACGGCCTTCGAGGATGGCCGGCAGGCTCTGCGCCTGCACAGGGGTGAGGGTGGTGTAGCCGAGGGCATCCAGGCCGGGCTGCAGGGCCGGGCTCAGCGGCAGGGTCGAGAAGTCAGTCATGGCGCATTGTACCCGTCCGCGCGGCAGCTCCCGTCCTGGGGCCTTCATCCATGTGGATGCCGACCTGGGTCGGCACGCTCCTGCTCAGCCCAGCACCGCCAGCACGCCCTGGTGGATCGCCAGCCCACCGAACAGCAGCCAGGCGAACAGGATCAGCGCCAGCAGCAGCGGCTTCAGCCCAGCCTGGCGCAGCGCCGAGACGTGGGTAGTCAGGCCGAGTGCGGCCATCGCCATGGCCAGCAGCACAGTATCCAGCTGCACCAGCCCGGCCTGCAGGCCGGCCGGCAGCAGGTGCAGCGAGTTGAACCCGGCCACCGCCACGAAGCCAAACGCGAACCACGGCACCACGATGCGCGCCTTGCTGCCATCAGCGCTGGCCTTGCCGCCACGCGCCAGCCACAGCGACAGTGCGACCAGGAACGGCGCCAGCAGCATCACCCGCACCATCTTGGTGATCACCGCGGTATCGGCCGCCGCTTCGCTGACCGCGCGGCCCGCGGCCACCACCTGGGCCACTTCGTGCACCGTCGCGCCAGTGAACAGGCCGTACTGGCGCGCGTCCATCGCCAGCCAGCCATGCGACTGCATCAGTGCATACAGGGCGGGATACAGGAACATCGCCAGCGTGCCGAACACCACCACCGTCGACACTGCGACGGTGACCTGCGCCGTACGGCCGCGCACCACCGGCTCGGCAGCCATCACCGCCGCCGCGCCGCAGATTGCGCTGCCGGCACCGATCAGCATTGCCGCCTCGCGCTCCATCCTGAAAACACGCACGCCCAGCCAGCAGGCCAGGCCGAAGGTGCTGGCGACCACCAGCACGTCCATCAGCACACCGGTTACGCCCACATGGCCGATGTCCTGGAAGGTCAGGCGCAGGCCGTACAGCACGATGCCGGCACGCAGCAGCCAGTGTTTGGAAAAGCCGACGCCGGCCGCGCTGCTCGGCGCCAGCCGCGGGTAGAGGGTGTTGCCGACCACGATGCCGGCGACGATGGCCACGGTCAGCGCGCTCAGGCCGTGCGCCTGCAGCCACGGAAGCTCGGCCAGGTATAGCGAGGCCGCCGCGATCAGGCCCACCAGCAGAAGGCCGGGCAGGCGCGGTTGCCAGCGCTGGCGCAGGGCGGGCAGGGACCAGGGGGAGAGGGCAGGGGCATTCATGACGTGGACGGGGCTGAAGTGATGGCGCCAGCGTGCGCCAGTGTGATTGACCTGTAAAACGAATAATATTGGTGTAATCTACCTATCAAGCGGGTAATTGCCATGCGCCTGACCTTGCGCCAGCTGCAGGTCTTCGTCGCCATCGCCGACCACGGCAGCACCACCGCCGCCGGTCAGGCCATCGCGCTCTCGCAGTCGGCCAGCAGTGCCGCCCTGCAGGAGCTGGAGGCACATTTCGGCACCCCGCTGTTCGATCGCATCGGCCGTCGTCTGGCCCTGAACGGGCACGGCCGAGCGTTGCTGGAGCCGGCGCGCGCGCTGCTGGTCAATGCCGCCGACCTGGAGCGGCAGCTGGCCGCGGGCGGCGACCCGGCACAGGGCGCACCGCTGCGGCTGGTGCTGGCCGCCAGTACCACCATCGGCAACTACCTGCTGCCACCGCGCATCGCCCAGTTGCTGCGGCAGGCGCCGCAGGCCGAGGTCGACCTGCGCATCGACAACAGTGCCGGCGTGGTCGCTGCCGTGCAGCGGCTGGACGTCGATGCGGGCCTGATCGAGGGCCCGTGCCACGAGCGTGGCTTGCAGGTGACCGCCTGGCAGCAGGATCCGTTGGTGATCGTCGCGGCCGCCGACGCCCCGGCGCGATGGAGATTGGATGAACTGCGCAGCGCCCGCTGGCTGCTGCGCGAACCCGGCTCTGGTACCCGCGAGGCGGTCGAACAGGCCCTGCTGCCGCACCTGCGCGGTTTCGCCCAGACCCTGCAGCTGGGCAACACCGAAGCCATCAAGCAGGCCGCGATCGCCGGACTCGGCCTGGCCTGCCTTTCCCGCCACGCGCTGGAAGAGCCGCTGGCTCTCGGCCGCCTGCGCGTGCTGGACACCCCGCTGCCCACCCTGCAGCGTACCCTGTGGCTGGTACGCCACCCGGGGAAGCACTGGTTGCCGGGCTTGCAGGCGTTGCTGGGGGACTTGGGGTAAGCCATCGATTCCCATGTGTCGACCAAGGTCGACACCCACCAGAGCGGAATGCCGTCCCGGCAGATCGCGATGACCCGCCTGCCACCGTAAGCCGCTTTTGACGTTGCTTTGGCTGCGGCCGTTGCCTCTGCGGGTGCCGGGTGCAACCCGGCCGACGCCCCCAACCCGTACAATATCCGGATGCCTCTGATTACTCTGCAGAACGTCGACTTCAGCGTCGGCGGCCCGTTGTTGCTGGAAAAGGCCGAACTGTCGATCGAGCCGGGCGAACGCATCGCCCTGATCGGCCGCAACGGCGCCGGCAAATCCACCCTGCTCAAGCTGCTGTCCGGCGACCACAAGCCCGATGACGGCGAAGTCCGCGTGCAGCAGGGCGTGCGCGTCACCCGCCTGGAGCAGGAAGTGCCGCACGGCGCTGCCGGTTCGGTATTCGACGTCGTCGCCGATGGCCTGGGCGAACTGGGCCAGTGGCTGGCCGAATTCCACCATCTCAGCCATGCCGAAGTATTCGATGGCGAAGCACTCGGCAACGTGCAGGCCAAGATCGACGCCGCCAACGGCTGGGGACTGGACCAGCGCGTCAGCGAAACCCTGACCAAGCTCGACCTCGACGGCGACGCCGAGTTCGGCCGCCTGTCCGGCGGCATGAAGCGCCGCGTGCTGCTGGCGCGCGCGCTGGTGTCGAGCCCGGACGTGCTGCTGCTGGACGAACCGACCAACCACCTCGACATCGAAGCCATCGATTGGCTCGAAGCGTTCCTGAAGGGCTGGAGCGGCAGCGTGGTGTTCGTCACCCATGACCGCCGCTTCCTGCGTGCACTGGCCACCCGCATCGTCGAGATCGACCGCGGCCAGGTCACCAGCTGGCCGGGCGACTGGGCCAACTACGAGCGCCGCCGCGAGGAACGCCTCAACGCGCAGGCGCAGGAAAACGCACGCTTCGACAAGCTGCTGGCGCAGGAAGAAGTCTGGATCCGCCAGGGCATCAAGGCGCGCCGTACCCGTGACGAAGGCCGCGTGCGCCGCCTGAAGGCGATGCGCACCGAACGTTCGCAGCGCCGTGATCTCAGCGGCAACGTCAAGATGGAAGCCGCACAGGGCGTCAGCTCGGGCAAGAAGGTCATCGACGTCAAGGACATTTCGTTCGCCTTCGGCGAGCGCACCATGGTCCGCGATTTCACCACCACCATCCTGCGTGGCGACCGCATCGGCCTGATCGGCCCCAACGGCAGCGGCAAGACCACGCTGCTGAAGCTGCTGCTGGGCGAACTGCAGCCGGCCAAGGGCGAGGTCAACGCGGGCACCAACCTGCAGATCGCCTATTTCGACCAGTACCGTGCGGTGCTGCGCGAAGACTGGAGCGCGATCGAGAACGTGGCCGAAGGCCGCGATTTCCTTGAGTTCAACGGCAAGCGCAAGCACGTGCACGCCTACCTGCAGGACTTCATGTTCACCCCGGAACGCGCGCGTGCGCCGATCACCCGCCTGTCCGGTGGCGAGCGCAACCGCCTGCTGCTGGCCAAGCTGTTCGCGCAGCCGTCCAACCTGCTGGTGATGGACGAACCGACCAACGACCTGGACGTGGAAACCCTGGAACTGCTGGAAGAGCTGCTGGGTGAGTACACCGGCACCCTGCTGCTGGTCAGCCACGACCGTGACTTCATCGACAACGTGGTGACCTCCACGCTGGTGATGGAAGGCGACGGCGTGATCGGTGAGTACGTGGGTGGCTACAGCGACTGGCAGCGCTACGCGGCCAGCATCGCGGCACCTGCCGCGGCCCCGGCAGCCAAGCCGGCGGCAGCTGCACCGGCCGCCACGGCGGCTGCTCCCGCAGCGCCCAAGCGCAAGCTGGCCTACAAGGAAGCGCGCGAACTGGAACAGCTGCCGAAGACCATCGAGAAGTTGGAAGGCGACGTCGAAGGGCTGACCTCGGCGATGAACGACCCGTCGTTCTACACCCGCAGCAGCGCCGAAGTGACCGCGCACACGCAGCAGCTGGCCAAGGTCCAGGCCGAGCTGGATGCCGCGTACGCGCGCTGGGAAGAACTGGAAGGCTGAGCGCCGGTCGGCGCTGCCGGTGGACAATCAGTAGATCCACGCCATGCGTGGATGGCGGCATCAGTGCGGACCAAGGTCCGCACCCACCGGGGGGCCAGCGGTCATTTGACCCCGTGCAGATCCCGCAGCTGGCTCGGCCGGCTGCCGAAGTACGCCGCCAGATCGGCGATGTCCTGATCACTCAGGTCCTTGGCCTGCGGCGTCATCAGCGCATGCTGGCGGTCACCGGCGCGGTAGGCCTGCAGGGCATGCGCCAGGTAGTCACCGTACTGGCCACCCAGCTTCGGATAGGTCGCATCGATCGGCGCATTGCCGTCCGCCCCGTGGCAGTCGATGCAGCTCTGGTTGGTGGCCTTGCCCTTCACCTTGGCGCGGGCTTCGCCGGCGGCCTCGCGGCCTGCAGGCAGGCCGGCCGATGAAGAAGAACCGTGTTCGCCGCTGGCATGGCCCGGGTCGGCGGCGGATTTTTCGCTGTTTTCCACCTGCGACTGCGAACAGGCGGCCAGCAGCAGGGCAACGGACAGGGCGATGGCATGACGCATCGGATGCGCGGCTTTCGACATGGGCGGGCCTTACTTGACGGTGGACAGGTAAACAGAGAGATCGGCGATCTCCTGTTCGCTGAAGCTCATCGACTGCGCCTGCATCGTCGGATGCCGGCGCTTGCCCTGGCGGTACTCGGTCAGGGC
Organism: Stenotrophomonas sp. YJH_SMC_57; assembly: GCF_059369755.1. NCBI lineage: Bacteria > Pseudomonadati > Pseudomonadota > Gammaproteobacteria > Lysobacterales > Lysobacteraceae > Stenotrophomonas > Stenotrophomonas sp. YJH_SMC_57. The sequence continues at coordinate 121,002 of NZ_JCAFSZ010000007.1, forward strand.
CTGGGCCAGGTACTGCTGGGTCTGGCCGCCGATCTTCGGCACCCGGTAACTGGGGTAGGCGTTCTTGTAGCCGGTGATGCCGTGGCACCCCTGGCAGGTGTAGGCCAGGACGCGGCCATTGTCGAAGTTGCCGGTGGGGGCGGCAGGCGCCGCGGCAGCGGCGGGAGCCGGGGCCGGGGCAGGTGTGGCAGGAGCAGGAGCGGGCTGTGCGGCGGCCCCAAGGGGCAGGAGGACGGCCAGAGCGAGACAAGCGGCGAGCGGCTGCGGGCGCATGGTGTCGTTTCCGGGGATTCGGGTCTGGTCGTTCCGGCGTGGGGTACGGAACGCCCCGAGTATAGCCCCAGGTTTCATCTAGCTGAAATGGGGGTGGGCCGACCAGCGGCGTGAAGGCACCATGACCTTTGGGATATGGTGTGGCCGTGAAGTGGTGCATTACTTTGCTACCACACCTGTCCACGCATCCTCCAGGGACCTGACGATGTCGCACCCAACCTTCCTGTCCGGCCGTCGCAGCGGAATCTGCGCTGCCGCACTGCTGATCTCCACCTCCCTGCTGCTGGGCGGTTGCGCCGCAGGGCCCAATTCCGAAGCCAAGGCCGCCGAGACCAAGGAGGAGAAGAAGGTCGATGCGGTCCCGGTCGAAGTGGCGGTGGCCAGCCACCGCGCCGTGGCGGCCAGCTACACCGGCACCGCCGCACTGGAACCGCGCGCCGAATCGCAGGTGGTGGCCAAGACCTCCGGCGTGGCGTTGGCGGTGCTGGTCGAGGAAGGGCAGCGGGTGACCGCCGGCCAGCCGCTGGTGCGGCTGGACCCGGACCGCGCACGCCTGGCCGTGGCCCAGAGCGAAGCGCAGATGCGCAAGCTGGAAAACAACTACCAGCGCGCACAGAAGCTGGTTGGCCAGCAGATGGTCAGCGCCGCCGATGTCGACCAGCTGCGCTTTGACCTGGAAAACGTCCGTGCGCAGTACCGCCTGGCCACGCTGGAACTGTCCTACACCACGGTGGTGGCGCCGATCTCCGGCGTCATCGCGTCGCGCTCGATCAAGACCGGCAACTTCGTGCAGATCAACACGCCGATCTTCCGCATCGTCGACAACTCGCGGCTGGAAGCCACGCTCAACGTGCCCGAGCGCGAGCTGGCTACCCTGCGTGCTGGCCAGCCGGTGACGCTGGTTGCCGATGCGCTGCCGGGCCAGAGTTTCACTGGCACCGTCGATCGCATCGCACCGGTGGTCGATTCGGGCAGCGGCACGTTTCGCGTGGTCAGCGCCTTCGACGGTGCCGCGCACGCACTTCAGCCCGGCATGTTCGGGCGCATCCGCATCGATTACGACCAGCGTGCCGATGCGCTCGTGGTGCCGCGCCTTTCGTTGCTCGACGACGGTGAGCCGGCGGTGTTCCGGGTGCGCGAAGGCAAGGTCGCACGGGTTCCGGTCAAGCTGGGTTACGCCGAGGGCCCGTGGGTGGAGATCCGTGATGGCCTGGCGGCCGGTGATCAGGTGGTCACCGCCGGCAAGGTCGCCCTGCGCGACGGCACCGCAGTGCAGGTGATCGCCGATCCGAAGGCCAAGGCGAAGACGGTCGCAGCGTCCGCCACGCCGGCAGACAAGGCCGGGAGCAAGCAATGACCGCCCCGGGCCACGACCACGGTGCCTCGCCGGCGAGCGACGGCGCCGCCGCCGGCCTGCGCGGCGGCCTGGTGGAATTCGCCACCCGCCGCCGCGTGACCATCGCCATGTGCACGGTCACCCTGCTGCTGTTCGGCCTGATCGCGCTGGGCAACCTCAAGGTCAACCTGCTGCCCGACCTGAGCTACCCGACGCTGACCGTGCGTACCGAGTACACCGGTTCGGCGCCCACCGAAATCGAAACCCTGATCACCCAGCCGGTTGAAGAAGCGGTCGGCGTGGTCAAGAACCTGCGCAAGCTGAAGTCGGTCTCGCGCACCGGCCAGAGCGACGTGGTACTGGAGTTCGCCTGGGGCACCAACATGGACCAGGCCAGCCTGGAGGTGCGCGACAAGATGGAAGCGCTGAACCTGCCGCTGGAGGCGAAGGCCCCGGTGCTGCTGCGCTTCAATCCGTCCACCGAGCCGATCATGCGCCTGGTGCTGTCGAGCAGGACCGCGCCGGCCAGCGATGCTGACGCGATCCGCGAGCTGACCGGCCTGCGTCGTTATGCCGATGAAGACCTGAAGAAGAAGCTGGAGCCGGTCTCCGGCGTGGCCGCGGTCAAGGTCGGCGGTGGCCTGGAAGACGAGATCCAGGTCGACATCGACCAGCAGAAGCTGGCCCAGCTGAACCTGCCGATCGACACCGTCATCAAGCGCCTGAAGGACGAGAACATCAACATCTCCGGCGGCCGCCTGGAAGAGGGTTCGCAGCGTTTCCTGGTGCGCACCGTCAACCAGTTCGCCGATCTGGAAGAGATCCGCAACCTGCTGGTCACCACCCAGGGAAGCAATGGCAGCGCGGCTGATTCGGCGCTGCAGCAGATGTTCAACATCGCCGCCTCGACCGGCTCGGCGGCGGCCATCGCGGCGGCCTCGGCGGCGCAGAGCGCATCGTCCGGCGGCGGCTCCAGCGTGGTCGCCAACGGGGTGCCGGTGCGCCTGAAGGACGTGGCCACCGTGCGCCAGGGCTACAAGGAGCGCGAAGCGGTGATCCGCCTGGGCGGCAAGGAATCGGTCGAGCTGGCGATCTACAAGGAAGGCGACGCCAACACCGTGTCCACCGCCGAAGCGCTGCGCAAGCGCCTGGAGCAGATCAAGGGCACGTTCCCGGCCGATGTCGAGATGACCACGATCGAGGACCAGTCGCGCTTCATCGAGCACGCCATCGCCGACGTCAAGAAGGACGCGGTGATCGGCGGCCTGCTGGCGATCCTGATCATCTTCCTGTTCCTGCGCGATGGCTGGAGCACCTTCGTGATCAGCCTGTCGCTGCCGGTCTCGATCATCGCCACGTTCTTCTTCATGGGCCAGCTGGGGCTGAGCTTGAACGTGATGTCGCTGGGCGGCCTGGCGCTGGCCACCGGCCTGGTGGTGGATGACTCGATCGTGGTGCTGGAAAGCATCGCCAAGGCGCGCGAGCGCGGCCTGGGCATCCTGCAGGCCGCCATCGCCGGTACCCGCGAAGTGAGCATGGCCGTGGTCGCCTCGACCCTGACCACCATCGCGGTGTTCCTGCCGCTGGTGTTCGTCGACGGCATCGCCGGCCAGCTGTTCCGCGACCAGGCGTTGACCGTGGCGATCGCCATCGCGATCTCGCTGCTGGTGTCGATGACGCTGATCCCGATGCTGAGCTCGCTGAAGGGGCGGCCACCGCTGGCGTTCCCGGAAGAGGCGCCGAATGAACCGTGGCAGCCGCAGAACCGCTGGCAGAAGCCGGTCGCGCTGGGCCGCCGTGGCGTCGTCGCAACCGCGCGCTGGGGCTTCTTCGCGCTGGCCTGGCTGATCGTGCGTGTGTGGCGCGGCGTGGTGGCGGTGGTCGGCCCGGTGATGCGCAAGGCCAGCGATCTGGCGATGAAGCCCTATGCGGGTGCCGAGCGCGGCTATCTGCGCCTGCTGCCAAGCGCGCTGGCCCACCCCGGCAAGGTGCTGGGCGTGGCCACGATCATCTTCGTGGCGACCATGGCACTGGTGCCGATGCTCGGTGCCGACCTGATTCCGCAGCTGGCACAGGACCGTTTCGAAATGACCGTGAAGCTGCCGGCCGGTACGCCGCTGAAGCAGACCGATGCACTGGTGCGCGAGCTGCAGCTGGCGCATGGCAAGGGCGAGGGCGTGGCATCGCTGTACGGCGTCAGCGGCAGCGGCACCCGCCTGGATGCGAGCCCGACCGAAAGCGGCGAGAACATCGGCAAGCTGACCGTGGTGATGGAAGGCGGTGGCAACGCGCGTACCGAAGCGGCCATCACCGAACGCCTGCGCGGCACCATGGGCCAGCATCCGGGCGCCCAGGTCGATTTCGCACGGCCGGCGTTGTTCAGCTTCTCCACGCCGCTGGAAATCGAACTGCGCGGGCAGGACATGGCGACCCTGGAAGTGGCCGGCCAGCGCCTGGCGGCGATGCTGCGCGGCAATGCGCACTACGCCGACGTGAAGTCGACGGTGGAAGAGGGCTTCCCGGAAATCCAGATCCGCTTCGACCAGGAGCGTGCCGGTGCATTGGGCCTGACCACCCGCCAGATCGCCGACGTGGTGGTGAAGAAGGTGCGTGGCGACGTCGCCACCCGCTACAGCTTCCGCGACCGCAAGATCGACGTGCTGGTGCGGGCGCAGGAAGGCGACCGCGCCAGCGTGGAGAGCATCCGTCGCTTGATCGTCAACCCGGGCAGCACGCGCCCGGTCACCCTGGACGCGGTGGCCGATGTGGTCGCCACCACCGGTCCGAGCGAGATCCATCGTGCCGATCAGACACGCGTGGCCGTGGTGTCGGCCAACCTGCGCGACATCGATCTCGGCGCGGCCATGCGCGAAGTGCAGCAGATGGTGGCCGAGCAGCCGCTGGGTGCGGGCGTTGGCCTGCATATCGGCGGCCAGGGCGAGGAACTGGCACAGGCGGCGAAGTCGCTGATCTTCGCCTTCGGCCTGGCGATCTTCCTGGTCTACCTGGTGATGGCTTCGCAGTTCGAATCGCTGCTGCATCCGTTCGTGATCCTGTTCACCATCCCGCTGGCGCTGGTCGGTGCGATCCTCGCGCTGATGCTGACCGGCAAGCCCATTTCGGTGGTGGTGTTCATCGGCCTGATCCTGCTGGTCGGCCTGGTCACCAAGAACGCGATCATCCTGATCGACAAGGTCAACCAGCTGCGCGAGGCCGGCGTGGCCAAGCATGAAGCACTGGTGGAGGGGGCGCGCTCGCGCCTGCGGCCGATCATCATGACCACCCTGTGCACGCTGTTCGGCTTCCTGCCGCTGGCGGTAGCGATGGGCGAGGGTGCCGAAGTGCGCGCGCCGATGGCGATCACCGTGATCGGCGGCCTGCTGGTCTCGACCCTGCTGACCCTGCTGGTGATCCCGGTGGTGTATGACCTGATGGACCGTCGCGGTGATGCGTACTACCGTGAACGCGGCCGCAAGCACGCAGGTGAGATCGAGCCGGGTGCCGCCGGCAGCGCGGCGGGTGCGGAGGAACCGGCATGAGCGTTGCCGAGTTCTCCATCCGCCGTCCGGTCACCACCATCATGTGCTTCGTGTCGCTGGTGGTGATCGGCCTCATTGCTTCGTTCCGGTTGCCGCTGGAAGCGCTGCCGGACATCTCCGCGCCGTTCCTGTTCGTGCAGATTCCTTACACCGGTTCGACCCCGGAGGAAGTGGAGCGGACCATCATCCGCCCGGTCGAGGAATCGCTGGCGACGATGACCGGCATCAAGCGCATGCGCTCGTCGGCGACCTCCGAGGCGGCGCTGATCTTCATCGAGTTCAGTGATTGGGACCGTGATATCGCCATCGCTGCCTCCGATGCCCGCGAGCGCATCGATGCGATCCGCAGCGACCTGCCCGACGACCTGCAGCGCTATAACGTGTTCAAGTGGTCCAGCAGCGACCAGCCGGTCCTGAAGGTGCGCCTGGCCAGTACCACCGACCTGACCACCGCCTATGACATGCTCGACCGCGAGTTCAAGCGGCGCATCGAGCGTATTCCCGGCGTGGCCCGCGTCGATATCACCGGCGCGCCGCCGAACGAGGTGGAGATCGCCATCGATCCGAACCGGCTCAACGCGCACGGGCTGAGCATCAACGAACTGAGCGAGCGCCTGCGCACGCTGAACTTCTCGATCTCGGCAGGGCAGATCGACGACAACGGCCAACGCGTGCGCGTGCAGCCGGTGGGCGAGATCACCGATCTGCAGGAGATGCGTGACCTGGTGATCAACGCCAAGGGCCTGCGCCTGGGCGACATTGCCGACGTTCGGCTGAAACCGGCGCGCATGAACTACGGCCGCCGCCTGGACGGCAACCCGGCGGTTGGCCTGGACATCTTCAAGGAGCGCAGCGCCAACCTGGTGGAGGTCTCACGTGCCGCGCTGGCCGAGGTCGAATCGATCCGTGCCGAGGCGTCGATGCGCGACGTGCAGATCAAGGTGATCGACAACCAGGGCAAGGCGGTGACGTCATCGCTGCTGGAGCTGGCCGAGGCCGGTGCCGTTGGCCTGATCCTGTCGATCACCGTGCTGTTCTTCTTCCTGCGCCACTGGCCTTCGACCCTGATGGTGACGCTGGCGATCCCGATCTGCTTCACCATCACCCTGGGTTTCATGTACTTCGTCGGGGTGACGCTGAACATCCTGACCATGATGGGCCTGCTGCTGGCGGTGGGCATGCTGGTCGACAACGCCGTGGTGGTGGTGGAGAGCATCTACCAGGAGCGCGAGCGCATGCCGGGGCAGCCGCGGCTGGCTTCGATCATCGGTACCCGCAACGTGGCCATCGCGCTCAGCGCGGGCACGTTGTGCCACTGCATCGTGTTCGTGCCGAACCTGTTCGGCGAGACCAACAACATCAGCATCTTCATGTCGCAGATCGCGATCACCATCTCGGTCTCGCTGTTGGCTTCGTGGCTGGTTGCGGTCAGCCTGATCCCGATGCTGTCCGCGCGCATGGCCACGCCCAAACTGGTGCACTCGCAGACCGGCATGATCGCGCGGCTGCAGCGACGCTACGCCACGCTGCTGGACTGGTCGCTGCACCATCGCGGCTGGAGCCTGCTCGGCATCATGCTGGTGGTCCTGGTCAGCCTGGTGCCGATGAAGCTGACCAAGATCGACATGTTCGGCGGTGATGGTGGCAAGGACATCTTCATCGGCTACATGTGGAAGGGCGCCTACACCTATCGGCAGATGTCCGATGAAGTGGCACGGGTGGAGAACTGGATCGACCAGAACCGCGAGCGCCTGCATGTGAAGCAGGTGTACTCCTGGTACAGCGAGCAGGAAGGCAGCTCGACCGTGGTCACCCTGGACGAGAAGTACGCCAAGGACATCAAGGCGCTGCAGGAAGAGCTGCGCAAGGGCCTGCCCAAGTCCGCCCGCACCGACTACTTCGTCGGCAACCAGGGCGGCGACGGTGGCGGCGGTGGCAACCAGGGCGTGCAGGTGCAGCTGGTCGGCGACTCCAGTTCGATGCTGCAGGAGATCGGCCAGGAAGTGGTGCCGCTGCTGGCCCAGCGTGCCGAGCTGCGCGACGTGCGCATCGACAACGGCGAGAAGGGCGGCGAACTGAAGGTGCGCGTCGATCGTGAGCGTGCCGCGGCATTCGGCTTCAATGCCGAGCAGGTGGCCAGCTTCGTCGGCCTGGCACTGCGCGGCGCACCGATGCGCGAGTTCCGCCGCGGCGACAACGAGGTGCCGGTGTGGGTGCGTTTCGCCGGTGCCGAGCAGAGCAGCCCGGAGGACCTGGCCGGCTTCAGCGTGCGTACCGGTGATGGCCGCAGCGTGCCGCTGCTGAGCCTGGTCACCGTCGATGTCGGTTCGTCCGCCACCCAGATCGGCCGTACCAACCGCCAGACCACGCTGACCATCAAGGCCAACCTGGCCGAGAAGGTCACCGCGCCGGATGGCCGCAAGGCGATGGAATCGGTGCTCAAGCCGATGAACTTCCCGGCCGGCTATGGCTTCACCTTCGACGGCGGCGACTACGGCAACGACGACGAGGCGATGCAGCAGATGGTGTTCAACCTGCTCATCGCACTGGTGATGATCTACGTGGTGATGGCGGCGGTGTTCGAATCGCTGCTGTTCCCGGCGGCGATCATGAGCGGGGTGCTGTTCTCGATCTTCGGTGTGTTCTGGCTGTTCTGGATCACCGGCACCTCGTTCGGAATCATGTCCTTCATCGGCATCCTGGTGCTGATGGGCGTCGTGGTGAACAACGGCATCGTGATGATCGAGCACATCAACAACCTGCGGCGCGGCGGCATGGGCCGCACCCAGGCGCTGGTGGAAGGCTCACGCGAGCGCCTGCGCCCGATCATGATGACCATGGGCACGGCGATCCTGGCGATGGTGCCGATCTCGCTGACCAATACGCAGATGTTCGGCAATGGCCCGGAGTACGCGCCGATGGCGCGCGCGATCGCCGGGGGCCTGGCGTTCTCGACCGTGGTCAGCCTGCTGTTCCTGCCGACGATCTACGCGGTGCTGGACGACCTGCGCAGCGCCGTGACGCGCCTGATCCGTCGTGCGCGCGGTCTGGAGAGGGTACGGCCGGGCGCTGCCCGCCTGTAATGCGCGACAAAGTGTTGTGGTGTGGGGGGAGGCCGGTCGTAGTGGGGCGGTCTCCCCCCTTTTTTCTCAGGCCTTGCGCAGGAACAGCGTGCGCCGGGTGTATTCATGTCCGAAGTCGACATGGCCGAACCGCGCGATCTCACGCCGGCCGCGTCGGTAGTAGCGCCATGGTGCCTTCTCTGGCGGCTGGGTCTGTCCGTAGAAGACATCCATGTGGCCGACCGGCATCGACTTCGGGGTCACATGCATCACCACGCTGCGGCGCGCGCCGGACGAAGGGTGCGGGGCGCCGCCATGGAACAACTGCGGGTGCCAGACGATGACGTCACCCGCCTGCACGTGCACCGCTTGCGGTTGCAGGCCGGCATCTTCGCACTGGCGGGCTACCGCATCCTGGTAGGCAGTCCAGCCCTCCGGCGACATGGCGCTGACCGGGCTGTCGCCGAAGACCGTGCGTCGCAGCGTCTGCACATCAATGGGCGGCAGCAGGTGGCTGCCCGGGACCACCCGTAGTGGGCCGTTACTGTCATCAACTGCTTCCAGTGCCGTCCACACCCCCATGTAGCGCTCGCCCGGAGAGGTGCAGAACAGCGGCGTATCGCGGTGCAATGACTGTTCGGATCCGCGCTCGTAGTAGAGGCTGGTGTAGAGCGTAGTGGGTTCACCGAGGAAGCGGTCGCAGACGTCGATGGCCGGGTTGTCGGTGAGCAGGCGGGTCATCGCATCCACTGCCAGGTGCAGGTTGACGACCCGGTACATGCGCTTGTGAACGTCCAGGTTGCGCGTAACCGCTTTTGGGTTGCGCTGTTTGAAGCGCGCGATGCGCTCGTTGATGTCCTGGACCAACGCCGGCGCGATGGCCTGGCGAACTACTACATAACCATCGCGCATCAGCGCGTCATATGCTTCCATCGCTGTGTTCCTCCTTAAACGCCGAGTATAGCCACGTGGGGCGGGACCATCAGCCCGCCACCTTGCCCCAGACCTTGAACGTGGTCAGCCACAGGCCGAGCATGCTGCCGATGTTGGTCAGCATGAAGGTCAGCACCACGCGGGTGACGCGGTTGCGGTACCAGCCCTTCAGGCTCTGCGCATCGTCGCGCAGTTTCAGGAAGTCCTCGTACGCCGGCTTGCGCAGCCGCGCTTCCACCAGCGCCGAGAACGCACCGGTCGGGATGCTCAGGCGGAACGGCTTGAACGGGGCCACCGCGATCGCGGTGAGGATGCTCAGCGGATGGCCGCCGGCGAGCAGGCAGCCCAGGCCCGCCAGGCCACCGGTATACATCGCCCAGGTCGCCAGCAGTTCGGTACCCACGCCCAGTCCACCGCGATAGAAGCCCACGCCGATGCCGGTCGCGACGATGGCCAGGATGCCCAACGTGAACCACGGGATGTTGCGCTTCTTCGGCACCGCCTCCAGTTCCGCGCGCAGCGGCGCCGGTGCCTCGGTGTCGGTTTCCAGGTAGCGCGCCAGCCCGGCCAGGTGGCCGGCACCGACCACGGCCAGCACTTCGCGCTGCTGCGGGTCGTGCTCTTCGCGCAGGCGCGTGGCCATGTAGCGGTCACGCTCGCCGATGATGGTCTCGTACAGCGCCGGGCTCTCGCTGGCGAACTCGCCGAAGCTCGATTCCAGCATGTCGCCCTGCTTGAGCTTCTCGATCTCGTTCTCGCCCACTTCCTCGGATGAGAACAGGCCGGCGCCCAGTCCGGCGACCAGCTTCAGCTTGCCGAAGAAGCCCAGCCGCTGCGACGCACGGCGGAAGGTCAGGCCCACCTCGCGGTCGATCAGGTGTACCGGCAGGTTGCGCTCACGCGCCAGTTCCACTGCGCGCTTGAGTTCAGCGCCCGGCTCGATGTCCAGCTGTTCGGCCAGGCGGCGCTGGTAGGCGGACAAGGCCAGGTTGGCGGCGAACAGGGCGACGCGGCCCTTGCGGATCACCTCCACCAGGTCGAGCTTGGCCAGCGTGTCCGGATCGCTCAGCGCCTGCAGGCGCTGCGGATCCAGTTCGACGGCTACCGCATCGAAGCGGCCGCTGTCGATGGCCTTTTCCACGGCCTCGACGCTGGCGCGGGAGACGTGGGCGGTGCCCAGCAGGGTGTAACGCACGCCGTCGCGTTCGACGACGCGCACCGGCTGGCCGGCAAACAGGTCGTCGCCGGTCTCGGGAAGGGTTTCAGTCATGGATTCATTCATTGGAAGGTGCGGTGTCGGCGCCATCGCCGAGCGCGCGCTGCATCTGCACGGTATCCAGCCAGCGGCCATGCTTGCGGCCGAGGCCGCGGAACACGCCGACCAGCTCGAAACCGAAGCGTTCGTGCAGCTTGATCGAAGCGGTGTTGGTCGGTTCACCGATCACCGCCACCATCTGCCGGTAGCCGCGTGCCACGCAGGCGTCGATCAGGGCCTGCAGCAGGCCGGTGCCGACGCCGTTGCCCTGGAAACGGGCATCGACGTAGACCGAATTCTCGACGGTCCACTGGTAGGCCACGCGGGTGCGGTAGGTGTTGGCGTAGGCATAGCCGGCCACCTGGCCATCGATCTCGGCAACCAGGTAAGGGAAACCACGGTCGATGATGTCGCGCATGCGGCGCAGCATCTCGGTCGCGTCGGGGATGTCGTACTCGTAGGTGTTGACGAAGTCGGTCACTTCCACCGCGTAGATCGCGGTGATCGCGTCGATGTCGGCCGGGCCGGCATCACGGATGAGGACGGCCATGCGCGGGCTCCGGCTCAGTCGATGTAACGCTTGAGCAGGTCGCCGTACGCATCGATGCGGCGATCACGCAGGAACGGCCAGATGCGGCGCACATGCTCGCTGCGCTGCAGGTCCACATCACACAGCAGCACGGTGGCGTCGGTCCCGGCCTCGGCCAGGAATTCGCCCTGCGGGCCCAGCACGTGGCTGTTGCCCCAGAACTGGATGCCCGAGGCGCCCAGCGGCGAGGCTTCGTGGCCGACGCGGTTGCAGCTCAGCACCGGCAGGCCGTTGGCCACGGCGTGGCCACGGTGGCTCAGCACCCAGGCATCGCGCTGGCGCGTCTTCTCGTCCTGCACGTCGTCCGGGTCCCAGCCGATCGCGGTGGGGTAGAGCAGCAGTTCGGCACCAGCCAGTGCCATCAGGCGCGCCGCTTCCGGGTACCACTGGTCCCAGCACACCAGCACGCCGAGGCGGCCCACCGAGGTATCGATCGGGGTGAAGCCGATGTCGCCCGGGGTGAAGTAGAACTTCTCGTAGAAGCCCGGATCGTCCGGGATGTGCATCTTGCGGTACTTGCCGAGCAGGGTGCCGTCCTTTTCGAACACCACCGCGGTGTTGTGGTACAGGCCGGCAGCGCGGCGCTCGAACAGCGAACCGACCAGCACCACGCCATGCTGCTTCGCCAGTGCGCCGAGGCGCTCGGTGCTGGGGCCCGGAATCGGCTCGGCCAGGTCGAACTCGTCCACCGACTCGTGCTGGCAAAAGTACGGGCCGTTGTGCAGTTCCTGCAGCAGCACCAGCTTGGCACCCTGCGCAGCCGCCTCGGCCACGCGTGCTTCGATCACCGCCAGATTGGCGGCGGCGTCACCGTGGTTGCGCTCCTGGATCAGGGCGACGGTAAGGGGGCTGCGCGAGTTCATGCGGGGCGTTCCTGCGGGGGAAAACCAGCATGTTAGCGCGGATGGACGGCGACGGCGTGTCGCGCGCTGAATGGGTGCTGGTAGTGCCGGCCGCTGGCCGGCAATCCCGTGGATCCATCAGGCATTGCATGGTTGCCGGCCAGCGGCCGGCACTACCAATCCTCAGGCCTTCAACAACCCTGCCGGCAGCTGCATGGTGATGCAGTGCAGGCTGCCGTTCTGCCAGATCAGCGAGCGGCAGGGCACCTGCACGATCTCGCGGCCCGGGTGTGCCTGCGCCAGCACGTCGCGGGCCAGGTCGTCGGCCGGGTCGCCGTAGGCCGGCATCAGCACCGCGCCATTGACGATCAGGTAGTTGGCGTACGACGCGGCCAGGCGGCGGCCTTCGTCGATCACCGGCTGTGCCCACGGCAGCGGGAACAGGCGGTACGGCTGGCCATCCTTGGTGCGCAGCGCGGCCAGTTCGTTGCCCATCGCCTGCAGCTCGGCATAGTGCGAGTCGCTCTCGTCGTCGCAGGCCTGGTAGACGATGCTGTCGGCCGAGGCGAAGCGGGCGAGGGTGTCGATGTGGGCGTCGGTGTCGTCGCCTTCCAGATAGCCGTGGTCCAGCCACAGCACGCGGTCCTGCTGCAGCCAGTCGGCCAGGTCGGCACTCAGGCTGGCGCGGTCACGGTCCGGGTGGCGCTCGTGCAGGCACTTCCAGGTGGTCAGCAGGGTGCCTTCGCCGTCGGTCTCGATGCCGCCGCCTTCCAGCGCGAACGGAATGCTGCGCACCGGTGCGTCGTTGAACACGCCGGCCTGATCGAGCACGCCCACCAGCTGGTCATCCAGGGTGGCGTCGAACTTGCCGCCCCAGCCGGTGAAGCGGAAATCCAGCAGCTGGAAGCCGCCATCGGCGCGGCGCAGGGTGATCGGACCGGAGTCGCGCAGCCAGGTATCGTCGTAGGCCGCCGTGGTGAAGTGAACCCTGTCCATGTCGATGCGGTTGGAGCGCAGCCGCATCTCGGCATAGGTTTCCACGTCGTCGTCGGCCACGCAGATCAGCACCGGCTGGAAGCGGGTGATGGCCGCAACCAGGGCGATGTAGGTCTCTTCCACCTGGCCCAGGCGTTCGGCCCAGTCGGTGTCGGCGGTGGGCCAGGCAATCAGGACGCCGCTCTGGGCTTCCCACTCGGCAGGAAAACGAAGGGTCTGGTTCATGGTCTCGCTACACAGGCCCGCCCACGGCGGGTAAAGGGATCAACGGATCGGCGGTTTCGGGCCGACTTCGTTCGGGTCCGCCTGGTTGGCCACCACGTCGATCACCTTCTGCTTCTCGAAGTAGACGGTGAACTGCGGGTATACCCAGCGGTTGATGGTCGGCCATTGCCGCTTCTGCCCGCCGCGCGGCTGCAGCTGTTCGCTTGGCGCACCGAACTGCGCCTGCACCTGCTGCATGCTCTGGCCGCGCACGGGCAGAGCGCCGGCCGGCTTCTCGCGGGCACGGTCGACAAGCAGGGTATCGGCCAGCGCCGGAGTGGCGGCAGCCAGGGTGGCCATCACGGCCAGGGCGGACAGGTAACGCTTCATCTCGATCTACTCCCCAGTGGTCAAGAACGGCGATTACAGCAAAATCGGCAGGAAAAAGCCGCATAAAACAAAAAACCGCCCGAAGGCGGTTTCTTGCATCGGGTCGGCCCCGCATAGGGCCAGCCGCAGCCGGAAGGCTGTGAGGCTTAGCGCTGACGCGCCTTGAAACGCGGGTTCGACTTGCAGATGACGAAGATCTTGCCACGACGACGCACGACCTTGCAGTCACGGTGACGGGCCTTCGCCGACTTCAGGGAGGACAGGACTTTCATGGCATACCTCGGCGTAAACAGTAGTTGTTCGGGTGGAGCGTGGCCGCGATATGCGAAAGACAATCGGCAGTTGACGCTCGTTCAAGCCCGCCATTCTACCGGGCTTTTCCTCGTGGTTTCAAGTGGTTGCACAAAAGATCCCGCTGGGGGCGTCGGGCAGGGGCTAGAATGACCCCTTCACACGCTCTGGGAACCCCATGAATCCACTCGCTCCCGTCCTGACCATCGACGGCCCTTCCGGGGCCGGCAAGGGTACCATCAGCCGCATCGTCGCGCGCCGGATGGGCTGGCATTACCTGGATTCGGGCGCTCTTTACAGGGCGGTGGGCGTGGCTGCGAGCTGGGCTGACATCGACACCTCGGACGCCTCGGCCCTGGTGCGCTGCACGTTCGACACCCACGTTCAGTTTGTTGAACAGGGTGAATCGATGCGGGTCATGGTGAACGGCACCGATGCCACCGACGAACTGCGCCTGGAGACCACCGGGGCGCTGGCCTCGGCCATCGCGGCCATTCCGGAGGTGCGGGCCGCGCTGAAAGAGCGCCAGCGCGCATTCAGGGAGCTGCCCGGCCTGGTCGCCGATGGCCGCGACATGGGCACGGTGATCTTCCCGGACGCCTCCTTCAAGGTCTTCCTGACCGCCAGTGCCGAGGAGCGCGCCGAGCGCCGGCATAAGCAGTTGAAAGACAAGGGGGTTTCTGTTAACTTTGATGACCTCCTGCGCGAGATCATGGCCCGCGACGCCCGTGATGCTCAGCGTACCGTGGCGCCCCTGAAGCCGGCAGACGATGCTGTCCTCATCGACACCACAGGCATCGGCATCGATGATGTCGTTGCCAGAGTGATGGATCTGCTTCCGGTTCCGGCTGCCTGATCCGTTCGCGCGGGAGCACTGCCAGCAACATCGGTGGTGGTCGCGCATAGCAGTGCTGTACCAGCTCCGTCGCGCAATGATGCGTGGCGGTTTTCCTACTACACACGACCTGCGTTTCCGGGGTCGACCAACAGGCGGGCGGTCGCCATTCCCCTGAAGGGGACGCCACCGACCCATGTGTCCAACAGAGTAAATCTAATGACCGAATCATTTGCCGAACTGTTTGAAGCCAGCCAGGCCAACCTGGCCAAGCTGAAGCCGGGCGCCATCGTCAGCGGTACCGTTGTTGAAGTCCGCGGCGACGTCGTGGTGATCAACGCTGGCCTGAAGTCCGAAGGCATCGTGCCGATCGAACAGTTCCGTAACGACGCTGGCGAAATCGACGTCGCCGAAGGCGACATCGTCAAGGTCGCCCTCGACTCGATCGAGAACGGCTTCGGCGAAACCGTCCTGTCGCGCGAGAAGGCCAAGCGCGCGATGGTGTGGGACGAGCTGGAAGAAGCGTTGGAAAAGAACGAAACCATCACCGGCCGCATCAGCGGCAAGGTCAAGGGTGGTTTCACCGTGGACATCAAGGATGTCCGCGCCTTCCTGCCGGGTTCCCTGGTCGATGTGCGCCCGGTGCGCGATCCGGCCTACCTGGAAGGCAAGGAACTCGAGTTCAAGCTCATCAAGCTGGACCGCAAGCGTAACAACGTCGTGGTCTCGCGCCGCGCTGTCGTCGAAAGCGAGCACTCGGAAGAGCGCGAGCAGCTGATGGACAAGCTGCAGGAAGGCGCGATCCTGAAGGGTGTCGTCAAGAACCTGACCGATTACGGCGCGTTCGTGGACCTGGGCGGTATCGACGGCCTGCTGCACATCACCGACATGGCGTGGAAGCGCGTGCGTCACCCGTCGGAAGTCGTGAACGTCGGCGACGAGCTGGACGTCCGCGTGCTGAAGTTCGACCGCGAGCGCAACCGCGTTTCGCTGGGCCTGAAGCAGCTGGGCGAGGATCCGTGGGACAACATCGGTCGTCGTTACCCGGCCAACAGCCGCGTCTTCGGCAAGGTCTCCAACGTCACCGATTACGGCGCGTTCGTCGAGATCGAGCCGGGCGTCGAAGGCCTGGTGCACGTCTCCGAGATGGATTGGACCAACAAGAACGTCAACCCGTCCAAGGTTGTGCAGGTCGGTGACGAAGTTGAAGTCATGGTCCTGGACGTCGACGAAGAGCGTCGCCGTATCTCGCTGGGCATGAAGCAGGTTGCCGCCAATCCGTGGGAAACCTTCGCTGCCACCCACAAGAAGGGTGACAAGGTGTCGGGCCAGATCAAGTCGATCACCGACTTCGGCATCTTCATCGGCCTGGACGGCGGCATCGACGGCCTGGTCCACCTGTCCGACATCAGCTGGAACACCACCGGCGAAGACGTCGTTCGCAACTTCAAGAAGGGCGATACCCTGGACGCCGTCGTCCTGGCTGTCGATCCGGAGCGCGAGCGCATCTCCCTGGGCGTGAAGCAGCTGGAGCAGGATCCGTTCGGCCAGTACATGGCTGCCAATCCGAAGGGCTCCAAGGTCGAAGGCGTGGTGAAGGAAGTCGACGCCAAGGGCGCGATCATCGAGCTGGCTGACGGCATCGAAGGTTACGTCTCGGCACGCGACATCGCCAACGAGCGCGTTGACGACGCCACCCAGCACCTGAAGGTCGGCGACAAGGTCGAAGCCAAGTTCGTGGGCATGGACCGCAAGGGCCGTACCCTGCAGCTGTCGATCAAGGCCAAGGACGACGCGGAAATGCGCGAAGTGCTGGAGGAATACCAGTCCTCTTCGGCTTCCAGCGGCACCACCCAGCTGGGCGCGCTGCTGCGTGCACAGCTGAACGGCAACAAGTCCGAGTAATCGGCCTTACGCTGTACGTTGTTTCCTGGACGGCCCGGGCGTTTGCCCGGGCCGTTTCAGGCTGAGATGCCCCTGATGTGAGCCGGTGATGACCAAATCCGAACTGATCGAAATCCTTGCGCGCCGCCAGGCGCACCTGAAGGCCGATGATGTCGATCTGGCGGTGAAGTCATTGCTGGAAATGATGGGCGGTTCGCTGTCCGCCGGGGATCGCATCGAAATCCGTGGTTTCGGCAGCTTCTCGCTGCACTATCGTCCGCCGCGCCTGGGTCGCAACCCGAAGACCGGCGAATCGGTTGCCCTGCCGGGCAAGCATGTTCCCCATTTCAAGCCGGGCAAGGAGCTGCGCGAGCGGGTCAGCAGTGTGCTGCCGCTGGACGCTGATCCGGCCTGAGCCTACCGTCGCGCCACCGCGTGCGAATCAAGCCGCGAGTCGGATAAGCTACGGACTCCTGCCACTGGAGCTCTCGCATGAAGGTTTTTCGTCTGCTGGTCCTGCTGGCGGTCCTGATCCTTGGGCTGATCATCGGTGCGGTCAACATGACCGCGATGTCGATCAACCTGCTTTTCACTCAATTGCATACCTCGGTAGGCGTGGCGCTGATCGCTGCACTGCTGGTGGGTGTCATCGTCGGTGCCGGTCTGGTGCTGGTAAGCGTGGTCATTCCGCTCTACAGCCAGCTGCGCCGCGCCAACAAATCCGGGGCGGCGACGCCGGCCGCGGGTGTTTCCTCCCAATCTTTTGACGGACGCTGATCGAAGATGGAATTCGTCACCGAGTGGCTGTGGTTTTTCCTGTTCGTCCCGCTGGCTGCAGTGGCGGGATGGGTGATCGGCCGGCGCGGCGGGCAGCGCCACGGTGACAGCCAGGTCAGCCGCCTGTCGAGCACCTATTTCCGGGGCCTGAACTACCTGCTCAACGAGCAGCCGGACAAGGCCATCGAGCTGTTCCTGCATATCGCCGAGCTGGACAAGGAAACCTTCGAGACCCAGGTCGCGCTCGGCCACCTGTTCCGCCGCCGCGGCGAAGTCGATCGTGCCATCCGCCTGCACCAGGGCCTGGTCAACCGCCACGATCTGAGCGATGCACAGCGCGTGCAGGCGCTGCTGGCGCTGGGCGAGGACTACATGAAGTCCGGCCTGCTGGACCGTGCCGAAACCGTGTTCACCGAGCTGGCGCAGCTCGACCAGCGCGCCCCGCAGGCGCTCAAGCACCTGATCGGCATCTACCAGGCCGAGCGTGACTGGGAAAAGGCGATCGACAACGCGACCCGTTTCGAGGACGTGACCGGCGAGCCGATGGGCAAGCTGATCGGTCAGTTCGAATGCGAGCTGGCCGAGCGCTTCCGTGGTGCCGGCAAGCTGGAGGAGGCGAGGGCAGCGATCGCCCGTGCCTACCAGGCCGATGCGATGTCGGTGCGTGCAGGCATCATCGAAGGGCGCCTGGAGACCGATGCCGGCAACGCGGAAGCTGCGGTGCGCGCGTTCGAGCGGGCGGCCCGCAACGATCCGGAATACCTGCCCGAGCTGCTGCCGGCGCTGATGGCGAACTATCGCAAGGTCGGTGACCTCGCGGGCGCGCGTGCCTTCCTGTCGGAGATGACCGAGCACTATCGCGGCATCGCTCCGGTACTGGCGTTGACCCGGCTGATGGAAGAGCAGGAAGGCGTGGCGCCGGCCCGAGCCTATCTGGGGCGCCAGCTCAAGGATCGTCCGTCGGTGCGTGGCGAGTCCGCACTGATCGACCTGACCCTGGCCGAAGGCGCCGACTCCACGGCCACCCTGCATGACCTCAAGCACATCACCGATCAGTTGCTGGTGCGCAACCCGGCCTACCGCTGCACCCGCTGCGGTTTCGGAGCGCGGACGCATCACTGGCAGTGCCCGAGCTGCAAGGAGTGGGGGACGGTCAAGCCGCTGCTGAACTACGCGGTGCTCTGATCCATGCCGTGGTTCGTGATGGGGGCGCTGCTGGGACTGGCCCTGTTGAGCGCAGCCCTGACCTGGGCAGCCCGTGGCTATGCCGTGCGGCAGCAGTTGATGGACCAGCCCGGCGAACGCCGCAGTCATAGCGTGGCGACGCCGCGCGGTGGTGGCATCGCCATCGTCATCAGCCTGCTGGTTACGGCGGGCGTGGCCATGTTCGTCTGGCCGGACGCGGCGCCGAGCCTGCTGGTCGCCAGCCTTGGCCTGGTCCTGGTGGCCGGCATCGGCTGGTGGGACGACCACAGGCCCCTGCCTGCCCTGCGCCGGCTGCTGGTGCACTTCATTGCGGCGGCACTGCTGGCCATGCTGGTCAAGGCGAACGGTGGCAGCTGGCTGCTGGCCGGACTGGTGCTGCTGTTCACCGCTTCGCTGATCAACATCTGGAACTTCATGGATGGGATCAACGGCATTGCCGCCAGCCAGGCGATTGTTGTCGCATTGGGACTGGCGCCGCTTCTGCCCTGGCCCTATTCGCTTGCGGCCCTGGCATTGGGCCTGGCCTGCCTGGGCTTCCTGCCGTTCAATTTTCCGCGGGCGCGGATCTTCATGGGTGATGTCGGAAGTGGCGCGTTGGGCTATGCGGTTGCGGCCGTGCTGGCCATCGCCAGCGTACGCACGGACATCAACTGGCTCCTGCTGCTGGTGCCGGCCTCGGCTTTCCTTGTGGACGCAGGCTTCACACTGCTGGCGCGCATCATTTCAGGACAACGCTGGATGGAACCCCATACCCAGCATGTCTACCAGCGCGCGGTGCAGGCAGGAGCCAGTCACGCCCGGGTGACAGGGATGTACTTTGCTTTGGGTCTGTTCAGTATTACAGTGACTGTTGTCTGCTCCAAATTGCAGCCGAGGTGGGAGGCTGTCGTGGCGATCGCGTGGTTCAGTGCGCTGAGCGTCCTCTGGCTCCTCCTGCGCAATGGATTGCGCCATCGACAAGGAAATACCTGACTTATGGCTTCACCCTGGCGGGACAGAATCCTCGGCCTGATGCCGCGTTCGGCCATCGTCTGCCACGACCTGTTCATGGTCTGGGCATGCTGGCAGCTGCTCCACGCGGGGCGCTACTCGATCCTGCCCAACGCGCCCGAGCTTCCCCTCTGGAACATCGACACCACGCTGGTACTGCTGCTGCAGGGCCTGGTGTTCTGGCGCGTCGGCCTTTACCGCGGACTGTGGCGGTTTGCCAGCGTCAGTGACCTGCTGAACATCTTCAAGGCCAGCTTCATCGGCATGGTCGCGATCGTGCTGGTGCTGATGTGGAAGCGCTTCGATGGCGTGCCGATGTCGGTGCTGGTGATCTATCCGTTCGCGCTGTCGGCCCTGCTGGGCGCGCCACGCCTGCTGTACCGGGCCTGGAAGGACTACCAGGCGCTGCAGTCCGATTCCAGCGCACGTCGTGTGCTGATCCTCGGTGCCGGCCAGGCGGCTGAGACGCTGGTGCGTGACCTGCGGCGCTCGGGCAACTTCGAGCCGGTCGGCCTGCTCGACGACGCCCCCCATCTGCGCGGGGCCAAGCTGCAGGGCCTGCCGATCCTTGGCACCCTGGACGACGCGCCCACCGTGGTCCGCGAGACCGCGGCCAAGCTGCTGGTGATTGCCATCCCCTCGCTGGATGCCGCCGGCATGCAGCGGATCGTGGCCATCTGTGAAAGCACGGGCGTGCCGTTCCGCACCGTGCCCAAGCTCAGCGACATCCTGCAGGGCCAGTCGCTTCCCGGGCAGCTGAAGGAAGTGGCGATCGAGGACCTGCTCGGCCGCAAGCCGATCATGCCGGACTGGAACCTGATCCGTGGCTGGTTGGGTGGACGTACGGTGATGGTCACTGGTGCCGGTGGCTCGATTGGCTCGGAACTGTGCCGCCAGTGCGCGCGCCATGGTGCTGGCCGGATCATCCTGCTGGAGATCAGCGAACTGTTGCTGCTGACCATCGAGGGCGAACTGCGCCGCAGTTTCCCCGATGTCGAGATCGAGGCCGTGCTGGGTGACTGCGGTGACCCGGCCGTGATCCGCCATGCGCTGTCGCTGCATCCGGTGGATACCGCGTTCCACGCGGCGGCCTACAAGCACGTGCCGGTACTGGAGCGCCAGCTGCGTGAGGCGGTGCGCAACAACATCCTGGCGACCGAGAACGTGGCCCGGGCCTGCCTGGAGGCGCGCGTCGAGCATTTCGTCTTCATCTCCACCGACAAGGCGGTGGACCCGGTCAATGCGCTGGGTGCCAGCAAGCGCTATGCCGAGATGATCTGCCAGAGCCTGGACCAGAAGTCCACGCATACCCGTTTTGTCACCGTGCGCTTCGGTAATGTGCTGGCCTCGGCCGGAAGCGTGGTGCCGCTGTTCCGCGAGCAGATCCTGCGTGGCGGGCCGGTGACCGTTACCGATCCGGAAGTCAGCCGCTATTTCATGACCATTCCCGAGGCCTGCCAGCTGATCCTGCAGGCGGCCGCCTCGGCATCGCATGGCGCGATCTACACGCTGGACATGGGCGAGCCGGTGCCGATCCGCCTGCTGGCCGAACAGATGATCCGGTTGGCGGGAAAGCAACCCTACAAGGATATTCCGATCATCTATACCGGCCTGCGTCCCGGTGAAAAGCTGCATGAGACGCTGTTCTATTCGGACGAGGACTACCGTTCCACTGCGCACCCGAAGATCCTCGAGGCCGGCGTGCGCATGTTCTCGCGGGATCTGGTGCTGGCCAACGTGCCGCGTCTGCGCGATGCGGTCTGCAGCTACGACACCGACACCATCAAGGAAGTCCTGTTCGCGACGATGCCGGAGTTCTCTCCAATCGAACAGGATGCTTACATTTCATCCGCTAAAGTCGTGCCCTTTCCAGCACGCGAGGCCAACAGGCACCAATGAGCAAGCGAATTCGCAAAGCGGTTTTCCCGGTAGCTGGTCTGGGGACACGTTTTCTGCCAGCAACCAAAACCGTGCCGAAGGAGATGCTGCCGATCATTGATCGGCCGCTGATCCAGTACGCCGTGGATGAAGCAATCGAAGCGGGCTGCGACACGCTGGTGTTCATCACCAACCGCTACAAGCACGCGGTGGCCGACTATTTCGACAAGGCCTACGAGCTGGAACAGAAGCTCGAGCGCGCCGGCAAGCAGGAACAGCTGGAGCTCATCCGCCACGTGTTGCCCGACGGCGTGCGCGCGATCTTCGTGACCCAGGCCGAAGCACTGGGCCTGGGGCATGCGGTGCTCTGCGCCAAAGCCGTGATCGGCGACGAGCCGTTCGCCGTGCTGCTGCCGGACGACCTGATCTGGAACCGCGGCGCGGGTGCGCTCAAGCAGATGGCCGATCTCAACGAGGCCAGTGGTGCCAGCGTGATCGCCGTTGAAGACGTGCCGCACGAAAAGACAGCGAGCTACGGCATCGTGGCGACCGAGGCCTTTGATGGCCGCAAGGGTCGCATTTCGGAGATCGTGGAGAAGCCGAAGCCGGAGGACGCGCCGAGCGACCTGGCGGTGGTAGGCCGTTATGTGCTGAGCCCGAAGATTTTCGAGTTGCTGGAGCAGACCGGCAGCGGTGCCGGTGGTGAGATCCAGCTGACCGATGCGATCGCGCAGCTGCTGAAGACCGAAGAGGTCGATGCCTATCGATTCGAGGGCACCCGCTTCGACTGCGGTACGCACCTGGGGTTGGTGGAGGCGACGATCCGGTTCGCGCTGGATAACCCGAAGCTGGCTGGCCCGGCGCGGGAGAAGCTGGCGGCGATGCTGGCGGAATAAGGTTTATCAAGCGCTCCGTCAGCGCCTTCCTCCCAAAGTGGGGAGGCGTGGGCAGTCCGCTGCAGGACACGCCGTAAACCCATCCCTGGGGGCTCGATGGCGCCATCCATGGCGCCAACGGTCCTGCAGCGGACTGCCCACGCCTCTCGACAGTTTCCTGCGGGCGCGGACGGGAAGGGCGGAATCAAAGGCAGAAGCAAAAGCAGAAGCAAAAGCAAAAAGGCAGCCAGTGGCTGCCTTTTTTGCTTGCTGGGGTCAGATCCCTTTGCTGCGCAGAGGGCTCTGACCCCAGCTCTTGATCCTGCCTTTGCTCACCCCTCCGCCGCAGGGAGGCTGGAAGGGCCGGGTCGGCAGGGCTGCCCGGGACCGTTGGCGCCATGGATGGCGCCATCGAGCCCCCATGGGTGAGGGCGCTTTGCTTGCGAAGCACTGCTTCGCAAGCGCCCGAACGCACAGCCGCCAGCGGCTGGGCCGGACCCCGGAGGGGGGGGCACGGCGTGTCCCGGGCAGCCCTGCCGACCCGGCCCACGCCATGAAGCCTAACGAGGCAACGCCTTGAACCTTACAGCGCCTCGAAAATGCCCGCCGCGCCCATGCCGGTGCCGATGCACATCGTCACCATGCCGTACTTCTGCTGGCGACGACGCAGGCCGTGCAGCAGGGTCGCGGTACGGATCGCGCCGGTCGCACCCAGCGGATGGCCCAGGGCGATCGCGCCGCCCAGCGGGTTGACCTTGCTCGGGTCCAGGCCGCAATCACGGATCACCGCCAGCGACTGCGCGGCGAAGGCTTCGTTCAGCTCGATCCAGTCCAGCTGGTCCTGGGTCAGGCCGGCCTGCTTCAGCGCCTTCGGGATCGCGGCGATCGGGCCGATGCCCATCACTTCCGGACGCACGCCGGCCACCGAGAAGCTGACGAAACGCGCCAGCGGGGTCAGGCCGTAATCCTTGATTGCCTGCTCCGAAGCCAGCAGCACGGCGCCGGCGCCATCGCTCATCTGCGAGGAGTTGCCGGCAGTGACGGTGCCGCCGAACTGGCCGTTGCGGAATACCGGGCGCAGCTTGGCCAGGCCTTCGGCCGAGGAATCCGGACGCGGGCCTTCGTCGGTGTCGGCCACCTTGTTGCGGGTGATGATGCGCTGGCCATCGGCCAGGTCCGGCAGGTGCGAGACGATTTCGTACGGACTGATTTCGTCCTTGAAGTCACCGTTCTGGATCGCGGCCATGGCCTTCTGGTGCGAGGCGAGGGCGAACGCATCCTGGTCTTCGCGCGAAACCTTCCACTCTTCGGCCACCTTCTCGGCGGTGATGCCCATGCCGTAGGCGATGGCGACGTGGTCATTGTCGAACACGCTCGGTGCCATCGCGATCTTGTTGCCCATCATCGGCACCATCGACATCGACTCGGTGCCGCCGGCCAGCATCAGGTCGGCATTGCCCAGGCGGATCGCGTCGGCGGCCTGGGCCACGGCCTGCAGGCCGGAGGAGCAGAAGCGGTTCACGGTCTGCGCGGCGATGGTGTTGGGCAGGCCGGCCAGCAGCACGCCGATGCGCGCCACGTTCATGCCCTGCTCGGCTTCCGGCATGGCGCAGCCGATGATCGCGTCATCGATGCGGTTGACGTCCACGCCCGGCGCCTGCGCGACGACGCTGCGCAGCACGTGCGCAAGCATGTCGTCGGGGCGGGTGTTGCGGAACATGCCCTTGGGCGCCTTGCCCACCGGGGTACGGGTGGCGGCGACGATGTAGGCGTCCTGGATTTGCTTGGTCATTGCAGTGATCTCTTGAATAGGGGTTGGAAGAGGTTGCCGGCCAGCGGCCGGCACTACCGATGTCTTCCGTCAGTTCCGCAGCGGCTTGCCGGTCTTCAGCATGTGCGCGATGCGGGCCTGGGTCTTTTCCTGCTGGGCCAGTTCGACGAAGTGCTTGCGCTCCAGGGTCAGCAGCCACTCTTCGTCCACCAGGGTGCCGCGGTCGACCTTGCCGCCGCACAGCACGGTGGCGATGCGTTCGGCGATCTCGTAGTCGTACGGGCTGATGAAACGGCCTTCCAGCATGTTGACCAGCATCATCTTGAAGGTGGCGATACCCACGTCACCGGCCACCTGGATGCGGCGTGCCGGCAGCGGCGGACGGTAGCCCGCTTCGGCCAGCGCACGGGCTTCGGCCTTGGCGATGTGCAGCGCCTCGTAGCTGTTGAACACCACCTTGTCGGTGCTGCGCAGCAGGCCCAGTTCCTTGGCGTTGACTGCCGAGTTGGAGACCTTGGCCATCGCCACGGTCTCGAAGGTCTTCTTCAGTTCGGCGAACACGTCACCACCCGGGCCGGCGGCCTGCGAGGCGCGCACGGCCAGTTCCTTCAGGCCACCGCCGGCCGGCAGCAGGCCGACGCCGGCCTCGACCAGGCCGATGTAGCTTTCCAGGAAGGCCACGGTCTTGGCGCTGTGCATCTGGAACTCGCAGCCGCCACCCAGGGCCAGGCCGCGCACGGCAGCCACCACCGGTACCAGCGAGTACTTGATGCGCTGGCTGGTGCGCTGGAAGTTGGCGACCATCTCTTCGAACTGGTCGACCTTGCCGGCCTGCAGCAGGCCAAGCGCACCGGCCAGGTCGGCACCGGCGGAGAAGGGTTCCTTCTGCTGCCAGATCACCAGGCCCTGGAAGTCCTTCTCGGCGCGGCTGACGCATTCCTGCAGGCCGTCCAGCACCTGATCGGACACGGTGTTCATCTTGGTCTTGAAGCTGACCACCGCGATGCCGTCGCCGTCATGCCACATGCGCAGGCCGTCGTTCTCGAACACGGTCTCGCCAGGCGCGAACGTCTCGCCCAGCAGCGGATCGGGGAAACGCTGGCGCTGGTACACCGGCAGCGACGAACGCGGCAGCTTGGCGTTGCGCGACGGGCTGTAGCTGCCCTCGGCCGCATGCACGCCGTCGCGGCCATCGAACACCCAGTCCGGCAGCGGGGCGTTGCTCATGCTCTTGCCGGCGACGATGTCATCGGCGATCCACTGCGCGACCTGCTTCCAGCCAGCGGCCTGCCAGGTTTCGAACGGGCCCAGCGACCAGCCGTAGCCCCAGCGGATGGCCAGGTCGACGTCGCGCGCGGTCTCGGCGATGTCGGCCAGGTGGTAGGCGCTGTAGTGGAACAGGTCGCGGAAGGTCGCCCACAGGAACTGCGCCTGCGGGTGCTGGCTCTCGCGCAGCTTGGCGAACTTCTCGGCCGGGTTCCTGATCTTCAGGATCTCGACCACCTCCGGTGCAGCGGCGCGATCAGCCGGGCGGTAGTCCTGCTTTTCCAGGTCCAGCACCATGATGTCCTTGCCGACCTTGCGGAAGATGCCGGCGCCGGTCTTCTGGCCCAGTGCGCCCTTGGAAATCAGCGCGTCCAGCCACTTCGGCGACTTGAAGAATTCATGCCACGGATCGTTCGGCAGGGTGTCGCCCATGGTCTTGATGACGTGGGCCATGGTGTCCAGGCCGACCACGTCGGAGGTGCGGTAGGTGGCCGACTTCGGGCGGCCGACCAGCGGGCCGGTCAGGCCGTCCACTTCATCGAAGCCCAGGCCGAACTGCTGGGTGTGGTGGATGGTGGACAGGATCGAGAACACGCCGATGCGGTTGCCGATGAAGTTCGGGGTGTCCTTGGCGTACACCACGCCCTTGCCCAGGGTGGTGACCAGGAATTCTTCCAGGCCTTCCAGCACGGCGGCGTCGGTGGTGGTGGCCGGGATCAGCTCGGCCAGGTGCATGTAGCGCGGCGGGTTGAAGAAGTGCACGCCGCAGAAGCGGTGGCGCAGCTGCTCGGGCAGCACGTCGGCCAGCTTGTTGATGCCCAGGCCCGAGGTGTTGGAGGCCAGCACCGCGTGGTCGGCCACGAACGGCGCGATCTTCTTGTACAGGTCCTGCTTCCAGTCCATGCGCTCGGCAATGGCCTCGATGATCAGGTCGCAGTCCTTCAGCTGCTCCAGGCCGGACTCGTAGTTGGCCGGGGTGATGGCTTCGGCCAGCGACTTGCTGGCCAGCGGCGCCGGGCTCAGCTTGCCCAGGTTGGCGATCGCCTTCAGCACGATGCCGTCGGCCGGACCTTCCTTGGCGGGCAGGTCGAACAGCACGGTGTCGACGCCGGCGTTGGTGAGGTGGGCGGCGATCTGGGCACCCATGACGCCGGCACCCAGCACGGCGGCGCGGCGGACTAGCAGGGAATTGGACATGGTGTAGGGCCTTTGTTGGTCAGCAGTTACTGGGTGGGTCACACCCGGTGGAATCACGGGGAAGCGGGCAGGGCGCTGGCGCGTGCGGCGGCGCGGAACCCGGCTTCGGCGAAATGGATCAGTTCGTGGGCGGCATGGGCACGATGCGCCGCTTCGGTGACACCGGCGGGACGCTTGATCAGCCCGAAGTCGGCCATGGCATAGGTGAGCGAGCCGGCCAGGAAGTCCAGGCGCCAGTACAGCTCTTCCTTGCTCAGGTCGGGCGCGCATTCGGCAATCGCCTTGCCGAACGCACGCAGCACGTGGCCGTAATGGTCGGACAGGAACTTGCGCAGGTTGTCGTTCTTCTCGGCGTAGGCGCGGGCGATCACGCGCACGAAGGCGCCGCCGTTCTGGCGGTCCTGGGCCAGCGCCAGCGCCGGCTCGACGAAGGCGGCCAGCACCGGGCGCAGCTGCCCGGGATGTTCGCTGCGGGCGCGCTCGAGCTGGGCCAGGCGGGCGCCGGTCATCTCGTCCATGCGGCGGCGGAACACCTCGTTGACCAGGTTTTCCTTGGAGCCGAAGTGGTAATTGACCGCCGCGATGTTGACGTCGGCCTGGCTGGTCACCTGGCGCAACGAGGTGCCGGCGAAGCCGTGCTGGGCAAACAGCTCCTCGGCGGCACCGAGGATGCGGTCCTTGGTCGAGAAGTGGGCGGGCTTGGCCATCGGCGGGCAGACCTTAATCAAACGATTGTTTGATACTAGAACCAGACGGTAGCGTATGGCATTTTGCAGTGCAGCAAAAATGCCCGGGGCGGTCAGAATCCGCTCAGGTGGGTGAATGGGCGCAAAGGGTGGTGCCGGCCGCTGGACGGCAACCGTGGGCAGCCCGGCGGGCGCCAGCCTGCCGGCCGCCGGTCGGCACTACCACGCCAGCGCTTTATCTTTTACAATTCGCCTACGTTTATCAGGCTAAGCCCGCGTCCCGACGCGGGTTTTTTTCATGTTACCCTTCGGGCCATCAGCGGCCCGATTCCATTGGAGACATCCCATGGCGCTGGAGCGCACCCTTTCGATCATCAAGCCGGACGCCGTTGCCAAGAACGTCATCGGCGAAATCTACGCCCGCTTCGAGAAGGCCGGCCTGAAGGTCGTGGCCGCCAAGTACAAGCAGCTGTCGCGCCGTGAAGCCGAAGGCTTCTACGCCGTGCACCGCGAGCGTCCGTTCTTCAACGCGCTGGTCGAGTTCATGATCTCCGGCCCGGTGATGATCCAGGCCCTGGAAGGCGAGAACGCCGTCCTGGCCCACCGCGACCTGCTGGGCGCCACCAACCCGAAGGAAGCCGCTGCGGGCACCATCCGCGCCGACTTCGCCGAATCCATCGATGCCAACGCCGCCCACGGCTCGGACTCGGTCGAGAATGCCGCGATTGAAATCGCCTACTTCTTCGCCGCCACCGAAGTCGTTTCGCGCTGAGAGTAATGCCGTGAACGAGGTCGTACAGTCCCCCGCCATCCAGCCGCTGCCGAAGTCGGCACCCACGGCTGGCAAGCAGAACCTGCTCGACCTCGATCGCGCGGGCCTGGAGAAGTTTTTCGTCGAGGTTCTCGGCGAGAAGAAGTTCCGTGCCCATCAGGTGATGAAGTGGATCCACCATCGCTACGTCACCGACTTCGATGAAATGACCGACCTCGGCAAGGTCCTGCGCGCCAAGCTGCAGGCCCATGCCGAGGTGCTGGTTCCGAACATCGTGTTCGACAAGCCTTCCGCCGACGGCACCCACAAGTGGCTGCTGGCGATGGGCGTGGATGGCAAGAACGCCATCGAGACCGTGTACATCCCCGACAAGACCCGCGGCACGCTGTGCGTGTCCTCGCAGGTCGGTTGCGGCCTGAACTGCACGTTCTGCTCCACCGCCACCCAGGGCTTCAACCGCAACCTGACCACCGCCGAGATCATCGGCCAGGTGTGGGTTGCCGCACGCCACCTGGGCAACGTGCCGCACCAGATGCGCCGCCTCACCAACGTGGTGATGATGGGCATGGGCGAGCCGCTGATGAATTTCGACAACGTCGTGCGCGCCATGAGCGTGATGCGCGACGACCTGGGCTACGGCCTGGCCAACAAGCGCGTGACCCTGTCGACCTCCGGCCTGGTGCCGCAGATCGACCGCCTGTCGACCGAAAGCGACGTGTCGCTGGCGGTGTCGCTGCATGCGCCCAACGATGCGCTGCGCGAGACCCTGGTGCCGCTCAACAAGAAGTACCCGATCGCCGAGCTGATGGCCTCGTGCGCACGCTACCTGCGCGCCAACAAGCGCCGCGAATCGGTCACCTTCGAATACACCCTGATGAAGGGCATCAACGACAAGCCCGAGCATGCCCGTGAATTGGCCCGCCTGATGCGCCAGTTCGACAACGCGGTGCAGGCCAAGGATTCGGGCAAGGTCAACCTGATTCCGTTCAACCCGTTCCCGGGCACCCGCTACGAGCGTTCGGAAGAGGCGCACATCCGTGCCTTCCAGAAGATCCTGCTCGACAGCAACGTGCTGACCATGGTCCGCCGCACCCGTGGCGACGACATCGACGCCGCCTGCGGCCAGCTCAAGGGCCAGGTGATGGACCGCACCCGCCGCCAGGCGGAGTTCAACAAGACGCTGCAGGCGGGGAAGGGGAGCGATGCCGCGGCCTGACCGCCTCTGGCTGGCCCTGTTCGCAGGCGTGCTGGCCCTCTCGGTCGGCGGCTGCAAATCCCAACCCAAGGCCAAGCTGGGCCCCAGCGTGGCGCCGGTGTACTCGGTCCGCGATCCGGACAACGTCCGTCGCCAGGTACGCTGGCAGGATCTGCTCGCACTGGCCGCCCGCGACATGCAGGTTGGCAATCTCGATGCGGCCGAGCGCAAGGCCCGTGAGGCGCAGAAGCTGGCGCCGGAGGCCCCGGACGCGCTGGTGCTGCTGGCCGGCATCGACGAGCGCCGGGGCCGCACCCCGCAGGCCGGCGAGAGCTTCCGCAGGGCCGCCGAACTGGCGCCGCAGCGTGGCGACATCCTCAACAATTACGGTGCCTGGCTGTGCCAGCAGGGCCGGCCGGCCGAGTCACTGGTCTGGTTCGACCGCGCGCTGCAGGCGCCGGGCTATGCCACGCCAGCCGAGGCACAGGCCAATGCCGGCGGCTGCGCACTGGATGCCGGCCAGTTCGAACGTGCCGAACGCGACCTTCGCGCGGCGCTGACGACACTGCCTGACAACCCGGTCGCACTCGAGGCGATGGCCCAGCTCAGCGTCCGCCAGGGCCGCTACATGGAGGCCCGGGCCTTCGCCGAACGTAGGATTGCGGCTGCACCCGCAACGCGTTCCGTGTTACAACTTGCGTCTGAAATCGAAGCGCGGCTGGGCGATCGGGCGGCATCTGATCGCTATCTCCAGCGGATTCGACAGGAATTTCCGCAGGAAGCGGGCTCCTAACTCCAGGGTTGATGCATTGTGATTGATGACCAGACTGTGAGCGCTCTCGAGACTGCGGCCGGCTGCGGCACCCGCCTGCGCCAGGCCCGCGAAGCGGCCGGACTGACCCTCGAGGATGTCGGCACGCGCCTGCGCATGCCGGTCCAGGTGGTCAAGTCGCTGGAAGAGGAACAATGGCAGAAGCTCGGCGCGCCGGTGTTCGTGCGTGGCCAGCTGCGCAGCTATGCGCGCCTGCTCAACGTGGATGTGAGCCAGTTGCTGGAGCAGGCCCAGGTCGGCCCGGTGGTCCCGCCCACCCTGGTCAGCCATACCCATACCCCGCGCGCGCGTCGCATTGCCGAGAACCTCGGCCGGCGCATGCTGTATGTCGGCATCACCGCGGTCCTGGCCGTGCCGGTGTGGTTCGCCACCCGTGGCCACTTCGACGGTAGTGCCACCCCGTCGCCGAACACCGCCTCGCTGGATGCGATCCCGGCCGCCGTGCCGGTGGCTCCGTCCGCCGCAGGCGTCGAGCCGGCCACCCCGGTTGACGTGGCGAGCGCCCCGGCCAGCAAGCCGGCCGCGACCCCGTACGTGGCCTCGCTGGCCCCGGTGCCGCGTTCGGCCCCGGCGCCGGCCGCTGCTGCCAACACGCTGGACATGCAGTTCAGCGGCGACAGCTGGGTCGATATCGGCGGCCCGGACGGTGCCACCGTCGAGAAGGCGCTGATCAAGTCCGGCGAAAGCCGTAGCTTCACTCCGGGCCAGGTGACCCGGGTGACCCTGGGCAACGCCTCGGCGGTCCAGGTTCAGCAGAACGGCGCTATCGTCGATCTGACCCCCTACCAGCGAGCCAACGTGGCACGCTTTCAGGTATCCTCTGAAGGCTCCGTAGTCCCGGTTTCGCACTGAGGCGCGGTTTCACCACCTTCGATTAAACCCAATGGTCCCTCCCGATGGGCGGGGCGAGAGTACGCATGGCGATCGACGATCTGCTCGACGAGCACGAACAAAGTGAACGCGTCCGCAGCTGGCTGCGGAAGAATGGCGCCAGCATCCTTGGTGGCGTGGTCATCGCCATCGGTGCCATCGCCGGCTGGCAGTGGTACCAGAAGGATCAGGGCGGCAAGCTGGCCTCGGCCAATGTCGAGTACCAGAAGGCGCTGCTCGGCCTGCAGCAGAACAAGCTCGACGATGCCTCCAAGGCAGTGAAGGCGCTTGAAGCCGGCCCGTCCAGCATCTACGGCGACCTCGCGGCGCTGCAGCTGGCCAAGGCCCAGGTCGACGCCGGCAAGAATGAAGAGGCGCTGGCCACCCTGCGCGGCGTGAAGGTCGAAGGTGACCTGCAGCGCGTGGTCGACCAGCGTGTGGCACGCCTGCTGGTGGCCACCGGCAAGAGCGACGAGGCGATCAAGCTGCTGGGCAGCGCCACCGACAGCAGCAGCCTGGAAATCCATGGCGATGCGCTGATGGCGCAGGGCAAGCGTGACGACGCCCGTGCACAGTACGAGAAGGCGCTGAAGTCGCTGGACGTGGCAGCGCCGCAGCGGCGCCTGCTGGAAACCAAGGTTATGGATGCCGGCGGCACGGTCGCCGCCCCTGCGGAGTCGGTTTGATGAGTCAGAAGGTCATGATCACCCGCGTCGCCACCGTGCTCCTGATGGGCATGGCCCTGACCGGCTGCAGCACCGTGAAGGGCTGGTTCGCCGGCAAGGACGCGGCAGCGAAGAAGGCCCAGGAGCCGGCTGAACTGGTCAAGTTCGAGCCCAGCGTCAAGGTCAACAAGGCCTGGTCGGTCAACCTCGGCAAGGGCGAGCGCCGCATCGGCGTGCGCCAGGGCCCGGCGGTGGCCAACGGCCACGTGTTCGCCGCGGCGATCACCGGTGGCGTGCACGCCATCGACCTGCAGACCGGCAAGAAGGTCTGGACCTGGGAGCCGAAGAAGGAAAAGAAGAAGCCGAAGCTGCGCCTGTCCGGCGGCCCGGGTGTCGGTGAGAACCTGGTCGTGATCGGCACGCTGGATGGCCAGGTCATCGCCCTGGACATCAACGACGGCAGCGAGAAGTGGCGCGCCCGTGTTCCGGGTGAAGTCATTGCCGCACCGGCCGTGGCCCAGGGCCTGGTGTTCGTGCGCAGCAACGATGGCCGCGTGACCGCCTTCGATGCCGGCAACGGCACCCAGAAGTGGTTCAACCCGAGCGAACTGCCGGCGCTGACCGTGCGCGGCAACGCGCCGGTGGTCACCGGCCCGGGCGTGCTGTTCATCGGCAAGGACGAGGGCGCGGTTGCGGCCCTGGCCCAGCAGGATGGCCGTACCCTGTGGGAACAGAACATCGGCAACGGCGAAGGCCGTACCGAGCTTGAGCGCATGGCCGACGTTGACGGTGCTCCGGTACTGGAGGGCAACACCCTCTACGTGAGCAGCTTCAAGAACCAGACCATGGCCATCGAAGGCCCGACCGGTCGCCCGCTGTGGGCGCGCGACCATGGCGGTGCCGGTGGCGTGGCGGTGTCGTCCGGCAATGTGTTCGTCACCGACAACAAGGGCGGCGTGTTCGGCCTGGACAAGGCGACCGGCGCGGCCATGTGGTCGCAGACCGAGCTGGCGCGTCGTTCGCTGACCGGCCCGGTGCTGCAGGGTGATTACGTGGTCGTCGGTGACTACAAGGGATACGTGCACTGGTTGAAGACCTCCGATGGTGCGATGGCGGCACGGGCGAAGAGCGGCGGTGACGCCCTGCTGGCCCAGCCGGTCGTCGCAGACGGGGTGCTGCTGGTGCAGAACGTTGATGGCAAGCTGACCGCCTTCCGGTTGGCAAATTAAAAATTGGAGTAATCGCGATGCTGCCTTTGGTCGCCCTGGTT
Organism: Stenotrophomonas sp. YJH_SMC_57; assembly: GCF_059369755.1. Lineage (NCBI taxonomy): Bacteria > Pseudomonadati > Pseudomonadota > Gammaproteobacteria > Lysobacterales > Lysobacteraceae > Stenotrophomonas > Stenotrophomonas sp. YJH_SMC_57. The sequence goes on from NZ_JCAFSZ010000007.1 coordinate 153,681, forward strand.
GGACGGCCGAATGTCGGCAAGTCGACTATTTTCAATGCGCTGACGCGCACCCGTGACGCGCTGGTCCATGACCAGCCCGGCGTCACCCGCGACCGCAACTACGGTGTCTGCCGTCTGGACGAGGACAACCATTTCCTCGTCGTCGACACCGGCGGTATCGCGGAAGAGGAAGAGGGCCTGGCCGGTGCCACCACCCGCCAGGCCCGCGCCGCTGCGGCGGAAGCGGACCTGATTCTGTTCGTGGTCGACGCCCGTGAGGGTACGTCGGCAATGGACGACGAGATCCTGGCCTGGCTGCGCAAGCTGTCGCGCCCGACGCTGCTGCTGATCAACAAGATCGACGGCACCGACGAGGACAGCGTGCGTTCGGAGTTCGCCCGTTACGGCTTCGGCGAGATGCTGACCCTGTCGGCCGCGCATCGCCAGGGCCTGGACGACCTGCTGGACGAAGTGATCCAGCGCCTGCCCGAAGAAGGCAGCGGCGAAGAGCTGGACAACGATCCGAACCGCATCCGCATCGCCTTCGTCGGCCGCCCCAACGTGGGCAAGTCGACCCTGGTCAACCGCATTCTCGGCGAGGAGCGCATGATCGCTTCCGACGTGCCGGGCACCACCCGCGATTCGATCGCGGTGGACCTGGAGCGTGACGGCCGCGAGTACCGCCTGATCGATACCGCCGGCCTGCGCCGCCGCTCGCGCGTGGACGAGGTCGTCGAGAAGTTCTCGGTGGTCAAGACCATGCAGTCGATCGAGCAGTGCCAGGTGGCCGTGCTGATGCTGGATGCCACCGAAGGCGTGACCGACCAGGACGCCACCGTGCTCGGTGCCGTGCTCGACGCCGGCCGCGCGCTGGTGATTGCCATCAACAAGTGGGATGGCCTGACCGAGTACCAGCGCGAGCAGGCCGAGACCCTGCTGTCGTTGAAGCTGGGCTTCGTGCCGTGGGCCGAATCGGTGCGCATCTCGGCCAAGCATGGCTCGGGCCTGCGCGAGCTGTTCCGCGCCGTGCACCGCGCGCACGAATCGGCCAACAAGACCTTCACCACCAGCGAAGTGAACAAGGCGCTGGAAGTGGCGTACGAGACCAACCCGCCGCCGACCATCCGCGGCCACGTCTCCAAGCTGCGTTACGTGCACCCGGCCGGCGCAAACCCGCCGACCTTCATCGTGCACGGCACCCGCCTGAAGGAGCTGCAGGAATCGTACAAGCGCTACCTGGAGAACTTCTTCCGCAAGCGCTTCAAGCTGATCGGCACCCCGGTGAGCTTCATCTTCCGCGAGGGTACCAACCCGTACGAGGGCAAGAAGAACGTCCTCACCGAGCGGCAGGTCAAGGCCAAGCGGCGCTTGATGAAGCACGTCAAGGGCAAGTGATGCAGAAGAAGGCGGCCGCAGGGCCGCCTTTTTCGTTGCGCCGGCACCGCCCCCACGATTGCGGATATCGATCAAGGCGGCCTGGCGGCACCTGCGCGATAATGCGCCCATGAGCATCCGAGAGCTTTCCCCCGCGCAGGCGCGCGAGCGCCTGGCCCACGGCGCCGTGCTGATCGATGTGCGCGAGGCGCACGAACGGGCCGGGGGCATGGCCGAAGGTGCGCGTGGCGTGGCCAGGGGCGAGCTGCAGGCCGATCCGGCCTCGCATCTGCCGCGGCACGACCAGGAAATCCTGCTGATCTGCCAGAGCGGCAAGCGCTCGGCCGATGCCGCGCAGTTCCTGCAGGGGGCCGGGTACTCCAACGTCGCTTCCGTGACGGGCGGTACCGTGGCCTGGCGCGAGCAGTTGTTGCCGCTGGTGCAGCCGCTGACCAGTGCGGCCGACCGCGACTTCTACGACCGCTATTCGCGCCACCTGCTGCTGCCGCAGGTGGGCGAGGCCGGCCAGCGTCGCCTGCAGCAGTCGCGGGTGCTGGTGCTGGGCGCGGGTGGGCTGGGCGCACCGGCCGGCTTCTACCTGGCTGCGGCCGGGGTAGGGCATCTGCGCTTCGCTGACCACGACCGCGTGGAGCGCAGCAACCTGCACCGGCAGATCGTGCACACCGAAGCCAGCGTCGGCCAGCTCAAGGTCGATTCCGCGCGTGAGCGGCTGTTGGCATTGAACCCGTCGATCGAGGTCGAAGCGGTGCCGGAACGGGTTACTTCCGAGAACGTGGATGCGCTGCTGGACGGCGTGGACGTGGTGCTGGACGGCTCGGACAACTTCCCGCTGCGCTACCTGCTCAACGACGCCTGCATCAAGCACGCCACGCCACTGGTGTATGCCGCCATCGAGCGCTTTGACGGCCAGGTAAGCGTGTTTGACGCCGGCCGCCAGCGCGGCGTGGCGCCGTGCTACCGCTGCCTGTTCCCCGAGCCGCCACCGCCGGAGTTCGCGCCGAACTGTTCCGAGGCGGGGGTGCTGGGCGTACTGCCTGGCCTGGCCGGGGTGCTGCAGGCCACCGAGGTGCTGAAGCTGCTGCTGGGCATCGGCGAGCCGCTGGTCGGCCGCCTGCTGCGTTTCGATGCGTTGGGCATGCGCTTCCGCGAGACCGGCATCCGGCCCGACCCGCACTGCCCGGTGTGTGCGCCGGGGGTGCCGTTCCCGGGGTATATCGATTACGCCGCGTTTTGCCGGGGTGGGTGAACCCGCGGGGGAGTGCATTGGTGGATGCCGACCTTGGTCGGCGCTCCCGTGCCAACCAAGGTTGGCACCTACCGAAGCGGATGCATGGTTGGCACCTACCGAAGGGAATGCATGGTTTCGGGATCCGGCATCCGGCCGGACCCGCAGTGCCCGGTGTGTGCGCCGGTGGTGCCGTTCCCGGGGTATATCGATTACGCCGCGTTTTGTCGGGGTGGGTGAACCCGGCTGGGGGAGGCTTTGGTAGATGCCGACCTTGGTCGGCGCTCTCGTGCCAACCAAGGTTGGCACCTACCGAAGGGGGTGGAAGGTTGGCACCTACCGAAGCGGGTGCAAGGTTGGCACATGCCGAAGCGGGTGTGCGGTTTCGGGATGATGCTTGGGGTCAGTCCCCACATCGTTCCACCTCCAAGACAATCCGGCGCAACATGCGTGCTATTGCCGTCATCGGCATTGCTCTATTGTTGAACCCGATTCTGGATCTTGGGGAAAGCACCGCATGGCGGTAGAAGCAGCGACCAGCGAGCTGGTCAAGGTCGTGGCCCTGTTGGGCGCGGCGGTGGTGATGGTGCCTTTGTTCCGCCGGGCCGGCCTGGGCTCGGTGCTGGGCTACTTCGCCGCCGGCCTGGCGATCGGACCGTTCGGGCTGGGCTGGTTCTCCGACCCGCAGGCGATCCTGCATACCGCCGAGCTCGGCGTGGTGATGTTCCTGTTCGTGATCGGCCTGGAAATGCGGCCCTCGCACCTGTGGAGCCTGCGCAAGGAAATCTTCGGGCTGGGCACGCTGCAGATCGTCACCTGTGCGCTGGTGCTGACCAGCATCGCCAAGCTGTTCGGCTTCCCCTGGCAGGTGGCCTTCATCGGCGCCACCGGCTTCGTGCTCACCTCCACCGCGGTGGTCATGCAGCTGCTGGCCGAGCGCGGTGACATCGCGCTGCCGTCGGGGCAGAAGATCGTTTCGATCCTGTTGTTCGAAGACCTGCTGATCGTGCCGTTGCTGGCGCTGGTGGCATGGATGGCGCCGAGCGCCGGCAGCGCCGATGGCGAAGGCTCGCGCTGGCTGTCGGTAGCGATCGGCGTGGGTGCCATCGTCGGCCTGGTGCTGGTCGGCCGCTTCCTGCTCAATCCGCTGTTCCGGGTGCTGGCCGAATCGAAGGCACGCGAGGTGATGACCGCCGCCGCGCTGCTGGTGGTGCTGGGTGCGGCGCTGCTGATGCAGTTGTCCGGCCTGTCGATGGCGATGGGCGCGTTCCTGGCCGGCGTGCTGTTGAGCGAGTCGACCTTCCGCCACCAGATTGAGGCGGACATCGAACCGTTCCGCGGCATCCTGCTCGGCCTGTTCTTCCTCAGCGTGGGCATGGCGCTGGACCTGAGCGTGGTGGCCGCGCACTGGCAGCTGATCCTCGGCCTGGTGCTGGCGTTGATGGCGGCCAAGGCGCTGTGCATCTACGTGGTGGCGCGCATCATGGGCAGCGATCATGCGCAGGCGCTGGACCGTGGCGTGCTGATGGCGCAGGGCGGCGAGTTCGCGTTCGTGCTGTTCTCCGCCGCCGCATCGGCCGGCGTGATCGACCTGGACATCAATGCCAACTTCACCGCCGTGGTGGTGCTGTCGATGGCGCTGACCCCGCTGGTGGTGCTGGTCTACAAGCGCGTGGCGCCGAAGCCGACGGTGAACATGGATGGCGTGGACGAGGCCGATGGGCTGTCTGGCAGCGTGCTGCTGATCGGCTTCGGCCGCTTCGGCCAGGTCGCCAGCCAGTCGCTGCTGGCGCGCGACGTGGACGTGACCATCATCGACAACGATGTGGAGATGATCCAGAGCGCGGCGCGGTTCGGTTTCAAGATCTATTACGGCGATGGCACGCGACTGGACGTGCTGCATGCTTCGGGTGCCGCCACTGCGCGCGCGATTGCAGTGTGCGTGGACAAGGCCGAGGCGGCCGACCGCATCGTCGAACTGGTGGCGCATGAATTCCCGCAGGCCAAGCTGATGGTGCGTTCGTTCGACCGCGAACATTCGCTGCGGCTGATCCATGCAGGTGTCGATTTCCAGATCCGCGAGACGTTTGAGTCGGCGGTGCTGTTTGGCCAGGCAGCGCTGGTGGAACTGGGTGCGGATGAGGATGACGCGGTGGAGATTGCCGAGCAGATCCGCCGCCGCGACGCCGAGCGTTTCGAGCTGGAGATTGCCGGTGGCGGTCTGAATGCCGGCGCGCGGATGATCTACGGCAACAGCCCGCAGGGCGTACCGACGCCGACCCCGTTCACCGCACCGAAGCGCGCGAGCAAGACGCTGAACCCGCAGGACGTGCCGGAAGAGGAAGAATAGAGCCGGGTAGTGCCGGCCGCTGGCCGGCAATTACGGAAACGTTCCGACGTCATGAGATTGCCGGCCAGCGGCCGGCACTACCGGGGCGCGTGTCGACGCGTGGCGGTGGGCGAGGGGGCCTGAATCGGGGACAATAGCGTCCCCGCCGCCCCACGCCTGCTCCCGATGACCGATTCCGCCCCCCAGCATCCTGCCCGCATCCTCGATGGCCGCCGCATCGCCGAGGACCTGCTCGACAGCCTGAAGGTGCGCGTCGACGCCCGCGTGGCCGCCGGTGGCCGCCGCCCGGGCCTGGCCGTGGTGCTGGTGGGCGGCGACCCGGCTTCGACCGTGTACGTGCGCAACAAGCGCCGCGCGGCCGAGAAGGTCGGCATCGAAGCGCATGACTACGATCTGCCGGCCGGTACCACCGAAGCCGAGTTGCTCGACCTGATCGACCAGCTCAACGCCGACCCGAAGATCAACGGCATCCTGATCCAGCTGCCGCTGCCGGGCATCCCCGACGCGCGCCGGCTGATCCAGCGCATCGACCCGCGCAAGGACGTGGACGGCTTCCACCCGGAAAACGTCGGCCACCTGGCCCTGCGCGAGTTCGGCCTGCGCCCGTGCACCCCGCGCGGCATCACCACGCTGCTGGGCCACACCGACCAGCCGGTGCGCGGCCGCAACGCCACCATCGTGGGTGTGAGCAACCATGTCGGCCGGCCGATGGGCCTGGAGCTGCTGATTGCCGGCTGCACCGTGACCAGCTGCCACAAGTTCACCCCCAAGGACGTGCTGGAACAGGCCGTGCGCAACGCCGACATCCTGGTGGTGGCGGTGGGCCGCCCGGGCATCGTGCCGGGCGAGTGGGTGAAGCCGGGCGCGGTGGTGATCGACGTGGGCATCAACCGCCTGGATGACGGACGCCTGGTGGGCGACGTCGGGTTTGAAGCGGCCGCCCAGCGCGCCAGCTGGATCACCCCGGTGCCGGGTGGCGTGGGCCCGATGACCGTGGCCACGTTGATGCAGAACACCCTGGAAGCGGCCGAAGCGCTGAGCTGACCTTTTGGGGTGGTGCCGACCGTTGGTCGGCACAATGCGGACATGCGGATGACCCGCTCCTGGTAGGTGCCAACCTTGGTTGGCACACATACATCGGGGCCATCGGCCCATCTGGGGTCCAGTTGCCGGACGGGCCGTGCCAACCAAGGTTGGCACCCACCAAAGGCGGTATGCCACCGGCGGCCCGGATAGCCCCCTGAATGGATCGCCGCCCGCGCGACACTGCGTCGCATCTACCCCCTGCCACAGGGCGCGAAAACAGGGTAAAATGTCGCGCTTCCCCACATCTCGGGTATGCCGATGCTGCGCATCCAGGCTGAAGCACTCACTTACGACGACGTCTCGCTCGTCCCCGCCCATTCGACCATCCTGCCCAAGGACGTCAACCTCGAAACGCGGTTGACTCGCGACCTGAAGCTGAAGCTTCCGATCCTGTCCGCAGCCATGGATACCGTCACCGAAGCCCGCCTGGCCATCGCCATGGCCCAGCTCGGCGGCATGGGCATCATCCACAAGAATCTCAGCCTGGAACAGCAGGCCGCGGAAGTGGCCAAGGTCAAGAAGTTCGAGGCCGGTGTCATCCGCGACCCGATCACCGTCGGCCCGGAAACCACCATCCGCGACGTGCTGGCCCTGACCCAGGCGCACAACATCTCCGGCGTGCCGGTGGTGGGCAGCGACGGCCTGCTGGCCGGCATCGTGACCCACCGCGATATGCGCTTCGAAACCGAGCTGGACGATCCGGTCCGTCACATCATGACCAAGAAGGATCGCCTGATCACGGTCAAGGAAGGCGCCGCGTCTGACGAAGTGCTGCAGCTGCTGCACCGCAACCGCATCGAAAAGGTGCTGGTGGTCAATGATTCGTTCGAACTGCGTGGCCTGATCACCGTCAAGGACATCCAGAAGAACACCGACTTCCCGAACGCTGCCAAGGATCTGTCGACCCGCCTGCTGGTCGGCGCGGCCGTCGGCGTGGGTGGCGATACCGATCGCCGCGTGGAAGCGCTGGTCGCCGCCGGCGTGGACGTGATCGTGGTCGATACCGCGCACGGCCACTCGCAGGGCGTGCTGGACCGCGTCAGCTGGGTCAAGAAGAACTTCCCGAACGTGCAGGTCATCGGTGGCAACATCTGCACCGGCGAAGCCGCACTGGCGCTGCTGGACAGCGGCGCGGACGCAGTGAAGGTCGGCATCGGCCCGGGCTCGATCTGCACCACGCGCGTCGTCGCTGGCGTTGGCGTGCCGCAGGTCACCGCGATCGACCTGGTGGCCGAAGCGCTGCAGGACCGCATCCCGCTGATCGCCGACGGTGGCATCCGCTACTCGGGCGACATCGGCAAGGCGCTGGCCGCCGGTGCCTCGACCATCATGGTCGGCGGCCTGCTGGCCGGTACCGAAGAATCGCCGGGCGAGACCGAGCTGTACCAGGGCCGTTCGTACAAGAGCTACCGCGGCATGGGTTCGCTGGCTGCCATGGAGAAGGGGTCGAAGGACCGCTACTTCCAGGACGCCGCCACCGCCGACAAGCTGGTGCCGGAAGGCATCGAAGGCCGCGTGCCGTACCGCGGCCCGGTGGGCGGCATCATCCACCAGCTGATGGGCGGCCTGCGCGCCACCATGGGCTACGTGGGTTGCGCCACCATCGACGACATGCGCACCAAGCCCAAGTTCGTCAAGATCAGCGGCGCCGGCCAGCGTGAGAGCCACGTCCACGACGTGACGATCACCAAGGAACCGCCGAACTACCGCGCCTGACGCGGGCCGGGCAAAGAGGAACGAGGAAGCTGATTCCCGTTCCTCTTTTTCCATCTGCTGCTGCAAATCTGATTTCGTTTTCCCTACTGCATTGCCAGGGCGCCATGACCAACATCCATAACGACAAGATCCTGATCCTCGATTTCGGCGCGCAGTACACGCAGCTGATCGCCCGCCGCATCCGCGAGCTGGGCGTCTACTGCGAAATCTGGGCCTGGGACCACAACCCGGCCGAGATCGCCGCGTTTGGCGCCAAGGGCATCATCCTGTCCGGCGGCCCGGAATCGACCACGCTGCCGGGCGCCCCGGCCGCGCCGCAGGAAGTGTTCGACAGCGGCCTGCCGATCTTCGGCATCTGCTACGGCATGCAGACCCTGGCCGCGCAGCTGGGCGGTGCCACCGAAGCCGCTGATCAGCGCGAATTCGGCCACGCCGAAGTGAACGTGATCAACCCGGATGCACTGTTCAAGGGCCTGAGCGACCACGGCGGCGAGCCGAAGCTGAATGTCTGGATGAGCCACGGCGACCACGTCTCCGTTGCGCCGCCGGGCTTCACCATCACCGCCACCACCGACCGCATTCCGGTGGCCGCCATGGCCAACGAAGAAAAGCGCTGGTACGGCGTGCAGTTCCACCCGGAAGTGACCCACACCCTGCAGGGCCAGGCGCTGCTGCGCCGCTTCGTGGTGGACGTGTGCGGCTGCCAGACCCTGTGGACCGCCGCCAACATCATCGACGACCAGATCGCCCGCGTGCGCGAACAGGTGGGCGATGACGAAGTGATCCTGGGCCTGTCCGGCGGCGTCGATTCGTCCGTGGTGGCCGCGCTGCTGCACAAGGCCATCGGCGAGAAGCTGACCTGCGTGTTCGTGGATACCGGCCTGCTGCGCTGGCAGGAAGGCGACCAGGTGATGGCGATGTTCGCCGAGCACATGGGCGTGAAGGTGGTGCGCGTGAATGCCGCCGACCGTTACTTCGCCGCGCTGGAAGGCGTGAGCGACCCGGAAGCCAAGCGCAAGATCATCGGCAACCTGTTCGTTGAGATCTTCGACGAAGAGTCGAACAAACTGAAGAACGCCAAGTGGCTGGCGCAGGGCACCATCTACCCGGACGTGATCGAGTCGGCCGGCAGCAAGACCGGCAAGGCGCATGTGATCAAGAGCCACCACAACGTGGGCGGCCTGCCGGAGCACATGAAGCTGGGCCTGGTGGAGCCGCTGCGCGAGCTGTTCAAGGACGAAGTGCGCCGCCTGGGCGTTGAGCTCGGCCTGCCGCGCACCATGGTCTACCGCCATCCGTTCCCGGGCCCGGGCCTGGGCGTGCGCATTCTGGGTGAAGTGAAGCGCGAATACGCCGAGCTGCTGGCCAAGGCCGATGCCATCTTCATTGATGAGCTGCGCAAGGCGGATCTGTACGACAAGACCAGCCAGGCGTTTGCTGTGTTCCTGCCGGTGAAGTCGGTGGGCGTGGTGGGCGATGCGCGGGCGTATGAGTGGGTGATTGCGCTGCGGGCTGTCGAGACGATCGACTTCATGACCGCGCATTGGGCGCATCTGCCGTATGAGTTCCTGGGTACGGTGAGCAACAGGATCATCAATGAGTTGCGGGGGGTGTCGCGGGTTGTCTATGACATCTCGGGGAAGCCGCCGGCGACCATTGAGTGGGAATGAGTTGAAAGAACGAGGGCGCCGAGAGGCGCCCTTGTTGTTTGTGGGGGCGCAGAGCAGATTCAGTCCGCACCAATCGTTCAAATCAGATAGCAATTCGAATCACATGTAACGAAGCAGAGGGTTTTCCCGTCTAGAGTGCATGTTGCTTAGGATGATAGGTCTGATACAGGACGCTGGCTATCGATGGCCATAAAAGGGAGCGAGAGGAACTGGCAGGCCTTTTCTCACTTTGTAGCTCGCCGATTAATAGTTCCAGTTGTTCAGTACTTTCGCTCAGTCCAGTACTTACATCTGGATTGGGTGAAGACATGTGGGCTGTGGCAAATTTGGATCAGGTCTCTCCATGCTCGGTTGTTGCGGGTCACTCTTCCTCAGGCCCTGCTGTGCCACCAAGAACAGGTCGCTGCTCCGAGAGTAAGGGCAAAAGTTCGCCATTCGCTTGTTCTGCAAGATGCGGCAATATGGCAACGCTCGCGTTAAAGCTGTAGCCTAGCTTGAACGAAGATGTGTAGTTTCAAAGCCACTGCGGTGGCAGCCAAATGCACAACTAACTAATTCACTTAGAGAAGCAGGCTACATCAATGCTGACGCATCTCCGCATAAAGAACTTCAAGGCATGGAAGGACACTGGCGCAATTCGTCTGGCGCCGCTGACAGTGATCTTCGGTGCAAATAGCGCTGGAAAAAGCAGCCTGGGACATTTGTTGCTCGGCTTGAAGCAGACCGCGCTGCTAACGGATCGTCGTCGGGCCTTGCATCTGGGTGATGCGAACTCGCTGATTGACTTGGGCACGTTTGCTGACTGTCTACACGGCCATGATCTGAAGGCAAAGCTTGAGTTTGCGCTGGGCTGGCGCTTGCCGCAACCCGGAGAATTCCGTGACCCACTTCACCCCAGGAAGCCATATGTAGGTAACCGGATCCAGTTGGAGTCTGTCCTGCGGGCCGACAGCCGGGGCCTGCCGGAGCTAGAACGCTTTCGCTACGAGTTACAGGATCAGCAAGGGGATCGGCAACTCTTTGTAGAGCATGGCTTACGAGAGGGGGGCAAGGCATACCTCGATGTCGAACCGATGAGGTTGCTTCAGAAGCAAGGGCGCAAGTGGCCGATTGAGCCGCCGGAGAAATTCTACCGGTTCTCGGATGTGACCTTGGCCCGATATCAGAACGCGGATTCCTTGAGCGAGTTCGCTTTGGAAACCGAGCGCCTTCTCGCCGGATTGACCTATCTTGGGCCGCTACGCGAGCATCCTAAGCGTACTTATTCGTGGGCTGGCGACAGTGTTCCTGACGTTGGTGCAAGGGGCGAGTTTGCCATCGCGGCCCTTCTCGCGGCTGCCCAGGACAAGCGAATGCTTAATCGGGGCTATCGCAAAAAGAGGGAGCGATTCGACGAGTTCATTGCCAGTTGGTTGCGCGACTTAGGTGTAATTCATAGCTTCACGGTAAAGCCCGTGGGTAGCGGAAGGAAGGAGTATGAGGTCCTGGTGCGTGCCAACGAAAGTGCACCAGAGGTGAAGTTGACGGATGTGGGCTTTGGGGTCTCACAAGTACTCCCGGCACTGGTTCAGGCCTTCTACGCCCCGGCAAACTCCACAGTGTGGATGGAGCAGCCTGAGATTCATTTGCATCCTCAGGTACAGGCAGAGCTTGCCGACGCGTTCATCAGCGCTGTCCAGGCCTATGAAGGCGGGCAGCCGCGTAACGTTCAGCTCATTGTCGAAAGCCATTCCGAGCACTTCTTGATGCGGCTGCAACGACGAATTGCAGAAGAAGTAATTCGTCCGGATGAAGTTGCAGTTTACTTCGCTAATCGAGGCGACAAGTCTCTTGATCTGGAGTCATTGCGTCTGGATAGCTACGGCGATATCGAGAACTGGCCTGACAATTTCTTTGGCGATGAGATGGCGGAGATTGCCGCGAGGACGCAGGCGGCGATGAGTCGGCGAATTAGGGAGCGCAAAGCCAATGGCGGTTGAGGTCGTGGTGGACACCAACGTTCTGCTGGTGGCGGAAGGAAAACACCCTGATGTGAGTGAAGAGTGCGTCTTGGCGTGCGTAAGCCGGCTGCAGAAGATCATGCAGGCTGAGATCGTGGTGGTAGATGACGGATATCGCGTCCTTGGCGAGTATCAGAATAAGCTCAATTCACGCGTGGGAAAGGGCGTAGGTACTGTGTTTCTCAAGTGGCTTTTGCAGCGACAGGCGAATGTCAATCATGTCGTCCAGGTTAATGTGACCGAGTATGAAAAAGATCGATACGTCGAGTTTCCTGCGCCTGAGCTTGAGGCGAATTTCGATCCCCCAGATCGCCGATTTCCAGCCATATCAAATGCTCATCCGGCAAAACCTGAGATTCTACAGGCAGCGGATTGCAAGTGGCTTCGCTGGTGGCCCGAGTTGCAAGAGGCCGGTATCTGCGTTCGCTTCCTGTGTCCCGACGATATTTGTGGCTTTTATCGAAGGAAGTTTCCTACTGAGAACGTCCCGGCTTTGCCAAAATGAATGATCTCTTCCGCTTCCCTCATACGCCTCACATTGCATGGCTGGGAAAGGGCAGTCCGCGCGATGACAAAGTGTTGGCGACGGATGAAGTCGCTGAGCTGCTATCAGGCCCGGTGGTGGTAGAAGAAAAGCTCGACGGTGCCAACCTCGGCTTCTCCAGAGCCGATGGGGGGGCGCTGCGCGCGCAGAACCGCGGGCAGTACTTGATTGAGCCGCACGTCGGCCAGTTCCAGCGCCTGCCGGAGTGGATGGCTTTGCACGGGAGTGATCTATTGGACGCGCTTGGCGAATCCTTGATTGCCTTCGGCGAATGGTGTGCTGCCCGTCATTCTCTAGACTATCCGATGCTACCGGATTGGTGGCTATTGTTTGATGTATATGATCGCCGCCGGCAGCAATTCTGGAGTACGCGCCGTCGGAACGAATTGGCATCCAAACTGGGGCTTGCGGCTGTGCCGCGCTTGGCGACTGGACTGCAGACGCTGGCGAATCTGCGCGACGGCGTGGGGCGGTGGAAAAGCCGTTATCGTGACGGAGCCTTGGAAGGTGTGGTAGTGCGCCGAGAAGACGAAAACTGGCTCCAGGCTAGGGGTAAGCTGGTTCGCGCGGGCTTCACTCAAGAGATCGGTAGCCATTGGCGAACCCGCAAGTTGGAGTGGAACCGTTTGGGATGGGGGGATTCAGGGGCGGATGGATCAGGGACGACTGTGCAGTCGAACGATTTAACCTAATGCATTTTCTATAATCTGTTTCGCTATCCTGCCTGTGCAGCCGAAGTCCGCTGGCTTCAGTGCTGCCTTAGTTTGTATTGTCTGTTTTGGGTTCTTGCTCGCTGATGGATGAATGGAGGATCTTTAATGAATAATGGAGTTGTTCAGCGGTTGGTGGATTGCAAGAACGTCGAAGCTATGAAAGGTCTGATGCCGAAGATTCGGCCTGAAATTGCCGGGAAAAGAAAAATTGTCTCAGCCGACATTGATGAATTCTTAGGCTTGATTCGTCGTCGTGATCGCAAGAAGATGCAGGCGTTTGGGTTTTACTTGGCGCTGATTGACGCAAATGAGCTAATTAGTAGGGTTCGGCGCTGTGGGGCTTTTCGGGCTTCCCGATATGACTTCAAAGATGTAGGGCTATCTCAGCTGATCGTTGGGCTCATCGATCTGCATTCATCCCTCGAGATTACGCCGGTACAGCTGTGTTACCTTGAGTCCGTGAGGAATCTTCATGTGCTTTCATCGCATGCGCGAAAGCTCCGTGATGCCACGATCACTCGTCTGAAAAGTCGAAGAGGAATGGCGTTAAAGTCTCATATTTCTCGATTGAATCAGCTTTTCCTTAATTATAGGGAGCCTGATAACAGGTTGGGCAGCGAAAGTCTCGACAGTTATAGCGTGGAGGCGATTGCTGAGGCTGTTTCAAGGTTGTTTGAGATTCATAAAGAGGAGCTGGGGCTAACGGCTGCGGATGTCTCGCTAACGGACGTGTGCGCGAGAGATCGCTTGAATGCTGCCTATGAGCGTGAACTGCTTGATGTTCTGCATATTGAAGAACTCATGAAGGCCGAAATCCTCATTGATGGCTTGCCGTATCGAGCGGATATTGATGGCGGCAATATCATTGTTCGATCGATTGATCCATGCTTTGAAATGGCTACTCGGTTTGGGTATATCCAGACAGCTGCCCAAATTCAAGTTAGACAAAGAAGCATGCTTGAGCTGTGGGGGGAGTTGGGTCCTCCGCCAGAACTAAAGGATGTTATCGCATCGAATGGGAAGTTGTTCTCCCATCTTGCAAAGGTTATTCGCAAGCCTGTGCCTCGTGTCGTAATGTTCCTTCCGACTCAGATCGAAGGTTTCTTTGATTTTCTGGCCAGGGATGCGCTGTATCAAGAAGAATGGCTGATGCTCATGCAGCTTGATGTTGAGAAATATGGGGATTCCGAAGATCCAGTATTTTCAATAATTGACAACATAAGCTCAACGGACATATTCAAGGTGATGAGGGTTTTCTCGTTCTTCAATCATCTTGTTGATCTGGCGATTGCCGCTGAGCCCGAGGAGAGACGGGCTGCAATTGCGCAATCCTCTTCCGCGCCCTTGATGAAGAGGGTTGATCTCATATCCTATGTCTCATTGGCGGTTGGCGTTGACAAGGCTGAGAAAATTGTTGATTTGCTGACTGCACGTCCTGGAGATTCGTATTTTGATCTTCAGTACAAGCCATTCGTGCTTATTGATGGACTTTACTTTGTTTCGCCTGTGATAGTTGCGAAAAGCAACATTGCAAGAAGTATTGTTAGGGCTAACTCGCTTGAATCGCCGATTTCTAGTGGTAACGACGAGATGCAGAACGCAGTGGCATGTGCATTTCGATCTGCGGGCTTTGCTGTTGGCGTTGAGGTTGAAAGTTCAAAACAAAAGAACATGCCGGAGTTTGACATTGTTGCATTTCGCGACGGTGTTCTTTATGTCCTGGAGTGCAAGAGTAGCTATCACCCTGTTAATTCTCACGAATTGCGAAACAGTTACTATCACATTGAAACCGCTGGGAGGCAGTTAAGTAAGCGATTGGCTTGGGCGTCAGATCGCGGGAATATTGAGAAGCTTTGGAGTGTGCTGGGGTGGGGCTTTGATCCCAATGTTGAGGTGCGTACGGTAGTGGTTATGGCGAATCGGGTGCTTTCGGGTATTGAGGTGGGAGGTCATCCGGTTAGGCAAGCGCATGAGTTGATCAATGTTCTGCTTAATGGGACCATGGAGGCGCCTGGTGTCAAGCTCAAGTTCTGGAAGGGTGATGCTTTTTCTAATGCGGACCTTAATTCTTATCTTGGCCGTGATGGACTAATTAGAGACCAATTCTCGGCAATGATGCCTGTAGCCTACAGTACACACTTTGGCGATCGTTCATTGGTTGTGGAGAGCTACGCACTATCGCCTGAAGATTTGCATTCAACATACAAGTCCCGCTACTGCAACTTACTATGTGCGCCTTTGGGGGGAGTGGAGTGCCCTAAGACTGATGGCTGATTATGTGTTGTCTCGCGTCGGTGGTGCTTTGCGCAATTTCGCATGTGGTCGAAGAAAACGTTCTTGCTCGAACCATTGGTATTGGAGAGGTGCTCATTTGTAGAGGAATGAAAGGGAGCTGTTTAGGTTTGGCATGAGAGGGTGCGATGAAATTCAAGAAGAGTCGCTGGTTTTTAGGGGCGTCTTGCTACGCTCTTGGTGTAACGGACTGCCGGTTAAGTTCGCCGTTGGTAGTGGAAGGTTATCCAGTCGGCAATTGCCCGTGCAGCGTGCAATTGTGTCTCGGAACAAAGCCGGTACACGCAATGCTCCTTTGACATCCTGAACTCTCACGCCACCATGTCGTTTTACTGAGGGCAGCGCGGTGCCATGAACCTGTCTCGGGTCATAGTTGCATATCAGTCGCGTGTGGTCGCAGCTTGTGAATTTCAATCTATTGTCAGATTGCAGCGGGAAGGGCGAGTGCATTCGCCCCGGCGCGCGGCACGTGCGCAGTAGTGGATGATTAGAGCCTGCTTGAGTGCGACGGATGCGGTGGTTCGTTGCACGTTCACCAATCAAGCAGATCATTCAGGCCTAACCTCCCGACAAGCCCACTCAACCAACCCCCTACAAGCCAGAAACAACCCATCCACAACCCCCTCATCCAGATGCCGCTCCGGCTCCGCTGCCACCCGGCAGCGGTCTGCCGCGTGCAGCACCTCCAGCACGGTCAGCGCCCCCACCATCGCGCGTTCGCTCTTCGCCAGGCTCACACGGCGGCCGGGTGACACATCGTTCTCCGGCCAGGGCAGTCCATCGGCTCCCTCACCTGCGCGAATGCGCGTAAGGATGCCGAGCAGGGAGTTCAAGTCGGGCAGGGGCGTGTCGTCGTTGATGGGCTCAACAACGGTGTACGAGGAAAAGGTGTCGGACTTTTTCATGGCGTCGGCTTCCGTGGCTGTACTTAACAGCGCCACCGTGAAGAAGGTGGCGGACGATGCGTGGCTGCAAACCGGGACGAAGCAACGAATGACCGGTGGGTCCGAAGACCCCCACGCACCGCCCGCCATACAGGCCGACGGATTGCCCGCCGGCACCGCTTGGGGACGGTGCCGACGGGCAAGCGTAAACAACAGTCGTTGCTCATCGCGGGTTTGCAGACCCGGAGCCACCCGTTGTCGGTGGCGCGCCATGGTGTTTACGCGGTCGCTCCGAATACCAATTGAAATTCGCGAAGAGATCGCAGAATTCGAGAGCGGAAATCTATTGTGGCACGCACTATTCGTGCCGTACGCCTCACGAACAGACGCATCCGCGCACACGCGTTGCTGATCACGAATAAGATCGTCGCAATCGCCCGTGCCTTCAGGGGATAGCGAGACAGCCGCCTTTACAACAATTCGTATTCCGAACCGGGCCGCAGCACCGCGCGATCAGTCAGACAGGCCGAAAAGCGGTCCAAAGCCGACACCGCGGAAAGACGGCAGAAACTCAATCCACGCCGTCCTCAACCAACGCCGCATTCCCCACCAGCAACTCAATCATCGCCCGCGCCGCGGCCGACTGCCGCCGATGCGGTGCATAGATCACCGAGAACGGGCGCGATCTCCCACGCAACTGCGGCAGCACTTCCACCAGCTGTCCGCGCTGCAACCGTTCGCGCACGATGAACGCATAGCTCTGGCAGATGCCGATGCCCTGTTCGGCCAGCGACACCACGCCCAGAACATCGTCGGAGGTCTCGATGGACGAACGCGGCAGCCAGTCCACGTCACGCCCGCCGTCGCGGAAGATCCAGGGCGCCAGCCGCCCGGTGCGCGGCATCACGAAGGGCAGGCACAGGTGCTGCTGCAGATCGTCCAGCGTCTGCGGCGTGCCGCGGCGCTGCAGGTACTCCGGCGAAGCCACCAGCACCAAGGGCGCATCCTCCAGCTTCCGCGCCACCAGCCCGCTGTCCGGCAGCTGGCCCAGGCGGATGGCCAGGTCGAAGCCTTCGGCCACCAGGTCCACGTTGCGGTTGGTGATGTTCAGTTCCACCTGCACCTGTGGGTACTGCTGCGCAAAGCGCGCCAGCACGGGCGGCAGCCGGTAGTGGCCATAGGTGGTGGGCACGCTCAGGCGCACGCGGCCGGCCAGCGCACCGTCCTGGGCCAGTACGTCGCGCTCGGCGTCGTGCAGCAGGCCGAAGGCGGTGCGTACCTGTTCCAGATAGAGCCGCCCGGCGTCGGTCAGGCCCACGCGGCGGGTGGTTCGTTGCAGCAGCTGCCGGCCAAGCCGCGCTTCCAGGCGGGTGACCGCGCGGCTCAGCACCGAGGGCGTGGTGGACAGCGCCACCGCGCCGGCCGTGAACGAGCCGTGCTCGACCACCGCCAGGAACACCTCCACATCGCCCAGGTAGTCGAACTTGCGGCTCATTTGGCTCTCCGGGGAACAGATGTTTTGCGATGTGGCCAATTTATCGCCGCTGGGGCGATGAATAAAGTGGCGGCCATTCCCCGATAGGAGCTCCCCCATGAACCTGATGACCCGACTGGCCGCAGCGCTGGCCCTGACCTTGGCCGCCACCGGCGCGCAGGCCGCCAACGTGCTGGTGGTGCTGTCCGACGAAAACCACCTGGACCTGAAGGACGGCAAGGTGCTGTCCACCGGCTTCTATCTCAACGAGCTGATGCAGCCGGTCAAGCTGCTGCTGGACGCGGGCCATGAAGTGACCTTCGCCACGCCGCAGGGGCGGGCGCCGACCGTGGATGCGTCCTCGGTGACGCCGGCGTACTTCGGCAACGATGCCGCGCAGCTGACGCTGCACAAGGAACTGCTGGAGAAACTGGCGCTGACCTCGCCGACGGCCTCGCCGGTGGTCAGCCTGGCGCGCATCGAGCAGCAGGGTTACGCCCATTTCGATGCGGTCTACATTCCCGGTGGCCACGCGCCGATGCAGGATCTGCTGAAGAGCCCGGCGCTGGGCCGGTTGCTGGCCGACTTCCACCAGCGCAACAAGACCACCGCGCTGGTCTGCCACGGGCCGATCGCGCTGCTGTCCACGCTGCCGGATGCGGGTGGTTTCGTGGCGAAGCTGGAAGCGGGTGCGACGCCGGCTACGCCGAAGTGGATCTACAGCGGCTACCAGATGACGGTGATCAGCAACCAGGAAGAAGAGCAGGCCAAGCCGCTGCTGGGTGGCGGTGAGATGAAGTTCTACCCGCAGACCGCGTTGCAGCGGGCGGGTGCGACGTTCAGCAGCAATGCCGCGCCGTGGACCGGGCATGTGGTGGTGGACCGCGAGCTGATTACCGGGCAGAACCCGGCTTCGGCGCTGGAGGTGGGGCAACGGCTGGTGGAGCGGTTGAAGTAGGCCTGAGGGTTCAGCGGGCTGGTCGTACTTGGGAATCCCGCGCGCAACGCGCGGGTCATGCCTCGGACAACCTGTCACATGGAGGCGCTTAGGCCTCCATCTCAATTGCCTGCTCAACGGCGGCCGCATGCTGCAGCCGGGCCCTGAAGTAGGCGGCCACCTGCGGATCTGTGGCGTAGACGTAGCAGCCCTTCATTCCTCGGGTCATCAAGGTGCGGTAGGTGTTCTTGATGATGGTGTCCGCGAGCTCGGCGGCTTGGGCGGGATGGGACTTTGACAGCTTCACGAATCCCTTCATGGTCTTGTCGTGCCGGTCCCGCGCACGAGGGACGGTCTTCAGAGCGCCGTCTTCCATGACCATGTCCGGCCCGATGATCACGCCGATGTAGTCGACTTCCAGGCCCTGACAGGTGTGGATGCAGCCCACCTGGTCGATTGAATCAGGAGAGATGATCCAGAGGCTCCCATCGTCGTTGAGGTTCCATTGCCGGCGATAGCTGCCGATGACAATGTCCATCTCTTTGCTGTTCTTCTTGCTGTTCCAAGGCCAGCAGTAGCCAGCCACAACGCGCGCGCGGTTGCCGCCGTTCCTGGCCTCGATGGCGGTATGCAGCGCGGACGGGTCATCGAACACCTGGAAATCGTAGCTGCCCTCATCCAGCGTGGTGTTCGCGGTTGGGCGGATCTGCAGCACGTCATCCAACCAGGCGAGATAGCCATCGGAGCCAGCACAGCGGAACTGCGAGGACAGGACATATTCCTCCACCGTCGCTCCACGGGCGATTGCAAAGTCCCGAATGGCCTCCTTGGTGCCGACATCCTTGAGCGTGACACGCTGGTCTTCATCAATGAAGAACACGCTGCACAGAGCGGCGTTGATCAGCTCCTGGATCTGGTGCGTGCCGAGGTTGCCGTAGAACCCGCTCTTCTCGGTAAGACGGTGTGCTTCATCCACAACCAATACGTCGTAAGCGTTCTGCGCCGATTCGGTGAAGGAGCCCGACCCGCCGAAAAGGTGGACCAGATGGGCGTTCTCGGGTTTCTGGATGAGTGTGTTGCTGTACACGGCACGAGGTGCGGCATTCTTGGAGATGTACTTGACGGTCAACCCATCGCGAAGCGCCGCGAGAAGATTCACCGCGACGATTGATTTCCCGGTGCCCGGCCCGCCCTCAACGATGACAACACGCGGCTTGACGCTGGCGTGCGCTTGGGCGCACGCGGCCTTGGCGGCTTCAAATACCTGCTTCTGCTCATCCAGCAGCGCAAATGCACTGTTCCCCCTTAGCAGCCGATGCACATCATCAGCGAGCGCCTTGGAGGGACGGATGCGGCCATTCTCCAGTTCGGCAAGCACGGGCGCGCCGTCGCCGTTGCACGTGTGCTGCCTGATGAAGCTACGCAGCCTTTCAAGATCGCCGGTGCTCTTCAGGAAGAGCGGCGCACGCTCGATGTAGGGCTGATAGTGGGGCGAGTCGATCACACCGTCCGGCACATAGTTGTGCAGGTAGGCGCAGGGATGTAGTTGTAGCTTTCCTTCATGCACCGCTTCGTTGAAGCCTTCCAGGAAGGCGGCATATGACCATGCCTGATAACTTGGGTGGACGAGTGACTGCCCTTCACGAAGCTCAACGATGGCATCGCGCTTGGTCGGCTTGATGGCAGACCACTGTTTGAGCTCAACGATGATGACGTGGGGCGAGCCGTCCTCGGCGTGGCCGGTCAGGACGACATCGATGCGCTTCTTCGACTGGGGAAGGACGAACTCCACCGCCACGCCGATGTCGTTGGGAATGGAAGGGTGAGTAAGCGCACGCGCGACGTATCGAAGCGATTCGCGCCAGGATCGAACTTCGGACTCACTGACGTCACCCCTCGTTGCCGCCTTGAAGCTGGCACGGATGACCTCCTCGATTTCCTCGTCGTTGCATTGGCGAAGGAAGGACTCTTTGTCGGCCTGATAGACGATCATGGCTGCGCCAGCTTGTTGTACTTGGTGCTGACACCCCTTGAGAGGTCGACCGGGTACTTGGCGGCATTCGTGGCGAGCTTGCTGCTGACGGCTTCGTTCAGGTCGATGCCGAGTACGTCCGACAGCCGGATGAGGTACAGCGCCACGTCGGCGATTTCCTCACGCACGGCGCTGGCGGTGGATTCCGAAGCTGCCGCCTTGAAGGAGTCGGCCTCGGTCATCCACTGGAAAATCTCGTTCAGCTCTCCAACTTCGCCGGAGAGCGCCATGACAAGGTTCTTGGGGGAGTGGAACTGCGCCCAGTCACGCGCTTCGGCGAATTCCCTGAGCGCTTGGGCAGCGCCCCGAACCTCGACAAGAGGGTGTTCCATGGCATGGCCTTATACGACAGTATTTGGCCAATTCTACCCATGCCAGCGGGGCGTAAGCGACATTTTCCCCTTGATGCGTCGGGAAGCAGCGAGGGCGCCGATGGGCGCCCTCATTGGTGATGCGATCAGACCATAGATGCCCGCCGAGGTATCAACCCTGGCACCTTGGCTTACCACCATCAACGCAACTGGCCTGCCAGTGTTGCCAGGCTTTGGTGTCGATGCCGGCTTTCAGTGCGATGGCCTCCAGCTCCTTCCAGTTCGTGGGCGAAGGCGCGGCCAGCAGCCCGCGCATGAAGGCCTGCATTTTCGTTTCGCCCACCTGTTTCTCCAGCGAGAGCAACAGCAAGGGCGCATAGACGTAGCGATACATCTCGCCCAGATCGGAATTGCCGTCGATGGCATCGAATGCGGGCAGCGGCGTGTCCTGCGTGTCGATGGCCGATTGCATTCGCGCAATATAGCGATCAGCCGCGGCATCGCCACTGATCTCACGCAGCGCCTTGATCGACAGGAACTCGGCGCTGGACTCCAGCAGCACCCAGAAGTACGGTCCCTGCGGACGGTTGAGCGTGCCGAAGTAGTAGTGGCCCATTTCGTGTGCGATGTACTGCACGCGGCGGTCGGCCTGCTCGCCACCGGCCAGCAGTGAATCGGCCACATTGCCGATGCTGCCGCTCATGGCGATGGTCGGCCAGGTGGCAAAGCCCCATTCGCTGCCTTCGCGGTCGCGCTCGATCTGGTTAAGCGTGACCATGCGCAGGAAAGTGGGGCGGTCGGCCAGCGGCACGCCCATGTAGCGGTTGTGCACGTCGGCTACGTTCTGCACCGTGCTGGATAGTGCCTGGACCTTGGCCGCGGGCAGGGTCTCATTGAGGATCGTGACCTGCGCGGTGCGGGTGATCGGGCCGTTGCCGCCGAACAGCAGGATCGGCCGCGCGTTGTCGCTGCGGAAGCGGCCCTGCGCGCCTTCGATGGCGGGGCTGCCATTGAGATACAGGAAGCGGCAGCCGGCGCAGTCCACCTGCAGGTCGTAGCGGCTCTGGCTGCTGCGCACGCGCGCCTTGGGGTCGAACGCCTGCGGCAGCCACGCGGACTGCTCGGTGAACCGCGCGCTGTCGCCGTTGAAGGCCATCATGCCTTTGAAGTCGCCCAGGGCATCGTGCTTCGGGTACAGCGGGAACGCGCCCACGTACTGCACGCAGAGCTTGGCGGCGGGTTCGGCCAGAGTGTAGACGCGTGCTTCGCCATCCACGCCCGGGTCGTACCAGCCATCGAACCCTACTGGCGTGCCCTCGCCATCGGTGACCCGTGCGACATTCAGGCCGGCGTTGAGCACGAAGTGGGATTGGGCATTGGCAGGGGAATTGGACAGGCAGACATCGCCTTCCACACGGCCGCTGGCTATATCCACCCGCACGCTGCCGGTGGTGAGCGGCGTCGTTGGCTGGGCGGGCAACGCGGCCTGGCTGATGGCGGGGGTGAACAGTGCGGCGACAACGGCGGGCAGCAGGGCCTTGCAGGGGTTCATCGGGCCATCCATGGGTGGATTGGGGTGAATATAGGGGGAATGTTGAATTTTGCCGAGAGTAAGCATCCACGCGTGGCGCGGACGCGGAGGGCTACACTGACCACCTACCCCCGACGGAAGCTCGCGCATGTTCTCTGGAAAGGTTGCCGTGGTTACCGGCTCCACCAGCGGTATCGGTCTTGGCATTGCCACCGCGCTGGCGCGGCAGGGTGCCGATATCGTGCTGAATGGCTTCGGCGATGCGGCGGAAATCGAACGCATCCGCACCAAACTGGAAGCCGAGTTCGGCGTACGGGTGGCGCATGATGGTGCTGACCTGTCGCGGGGCGAGGCGGTGCGCGGACTGATCGACCACGCAGTGGCGACGATGGGCCGCATCGACATACTGGTGAACAATGCGGGCATCCAGCACACCGCGTCGATCGAGGAATTTCCGGTCGAAAAATGGGATGCGATCCTGGCGCTGAATCTGTCGGCGGTGTTCCATGCAACGGCGGCGGCCTTGCCGCACATGAAGCAGCAGGGCGCTGGCCGCATCATCAACATCGCGTCGGTGCACGGGCTGGTCGGTTCGGTGAACAAGTCGGCCTATGTGGCGGCCAAGCATGGCGTGGTGGGGTTCACCAAGGTGACCGCGCTTGAGAATGCGGGCACCGGCATCACCGCGAATGCTATCTGCCCGGGCTGGGTGCGGACGGCGCTGGTCGAGCAGCAGATCACGGCGTTGGCCGAGAAGGACGGCACGGATCAGGAAGCCGCCGCCCGTGCGCTGCTGGCCGAAAAGCAGCCTTCGTTGCAGTTCGTGACGCCCGAGCAGCTGGGCGAGATGGTGGTGTTCCTGGCCTCGGACGCTGCGGCGCAGATCACCGGCACGGCGTTGCCGGTGGATGGGGGCTGGACGGCCCGCTAATTGGCGGGCTGCGCGCGCCGCTGCAGCATCGGCAGCGCCACCAGTGTCGCGAGGATGGTGAACAGCACCAGCGACGATCCCACCGTGCCGAAGCCCAGGCCACCCTTTTCCAGCGGCTTGGTGAGCAGGTCGCCGAAGGTGGCGCCGAACGGGCGGGTGAGTACGAAGGCGATCCAGAACAGGATGACCCGGTTGATGCCCTTGATGCGGGTGGCCAGCGCGGTGAGTGCGATGAGGCTGCCGATCAGCAGCGCGCCGCCGGTGAAGCCCAGCCCGGAATCGTCGGCGAGGAAGTCGCCCAGGGCGGTGCCGAGCGTGTTGGAGAACAGTACGGCTGTCCAGTAGAAGCCTTCGGCGCGGCGCGATGCGATGTTGCTGACCGAGATCGACTTTTCCGACACTCGCCACGCCAGCAGCACCAGCGCCAGGCAGCCGGCCAGCAGGCTGGCGCCGGTGGCGTAACCGAGGCCGAGCGTGCGGTCGAGCAGATCGGACATCGTGGTGCCGGCGGTGCTGGTGGCCAACACCACCGACCAGAACAGTACCGGGTGGAAGCGCCGCGCGGACAGTTGCACTGCCAGCAGGCCGCCGAAGATGGTGAGCAGGATGGCCGAGCTGGCCACATAGCCCAGGTTGATCGTCATCGACAGCAGATCGCCCGCAGTCTCGCCGAGGGTGGTGGCGGCGATCTTCATCACCCAGAAGCCAAGGGTGACCGCCGCCACTTTGCTGTGCAGGGAATCTGCCTCTGAAGCACTCATCGAACATCGCCTGGGGAGCCTGTGGGTGATGCTGTGGCGGGCGGCGTCGGAGTGCGGTCGGAACCGGGTTCGGTGAGGGTGAGCGTGGGGCTGGCGTTCAGCCCACGCTGGCCGAGGCCGAAAGGCGAACCAGCAGGGCATTCCAGTCGGACACGAAGCAGCCGTTGTGGCCGCGGTTGCACTCAATGATCCACGCGTCCAGCGATTCGCTCTGTGCGCGGTAGTCGCTGACATCGCCCAGCACGGCGAAGTGCAGGCGGTAGTTCACCAGCATCTGCAGCCACTGACCGGCCATGCCGGAGCGAAGCTCGAAGAATTCTGGAGAGAGGCGTTGCACCGGCACGGCGATCCACTCGGCCTGATGCCCAAGGGCATCGCCGACCAGGTCGCGCAGGCCGTTGGCATCGAGTGCGGGGCCCTGCGGCGCAATGCGCAGGAGGCGGGTGGTGCCGAAGTGTTCAATGGAATCATTCATGCTGGAGGTTCTGCAGTTGACGCAGCCGGGCGAGGATGTCTTCGCGCAGGCCGGGGATGTAGTGATAGGCGTCTGCGAGCAGGGTGACGTCCGCCGTCGGGACGAGCCGCTTCATGCGTTCGGCGGCGGCAGGGGTGTCGATGAGGGCATCACGCGCGCCCATGACAAGGGCTGCCGGCGGATGCAACGCAGCCAGGCGCTCGTCGCTGATGCGGGGAATGCGCAGCGGACGTGGCCGAACCTCGGCACGGATCAATGCCAGCAGGTCGAGCAGCGGCTGCGCACGTGCAGGTGCATGCAGTGGCGCGGGACCCATGACGGCACGGCGCAGGCGCTCGCGCCCCCATTGGCCAAGCAGCAGCAGTGGCAGCGCCTTGAGCAGGAATGCACGCTGGCGCCCGATACCCGAGGGGCTGACCAGAACCAGTGCGTTGACCCGGGCAGGCCTTCGCAACGCGTAGTCCAGTGCCAGGAAACCGCCGAACGACAGGCCCACGAATGCAGCGCTTTCCACGCCGAGTGCGTCGAGGACATCATCCAGCCATTGCGCATGCGCATCGCTGTCCAGCGCAGGTTGCGTGCCTTCGCTGAGGCCCGGTTCGCCAATGATGTCGACGGCATGCACGCGGTAGTGTTCGCTCCAACGTGCGGCATCGAACATCCAGCTGGCGGCATTGCTGAGGGTGCCATGCAGCAGCACCAGGGCAGGGCAGTGTTCGGGGCCGCAGCTGACCACGAATGTCGAACCGGCGCGGGTGGCGAGATGGTGCGATTCGTGTGGTACCGGCCAGTCCGAAAGCACCTGGCGGTAGGCGGCAAGCACGCGCTGTGTGGGAATGCCTGGGCGCTGCCGCTTCATGCGCTGCGGTGCTGCAGCAGACGCTGCAGGCTGACCAGCAGCGCCGTGGAACCTGCCAGGCCACCGATCACGATCAGCTTGAGCACATCGTGCTCAGGCGAATAGATCGTCTCCATGCGCAGCGGCTCACCGTCGGCCTCGCGGCCGGTGACGCGCGCATGCAGGGCACGCACCAGGTCGGCGGCACGTGCCGCACCGCATCCGGGAATATCCACCACCGTGGTCAGCTGTGGGCGCGCAGGGGAGGGCTGACGCACGGTGCCGGTGAACACGTCGAGGTCTTCGGCGGTGATGCGATAGGACTTGCCGATGCGGGTCGCGCGCAGTTGGCCGCTACGGATATGCCGCAGGACGGTTTTGGGGTGCAGGCTGAGCTGCTGGGCAGCCTGATCGACGGTTAGCAACGCGGGGGACATATCGGAACTCGAGAACCATGCGCTCCCTATTGTTCCATAAAATGCAATTTTAGGGAGCGATTGGGGATTGCGCGGCGACGGCGACAGGGGGCCATCTGCCCGGTACCACTCGCGCGGGCCAACCCTCCCGACGACTACGCTGGCTTCGCGAACACATCCAGCCCTTTGCCGGTCTCCAACAACGACTTCAGGCTCGACAGCACGATCGGCCAGCCCTGGCGGATACCGGTATCCATGCCGCTGCCCGGTTCCAGTTCGTCGTGGGTGACGGTCAGACGCACCATGTCCTGGTAGGGCACGATGTCGAAGGTGACGCGGCTGTAGGCATTGGGATTGTCGGCTTGCGAGGCGGCAGCCCAGGTGATGACCAACCGGGAGGGCGGTGCGCTTTCCACCACTTCGCCAACCAGTTCAACCGAGCGCGTTTCGTTGGCACGCACATGCTGCCAGCGCGAGCCGGGCTTCCAGTCCGAGACGTTCTCATGGCCCCAGTAGCGGCTGGCGATCTCGGGGCGGGTGATGGCCTCGAACACCTTCTGCGGGGTGGAGGCGATGTAGATCACGTGGATGAAGCGGGTGGACTCTGCGGACATCGTCATTCTCCTTCCAGTTCTCGTTTCAGGTCATGCAGCAGGCTCAGGCGCTGCTGCTCGAACTTGCGGACCCAGCGCTCGTACACCTCGTGCAGCGGCACCGGGTTGATGAAGTGCAGCTTCTCGCGGCCACGGCGCACGGTGCTGATGAGGTTGGCGTCTTCCAGCAGGCCCAGGTGCTGGGTGACCGATTGCCGGGCCATGTCCAAGTGCTCGCACAGCTGGCCGAGCGTCTGCCCGTTGTCTTCGCAGAGCAGGTCCAGCAGCGTCCTGCGCGTCGGGTCGGCCAGTGCCTTGAACACCTTGTCTGCATTCATGCGGGGCGTCTTCAGTTCCAGTTGTCGATCCTGACGTCGTGCGGGTTGGGGTGGCCTTTGCCGGTTTCCAGCAGGGTCTTGAGGCTGAGCAGGAACACCGCCCACTTGGTGCTGCAGTGGGAGGTGAACTCGACGCGCTCTTTCCAGCCTTCGTGGGTGAACAGGACGATGCAGTAGTCGCCTTCCTGTTTCAGCGCGAAGCGTGCGTGGGTGCCGATCCATTCGGCGGGGCCGGCGAGGAATTCCCAAAGCACCAGCTGGCCGGGAATGAGCTGTTCCAGCTTCATTTCCATGGCGCCGATTTCCTGGCCGTTGTTGGTGAAGCGCACGTTGACCTTGCCGCCGACATCGCGGTCGCCGTGGCTGTCTTCGGCCCACCAGGCGGCGACGCCTTCGGGGGTGGCCAGGGCCTGGTACACCTGGCTTGCGGGGGCCTTGATGCCGACCCTGTGTGCGATATCCACCATGGCAGGTTCCTCGCGATGGGCGGGCGGGTGCCGTCCTTGGGGGGACTATAGGCAGGCAAATACCTGCATGTCAACCGTGGTTGCGGAAGGGATTACCAGGCATGGCCGGGCACTGCTGCGGCATTTGGTCGCAAGCGCTCGCAACCATTCCTAAGCGGTGCTGACGCATGCGGCGTTTACAGTGGGGTTACCCCTCCAGGAAGGAGCAGTGCATGTACTACAGCAGTGGCAACTACGAAGCCTTCGCGCGCCCGCGCAAGCCGGCGGGTGTTGATGGCAAGCGCGCGTGGTTCGTCGGTTCGGGGCTGGCGTCGCTGGCCGGTGCGGCGTTCCTGGTGCGCGACGGCCGCATGGCCGGTGAGCGCATCACCATTCTCGAACAGCAGCAGATTGCCGGTGGCGCGCTGGACGGCCTGAAGGTGCCGGAGAAGGGATTCGTGATCCGTGGCGGCCGCGAGATGGAAGACCACTTCGAATGCCTGTGGGACCTGTTCCGCTCGATCCCGTCGCTGGAGATCGACGATGCCAGCGTGCTGGACGAGTTCTACTGGTTGAACAAGGATGACCCGAACTATTCGCTGCAGCGGGCCACGATCAATCGCGGTGAGGATGCACATACCGATGGCCTGTTCACCCTGACCGAGCAGGCGCAGAAGGACATCATCGCGCTGTTCCTGGCCACCCGGCAGGAGATGGAGAACAAGCGCATCGATGAGGTGCTGGGCCGCGATTTCCTGGACAGCAACTTCTGGCTGTACTGGCGCACCATGTTCGCGTTCGAGGAGTGGCACTCGGCGCTGGAGATGAAGCTGTACCTGCATCGCTTCATCCACCACATCGGCGGCCTGCCGGATTTCTCGGCGCTGAAGTTCACCAAGTACAACCAGTACGAATCGCTGGTGCTGCCGTTGGTGAAGTGGCTGCAGGACCGTGGCGTGGTGTTCCAGTACGGCACTGAGGTGACCGACGTCGACTTCGATCTGCAGGCCGGCCGCAAGCAGGCCACGCGCATCCATTGGACCCGCGATGGCGTGGCCGGTGGCGTCGATGTGGGCGCGGATGACCTGGTGTTCATGACCATCGGCTCGCTGACCGAGAATTCAGACAATGGCGATCACCACACGGCGGCGCGCTTGAATGAAGGCCCGGCGCCGGCGTGGGACCTGTGGCGGCGCATCGCCGCGAAGGACGCGGCGTTCGGGCGCCCGGACGTGTTCGGTGCGCATATTCCCGAGACCAAGTGGGAATCGGCCACGGTAACCACGCTGGATGCGCGCATTCCCGCCTATATCCAGAAGATTGCCAAGCGCGACCCGTTCAGTGGCAAGGTGGTGACCGGCGGCATCGTGAGCGTGCGCGACTCGCGCTGGCTGATGAGCTGGACGGTGAACCGGCAGCCGCATTTCAAGAACCAGCCCAAGGACCAGATCGTGGTGTGGGTGTATTCGCTGTTCGTGGATACGCCCGGTGACTACGTGAAGAAGCCGATGCAGGACTGCACCGGCGAGGAGATCACCCGCGAGTGGCTGTACCACCTGGGCGTGCCGCTGGACGAGATCGACGAACTGGCTGCGACCGGTGCGAAGACGGTGCCGGTGATGATGCCGTACGTGACCGCGTTCTTCATGCCGCGCCAGGCCGGTGACCGCCCGGACGTGGTGCCGGAGGGGGCGGTGAACTTCGCCTTCATCGGCCAGTTCGCCGAGTCGAAGCAGCGCGACTGCATCTTCACCACCGAGTATTCGGTGCGCACGCCGATGGAAGCGGTGTACACGCTGTTGGGTATCGAACGCGGCGTGCCGGAGGTGTTCAATTCCACCTATGACGTGCGCTCGCTGCTGGCGGCAACCGGTCGCCTGCGCGATGGCAAGGAGCTGGACATTCCCGGGCCGGCTTTCCTGCGCAACCTGCTGATGAACAAGCTGGACAGGACGCAGATTGGTGGCCTGCTGCGCGAGTTCAAGCTGGTGCAGGAGGACTGAGCCGGCCGGAGGGAGGCAGGCGGTGAGCGCATCGGCTGCCGCCGCGCCTTACGCGTCGCCGTCGGTGGAGCGGCTCAGCTGTTCCCAGGCATCGAGGGTGCTGGCCATCGATGCCAGCTTCGCGCGCACCAGCTGCAACGCGTCGCTGCCCAGCAGCAGGTGGCTGGGCGGCGCGTCGCTGTTGATGATCTGCAGCATGGCCTGCGCGGCCTTCACCGGATCGCCCAGCTGATGGCCACTCTTCGCCTCGCGCGCGCTGCGGATGGGGTCGAACAGCGCGTCGTAATCTTCAATGCTGCGCGGTGCCCGTGCCATCGAGCGCCCGGCCCAGTCGGTGCGGAAGGAGCCCGGTGCAACGGCGGTGACGTGGATGCCGAACGCCGCCACTTCCTTGCCCAGCACTTCGCTGATGCCTTCCAGCGCGAACTTGCTGCCGCAGTACCAGGCGATGCCGGGCATGGTGATGAAGCCGCCCATGGAGGTGATGTTGAGGATGTGGCCGCGACGGCGCTCGCGCATGTGCGGCAGCACGGCCTTGATCATCGCGGCCGGGCCGAACACGTTCACTTCGAACTGATGGCGCAGCTCGGCCAGCGTGGATTCTTCGAGGATGCCTTCGTGGCCGTAACCGGCGTTGTTGACCAGCACGTCGATGGCGCCGACGTTTGCTTCGACATCGGCGACGAGCGCATCGATGGCATCGGCATCGGTCACGTCCAGCAGGCGGCCGAAGGCGCGGCCGGGAGCCAGCGCTTCGAATGCCACGCGCGCTTCGTCGTTGCGCACGGTGCCGACCACGCGGTGGCCGGCGTGCAGGGCCTGCTGGGCGAGGGCGCGGCCGAAACCACTGCTGACGCCGGTGATGAGGATGAGGCGGGAGGAGGTCATGGCGATCAGGCTCGTTGGGGAGGGCTTGCACGTTAGTGCTTGAACCGACGGCTACCCAGGCCTAGGATTCGCCCAGTCTTGCCTATTCCTCTGGAGCGCTCGTGCCCGTGGTCGATTCCCAGCAGGCGCAGATGCAGGCGCGCATGGTCGGCCTGCTGCAGACTTTGGCGGTGGAGGAGGGCTATACGCTCACGCCGCTGCCCGGGGTGCGCCTGCTGCGTTCCAACCGGCCGCTGGCGCGCACGCCGGTACTGTATGACCCCGGCATCGTGATCGTCTGCCAGGGCGTGAAGCGTGGCTATCTGGGCGGGCAGGTGTACCAGTACGACGCGCAGCATTACCTGGCGGTGTCGGTGCCGGTACCGTTCACGATGGAAACCGAGGCGTCGGAACAGGCGCCGCTGCTGGCGATCTATCTGCACCTGGACCTGCAGCTGGCAGCGGACCTGATGATCGAACTGGGCGAGCAGGCCGGTGCAGGGCAGGTACCCGCACAGAGCATGATGTCCAGCGCGATGCAGGCGCCGATGCAGGCGACGGTGCTGCGCCTGCTGGAAGCGTTGGCCGATCCGCTGGAAGCCGCGGTGCTCGGGCCGGCGCTGGTGCGTGAGCTGTACTTCCGCGTGCTGACCGGCGCACAGGGCGCTGCAATGCGCGAGGCGTTGGCCATGCGCGGGCGCTTCGGCAGCATCGGCAAGGCGCTGCGCACCATTCATTCGGCGTATGCCACGGCCCTGGATGTGGGCCAGCTGGCGGCCGAGGCGGGCATGAGCGTGGCGACTTTCCATGACCACTTCCGAGCGATCACCGGTACGTCGCCGATGCAGTACGTGAAGTCGACCCGGCTGCATCAGGCGCGGTTGCTGATGCTGCGCCAGCGCATGACGGCCGAGGCCGCGTCGCTGGCGGTGGGCTATGCCAGCCCGTCGCAGTTCAACCGCGAGTTCAAGCGCCTGTTCGCGCTGCCGCCGGCAGCCGAGGTGGCACGCATGCGGCGCAGTTTTTCCGTGCCGCCGGGGCCGGCAGAGGCGGTGTACGTGTCTTCGCATTGAGGGGCTCGGTGGTTTCCTGGGATGCCGGCCAGCGGCCGGCACTACCGGGGGGGTATTGACTGCGAGCCTACCTACTAGTAGGTTCTTACATATGAAAGAGTCGCTCTCGCCCAAGGCCCTGGAGATCCTGGCCCACGCCCGTTCGCTGCTGGAGGCCGGCGGCTACAACGGTTTCAGCTATGCCGACGTTTCGGCGCGGGTCAACATCAGCAAGGCCAGCATCCACCACCATTTCCCCAGCAAGGCGGACCTGGTGCGCACGGTGGTCGAGCTGTACCGGGTCGAAGCCCGCGAAGGCCTGGCGCTGCTGGACCGGCAGCTGGACGACCCGCTGCAGGAACTCAACGCCTATGTGGACTACTGGTCGGCCTGCATCGCTGGCGGCACGTCCTCATTCTGCATCTGCGCGATGCTGGCGGCCGAGTCGCCGATGATTCCTGCGGAGATTGCCGAGGAAGTGCGCGGCCATTTCGAGGACCTGAGCGGCTGGCTGGCGCTGACCCTGCAGAAGGGGGCGGCGACGGGGCAACTGCATCTGCAGGGCTCTGCGGCCGATGAGGCCAAGGCATTCATGTCGGCGGTGCATGGCGCGATGCTGGCCGCGCGCGGTTTCGGTGATGCCGGCACGTTTGCCACGCTGGCGCGCCTGGCGATTGCGCGGGTGAGCACCGCCCGCTGAACCCGGTTGTTGAGGCCTGCGAGGTTCGCAGGCCTTTCTTTTGAATACTAAGCCTACCTACTAGTTGGTTCATTCAGCCATAAGGAGTTTTCCCCATGTCACACGCACTTTCCGCCCTCGGGGTGATCCACACCGCTGTCAGTCTGGTTCCGGTGCTTGCCGGTCTGTACGGCTTCATCCGACACCGCGCCATCGACCCGGCCACGCGTTCGGGCAAGGCCTATCTGGTCGGCCTGGTGCTGTCGGTGGCGACCTCGTTCACCGTGTCCAGCACCGGTGGGCTGAATCCGGGCCACGCCTTCGGCGTGATCGTGCTGCTGGCCGCCTTCGGCGGTGTGCTGGCCGGGCGGCTGCCGTTCCTCGGCCGCGCGCGGCCATACCTGTCGACCTTCGGACTGTCTTTCAGCTTCCTGCTGTCGCTGGTGCCGGGCGTGAACGAAACGCTGACCCGGGTACCGCTGTCGCACCCGATCGCCGCGGCACCGCTGGCGCCGGTGATCCTGCAGACGCTGCTGGGGTGTGCTGTGGTATTCGTGCTGGGGTTTGCCGCGCAATGCGTTCGGATCTGGCGGCAACGGGCGCGCGTTGCGATGTCTTGACGCTTTCGGGTGGGCGGATCGCGTAGATTGGCGAGGCCAGTCTCATTTCCTGCAGCGGCTTGAATGCCGCTGGGGCGCTGCGACCCCCGCCCTCCGTCAGGATGTGAAGTGCAACCGAGTCGATCTGTTTTCCCCCGTGCGACGGGGGCCGCTGCCGAGCGTGTCCGCGACCATGACTGGTCGGCGACTGCGCTCGGCCCGTCGGACCACTGGCCCGCGTCGCTGCGTTGCGCGGTTGAACTGATGCTCAACTCCCCCGAGAGCATGTACCTGGTCTGGGGCCCGGAGCTGGTGTTCCTGTTCAATGATGCCTATGCGCCGATCCTGGGGCCGCGGCTGCCGCAGGCGATGGGCGCGCCGCTCCGCACCCTGTGGGCGGACGCCTGGCCTGCGGTACGCGAGCCGATCGAGCGCGCGTTCGCCGGGCAGGGATCGCGTTTCGAGAACGTGCCGGTGGCGATGAACCGGTACGGGCAACCGGAAGATACCTGGTGGACGTTCTCGTTCTCGCCCCTGTACGGCGGCGACGAGCAGGTGGCGGGCGCCTTCTGCGTGACCAAGGAGGTGACCGGCATGATCGTGGCCCAGCAGAAGCTGGCCCGCGAGAATGAGCGGTTGATCGCGCTGTTCGAGAAGTCGCCGATGTTCATGGCCTTCCTGACCGGCCCCGAGCACCGCATTGCACTGGTCAACCCGGGCTATGAGGAACTGATCGGCCACCGCGAGGTGGTTGGCCGGCCGTTGGTCGAGGCCCTTCCCGAAGCTCTGGACCAGGGCTACGTGGATCTGCTGGATGAGGTGTACCGCACCGGCGAGCCGTATATCGGGCGCAAGGTGGCCTACGACAGCGGGGTGCCGCAGCCCGGGTTTGGCCCACGGCATATCGTTGATGTGGTGTTCCAGCCGTGCAAGGACGAAGCCGGGCAGGTCAACGGCATCTTCGTGCAGGGCCTGGATCTGACGCCGCAGGTCGCGCTGGAACAGCATCTTTCGCTGACCGAGGCACGCCACCGGCAGATCATGGACAGCGCACGCGACTACGCCATGATCGCCACCGACATGGACGGTCTGATCACGCTGTGGAACCGCGGCGCGGAAGAGACGCTGGGCTGGCACGAAAGCGAGGTGCTGGGCCAGCATGCCGGGCTGCTGTATCTGCAGGACGATCTGCAGGCGAACCGTTTCCAGCACAACATGCAGCATGCGCTGCTGCACGGCGGGCTGAGTGGCGAACGCTGGCTGCGCCGCCGCGATGGCGGGCGCTTCTGGGCGCAGGGCTCGATGACGCTGCTGCGCGGCGGGGAAGGCGAGGCGGTGGGATTCGTGGTGGTGTTCCGCGATCGCACCTCCGAACGCACCGCGGCCGATGCATTGGCGCAGAGCGAACGGCGCCTGGCGGCGCTGGTCTCGGCCGCGACCCAGTCGCTGTATTCCATTTCCGCCGATTGGCAGCAGATGAGCCTGATCTACCGGCAGGGCGACGCGGCGGAGCTGCACGATGCGCAGGGTTCCTGGCGCGAGCAGCTGGTTCACCCGGGCGACCGCCTGGCCGTGGATGCGGCCATCGACGAGGCGCTGCAGGCTACGTCCGCGCTGGAGGTGGAACACCGCACGCTGCTGCCGGACGCCTCGGTGCGCTGGGTGCAGCTACGCGCGGTGCCTTTGCTGGATGACCATGGGCGGGTGAAGGAATGGTTCGGCGCGGCCTCGGACATTACCGACCGTCGCATTGCCCAGCAGCGCCTGCAGCAGCTGACGTTGACGCTGGAAGAACGGGTGCAGGCCAGGACGGCCGAACTGATGGCGATGGAGGAGCGGCTGCGGCAGGGCCAGAAGATGGAGTCGCTGGGGCAGTTGACCGGCGGCATCGCGCACGACTTCAACAACATGCTGACCGCGGTATCGATGGGGTTGGAACTGCTTGAAATGCGCGTGGAGCAGGGCCGGGTGGATGGGCTGGAGCGCTACCTGGAGATGGCGCGCTCCGGTGCCGACCGTGCCGCTGCGCTGACCCAGCGCCTGCTGGCGTTTTCCCGGCGGCAGACGCTGGCGCCGTCGTCGGTGCGCGTTGCCGCATTGGTAAGCGGCATGCTGGATATCCTGAACCGTTCCATCGGCCCTTCGATCAACATTGAAACCCGTTTCGAGGATTTCGAGGATGCGGTACGGGTCGATGCACCGCAGCTGGAAAACGCGCTGCTGAATCTGTGCATCAACGCGCGCGATGCCATGCCGGGGGGCGGCACGATCATCATTTCCAGCAGCACCGAAGCGCTGGCAGGAACGCGCAGCGAGCGGTTGGGACTGCCGGCTGGTGACTATGTGCGCCTGTCCGTGCGCGATACCGGTACGGGCATGGATGCCAGCGTCCTGGAAAAAGTCTTCGAGCCATTCTTCACCACCAAGCCGATCGGGCAGGGAACCGGGCTGGGCCTGTCGATGATCTATGGCTTCACCCGCCAGTCGGGCGGCCAGGTGGACGTGGAATCGGCACCGGGTGCGGGTACGACCATGCATCTGTACCTGCCGAAATCCGATCCGGCGCAGGCGGTCGATGTCGCACCGCCGAGTGCGATGCCACTGAAGCCGGCCTCGGCCAGCCGATCGGTGCTGCTGGTGGAGGACGAGGACGCGATTCGTGGGCTGGTGCGCGATGTGCTTTCGGGGCTGGGCCACGCGGTAACCGAGGCGGCCAATGGCAGTGAGGCGCTGGCGTTGCTGGACAGTGGGCAGCACTTTGATCTGCTGGTGACGGACGTGGGCCTGACCGGCACGTTGAACGGCCGGCAGGTTGCCGACGCCGGACGACAGCGGCGCCGCGACCTGCCCGTGCTGTTCATCACCGGCTATGCCGCGAGTGCTGCGGTGGGCGGCGAGCATCTGGAGCCTGGCATGGAGATCCTGACCAAGCCGTTCAAGGCCGTGGAGCTGGAACGGCGGGTTGATCAGCTGCTGTCCCGATCGGGCAGGGAATGGAGCGTTGACGCGCAGGATCTGCCCGCCGCGTAACGGGGTCAGCAGCCCACCAGGCGATCCGCACCGATGCCGCTGCGATGCTGGCTGCGGTACTCGGTGGGGCTGGCATCGACCTGGCTGCGGAAGTGGCGCCGGAAGGATTCCTGCGAACCGAACCCCGCGTGCTCGGCGATCCACTGCAGTGGCCGGTCGGTGGTTTCCAGCAGCTCGCGGGCGAAGGCCACGCGCTCGCGGATCAACCAGTCGATGGGTGACAGGCCGGTGGCGTCCAGGAACTGGCGTTGCAGGGTGCGCTGGCTGAGCGCGGCCTGCTCGGCGAGGCTGCCGAGCGAGTGCGGCTCGCGCAGGTTGCGGCGCATCCATTCCATCAGCTTCGCCAAGCGGCTGGGCTCGCCATTGGGAATGGCGCGGCTGACGCGCTGGCTGCGCCCGGCATCACGCCACGGCGCCAGCACCAGCCGCTCGGCCACCAGGTTGGCCACGCGCGCGCCGTAATCCTTGCGCACCATGTGCAGCATCATGTCCATGCCGGTGGCCGAGCCGGCCGAGGTGATGATGCTGCCGGCATCCACGTACAGCACATCCTCGCGTACATCGACGCGGGGGAAGTCACGCGCAAGCGCTTCGGTGAGGCGCCAGTGGGTGGTGGCCTGGCGGCCATCGAGCAGGCCGGCCCAGGCCAGCACGAACGCACCGGAGCAGATCGAGGCGATGCGTGCGCCGCGCGCGTGGGCGCGGATGAGCGCATCGAGCAGTGCCTGTGGCGGGCGCTCGCTGGGTTCGCGCCAACCGGGGATGACGATGATGTCGGCGTCATCGACGCTGTCGAGATCGTAGGGCAGCTGCACCTGGGTGTTGCCGAGCATGCGAAGTGCGCCGGGTTCGCCCGCGCACAGCTGGGTGCGGTACCAGGCCACGCCCAGTTCCGGCCGCACCGGTGCGAACAGGCCGACCGCGCAGCCGAACTCGAACAGCCCCTGGCCGTGGCAGGCGACGATGGCGACCAGTGGCGCGTTGGGATCGGCGGACAGGGTGGGCATGGCTTGATGCTACGGGCCGCGGTGCCAGGCGCTGCGTGGTGCGCGGGCATGTGGTGATGCCTGTGGGGCATGTAGCGCCGGAGACCGCGTTGCCGCCTAACGTCATGACCAGTGGTCATGTGGGTGGCCGGATGTTACGGCTGGGTGACGCGATCACGCCTGTCGTGGCGGGTGAACACGCTCTTGAATGGAAGCGTGTTTCCGGCCCACCTCACGAGCCCCCATGCCTGCCGCCCACACCCCCGTACTGAGCACGCTTGCTGTCCTGATCGCCGCGGCCCTGGCGACATCGCCCAGCCATGCCGCTGAAGCCGATGCCGAGCCCGCCACCACCGCGGCGACCGCCAACGTGGCTGCGTCCACGCTGGACGCCGTGGTGGTGACCGGTTCGCGTACCAGCACGCGCACCGTGAAAAACAGCTCCACGCCGATCGATGTGATCTCCGCCGAAGACCTCACCGCCACCGGCCAGGGCAACCTGCTGGAAGCGTTGCAGCGTGCGCTGCCATCGCTGAGCCAGATCGGCGGCTACCAGAGCGATCAGGAGAGCCTGATCCGCGGCTACCAGCTGCGCAACCTGTCGCCGGGCTACACGCTAGTGCTGGTGAATGGC
This sequence comes from Stenotrophomonas sp. YJH_SMC_57, assembly GCF_059369755.1. Classification (NCBI taxonomy): domain Bacteria; kingdom Pseudomonadati; phylum Pseudomonadota; class Gammaproteobacteria; order Lysobacterales; family Lysobacteraceae; genus Stenotrophomonas; species Stenotrophomonas sp. YJH_SMC_57. Next base: position 190,468 of record NZ_JCAFSZ010000007.1, read on the forward strand.
AAGCGCCGCAATGCCAGCGCCTACGTGAGCGGGGCCAACGGTGGTGGGTTTCCCGGGCATGCCTGGGCCGATCTGGCGTTGATTCCGGTTGCTGCCATCGACCATGTGGAAGTGCTGCGCGATGGCGCCTCGGCAATCTACGGCTCGGACGCGATCACCGGTGTGGTCAACGTGATCCTGAAATCGCAGGCGCACGGTGGCGATCTGTCGGTGGAAAGCGGGCAGAGCATCGATGGTGATGGCTCGCGCACCAGCGTGCGTGCCAATGTTGGTTTGCCGTGGGGCGCCGATGGCTTCGTCAACCTGTCCGGCGAGAGCACGCGCCAGCATCATGCAATCCGTACCCGCCGCTACATCGATGGCTACCTGAGCTACCCGGCGGTAGACGCGAACGGCAACCTGGTGGCACTGCGCCCCAATAACCGGCTGCCGGCGGGAGCCTCGCCGAACCCGGCCGAGGCCAACCGCAATGCCGAGGCCAACACCATCCTCAGTTCGCCCTCGTATGCCTTGAAGGCCTTCGCGGTGAACGTGGGTCATGGCCTGGGTGAAAGCGCGCAGTTCTATGCCAACGCGACCGCCAGCGACCGCACCGCGCAGGCGATCCAGAATTTCCGCCTGCCCGCGACCATCTTCACCACTTACAAGGCACCGGGCGTGCTGAGCGTGTTTCCGGACGGCTTCCTGCCGGTGCTGGAAACCAAGGAGAAGCAGTACACCGGCACGGCGGGCGTGAAAGGCCAGCTTGCCGGCTGGGACTACGACGCCAGCTTGACCGGCAACCGCAGCACCGTGCGCACCTACACGCGCAACTCGGTGAACTACTCACTGCCGTACCCGGGCTCGCCCACCGATTTCTATGACGGCAAGCTGGACTACCAGCAGGGCATCGCCAACCTGGATCTGCGCCGTGGATTCGAGGTGGCGGCGTTCGCATCGCCGCTGGAAGTGAGTGCGGGCGCCGAATACCAGCACGAGCAGTACGAGCGCGGGGCTGGGCAGTGGGAGTCGTACACCGGCTTCGGTGCCGCCGCGTTCGTCGGCTACTCCACGGCCGATGCGGTGAAGGCCACGCGCAACAGCAAGGCGGTGTATGTGGGTGCAGCGACCAACATCACCTCACGCTGGTACCTGGATGCGGCCGCGCGCTGGGAAGACCATTCGGATTTCGGCAGTGTCTCAACCGGGCGGCTGACCACGCGCTTTGATTTCACCGATGCGCTGGGCCTGCGTGCGACGGTCAGCAACGGCTTCCATGCCCCCAGCCTGGGCGCGCAGTTCTACCAGGCCACTGGCAGCTGCCCGTGCGGCACAACGCTGGTGGCGCAGGTGTCCTCGCCGGCGGCGATCGCGCTGGGTGCAACGCCGCTGAAGCCTGAGAAAGCCACCAACTACAGCCTGGGCGTGACCTGGGATCCGAGCCCGGCGTTCCATCTGGCAGTAGATGCGTACCAGATCGACATCCGCGGGCAGCTGGGCCAGTCCAGCCAGATCGGCTACAACGCGCAGGACCCGGCGCGGGTGACCGACAACAGCGGCACGGTGCTGAGCGCGGCGCAGAAGAACACCATCGATGCGCTGCTGGGTTCGGCCGGCATCAGCATCCTGGCCGGTGATGCGTTCTACGCCAGTTACTTCACCAACGTGGGCAACACCCGCACGCGCGGCGTCGAGCTGACCCTGGAAGCCAACCAGGAAACCGCCTGGGGCAAGCTGCGCTGGAGCTACGCAGCCAACATCGGCCGTACCACCATCCAGAAAGTCAGCGACATTCCGGCGGCACTGCAGGGCCTGCCGAACATCAACCTGCTGACAAAGTCCAGCGAGTACGCGCTGCGCTTCCGCACGCCCAGCTACACGCAGGTGGCAGGGCTGGGGTGGCAGAACGGGCGTTGGCGCTCGAACGTGGACTTCACCTACTACGGCCCGATCAAGCGCCTGAACAACGGCGTGGAGTACAAGCAGCCACCCGTGCTGGTGACCAACCTTTCCGGTGCTGTGGAACTGGGTGCGGGCTGGAGTGCGGCGCTGGGCATCAACAACGTGTTCGACAAGCGCACCCGCAAGGTGCCCGGGTACGCGCGTAGTGCCACCGATGTGGCCAGCATCGAGACCACCTGGGACAGCGGCGATGTGCTGGGCAATGTGGGCGCGTACTGGTACGGGCGGGTCAATTACCGGTTCTGAGGTTCAGGCCAACGGCAGTCGAGCATGGCTCGACTCTACATGGGAGCAGTTCATGTCTTCTGCATTGAAGGTGGTTGCTTTGGTCGGGTCGCCGACCAGTTCCGCGACGTCGCGTACGTTGCTGCTGGTCCGGCACCTGCTGGAATCGCTGCAGCAGCGGGTGCATGCCAGCGTGGACCTGGTGGAGCTGGCGCCGATCGCGCGTTCGCTGGGGCAGTCGCTGACGCGCGCCGAGGCGCAGCCGGAAGTGGAACGGGCACTGCAGGCCATCGAGGCCGCAGAACTGCTGGTGGTCGCCGCGCCGGTGTATCGCGGCTCGTATCCCGGTCTGTTCAAGCACCTGGTGGATTTCATCGAACTGGAGGCATTGGTGGATACGCCGGTACTGCTGGCGGCGACCGGGGGCAGCGAGCGCCATGCGCTGGTGATCGATCACCAGCTGCGGCCGTTGTTCAGCTTCCTGCAGGCGCACACGCTGCCGATAGGGGTGTATGCCACGTCGGCCGACTTCGACGGTGAGCACATCCACAGCGCCGCTTTGCAGGCCCGGATCGCACTGGCGGCCGAGCGTGCGGTCGGCCATCTGGCCACGCAGGCGCGGGTGTTGCCGGCGCCGCTGCGGCGCATTGCCTGACGCCATAACCGGCGGCGCTTTGCTTATGGCCAAGGCGCATCTGCATGGCCGGATATGACCGCCGATTGTCGCCTGGCATCGCTGTTGCCGGTGCTGGCTTCTCTAGCATCGAAATCGAATCGGCATTGCATTGCCGGCCCTGATGAGGACGACTCCGTGAGTCTGGACGCAACTGACAAACCCATCCTGTTCCTGCTCGATCGTGAGTTCGAGGACGGCCAGCTTCCCGGCCAGCGCTTCTTCTGCCGGCACAGCCTGTTGCTGGAAGGAGCGCTGTCGAGCATCGATGGTCTCGATGCACAGCTGGATGTGCGACGCATTGGCTTCGCGCGGCCGCGCCGCGAGGTGATCGCCGAGATCGGTGAACAGGACCAGTCGTTGCCGAAGCTGGTGCTTCCGCAGGGCGTGCGCAGTGAGCTTGCCAGCGGTGCACACCAGGATCGCCAGTACATCTCCGGTGCCGAACCGATCCTGGCGGCGCTGAACGGGTTGCTTGGCATTCCCGTGGCCCACCCCTGAGCGAGGACGCGACGATGAGCTACCTGATCAGTGTGTTGGACAAGAGCCCGGTGGCCGAAGGTGCCTCGCCCGAACAGGCGCTGCGCCACAGCCTGCAGCTGGCGCAGCGCGCCGAGCAGCTGGGCTACCACCGCTACTGGTTTGCCGAGCACCATGCCGCACCGACGCTGGCCAGCCCTGCGCCGGAAGTGCTGGCGGCGTGGGTACTGGCGCAGACCCGGCGCATCCGCGTCGGCAGTGGCGGCGTGATGCTGCGCCACTACGCACCGTACAAGGTGGCCGAGAACTTCAACCTGCTGGCGGCGCTGGCGCCGGGACGGGTGGATCTGGGCGTGGGCAAGGCGCCCGGTGGGTTGCCCGCGTCGACCGCCGCGCTGGCGGCAGGGCGACCGGCCTTCGCCGATTTCGACCAGCAGCTGCGCGATCTGGAAGGCTATCTGTCAGGCGCCGAGGGCGACGCACTGGCCCGGCCCCTTCCGCAGCAGGCACCGGAACGCTTCCTGCTGGGGGCCAGCCCGCAGAGTGCGAAGCAGGCGGCCGAGCTCGGTTGGCGCTTCGTCTACGCCGCGCACTTTGATGGTGATCCGAAGCATATCGAAGCCGCGTTCGACGCCTACCGCAGCGCGTCGACGCAGCCACCACTGCTGGCCACGGTGGCCTTTGCCGCACGGTCTGCCGAAGCCGCGGCGCGGCATATCGGCGCGCTGCGCGTCTACAAGCTGCACCTTGGCCCCGGCCAGACGGTGAATCTGCCCAGCCCGGAAGCGGCTGCCGAGTACGCACGCCAGGTAGGCGTGGCCGACTTCCGCATCGAGGAAACACGCCCGAGCGTGCTGTCCGGCGATGCGCAGCACGTGCGAGACGAACTGGATGCGCTGCATCGGCGTTTCGGCGTGGGCGAGTTCATCCTCGACGCGCCGGTGGCCGACCTCGACGCACGCCTGGCATCCCTTGAACTGCTGTCGCCCGCGCCACGCGCGGCGGTGGCCTGACCTGCAGGAGCGATTCCCATGAGCACGACCCCGCGCCACATTCCGTTCGGCATCATGCTGCAGGGCCCCGGCAGCCACATGCATGCCTGGAAGCATCCGTCCAACCCGGCCGATGCCAGCGTCAACCTGCAGTTCTACATCGACATCGCGCGTACTGCCGAGGACAACGGCATCGCCTTCGGCTTTGTGGCCGACGGGCTGTACATCAACGAGAAGTCGATTCCGCACTTCCTCAACCGTTTCGAGCCGATCTCGCTGCTGTCGGCGCTGGCGACGGCAACGAAGAAGATCGGCCTGGCCGGCACGCTGTCGACCTCCTACAGCGACCCGTTCACGGTGGCGCGCCAGTTTGCTTCGCTGGACCTGCTCAGCGGCGGTCGCGCCGGCTGGAACGTGGTGACCTCGCCGCTGGAAGGTTCGGGGCGCAACTACGGGCGGCCACACCCCGAACATGCGCTGCGCTATCAGATTGCTGACGAGTACCTGGAGGTGGTGCAGGGGCTGTGGGATTCATGGGATGACGGTGCCTTCGTGCGTGAGCGCGACACTGGCACGTTCTTCGCGCCTGAGACGTTCCGTCGGCTTGACCACAAGGGACGCTTCTTCCAGGTGGAAGGGCCGCTCAACATCCAGCGTTCGCCGCAGGGCCAGCCGGTGATCTTCCAGGCCGGTTCATCCGATGATGGCATCGCGCTGGCCGGCAAGTATGCCGATGCGGTGTTCACCCATTCGCCGTCGCTGGAAGAAACCCGAGCATTTACCCAGAGGGTGAAGAACTCGGCGATCGCGCACGGCCGCAGCGGCAATGACGTGAAGATCTTCCCGGGCATCGGCCCGATCGTCGGACGCACCGCCGAGGAAGCCGAAGCCAAGTACCAGGCGATTGCCGCGCTGGCCACGCTTGAGGACGCGCTGGCTTATCTCGGCCGCTTCTTCGACCACCATGATTTCAGCCAGTACGACCCGGATGCACCGTTCCCGGAGTTGGGCGGGATCGGCAGCAACGCGTTCCGTTCCACCACTGACCGCATCAAGCAGGACGCGCGCGAAAAGGGCCTGAGCCTGCGCCAGGTGGCATTGGAAGCCGTGAGCCCGCGGCCGAACTTCATCGGCACGCCGGAGCATGTGGCCGGTGAGCTGATCCGCTGGTTCGACGCCGGTGCCAGCGATGGCTTCATCCTCGGCTTCGCTGCACAGCGCGAAGGCCTGGACGATTTCGTGACCCAGGTGCTGCCGATCCTGCAGGCGCGCGGTTATCACCAGCGTGAGCTGGAGGGGCAGACCCTGCGTGAGCATCTGGGCCTGCCATACAAGGCCAGCCGGTATGCAACCGACGCCGAACCGGCGCGGAAGGCGGGGTAGGGCGATGAGCGGAGAAACCGCGGCAGTGCCGGACCAGGTCCGGCGGACACCCACGTCGAGCGGTGTGCTGCCCGAGATCGCAGCACGCGCCGACGCGGCCATCGCCATCCGTCACGACCTGCACCGGCACCCGGAGCTGGCCTTCGAGGAACACCGCACCAGTGCCCGCGTAGCCGAGCTGCTGCAGCAGTGGGGCTATGAGGTCACCACCGGCCTGGGCGGCACCGGCGTGGTCGGCACGCTGCAGCGCGGGCAGGGCAGCCGTCGCCTCGGCCTGCGCGCCGACATCGATGCACTGCCGATCCACGAGGATTCCGGACTGGCCTATGCCAGCCAGACCGACGGCCTGATGCATGCCTGCGGCCACGATGGCCACACCGCCATCCTGCTGTCGGCCGCGCATTACCTGGCTCACCATGGCCGTATCGACGGCACCCTGCAGCTGGTATTCCAGCCGGCCGAGGAAACCGGCTCGGGCGCGTCGAAGATGATTGCCGACGGCCTGTTCGAGCGCTTCCCGGTGGATGCAATCTATGGGCTGCACAACTGGCCGGGCGTACCCGTGGGCCACTTCGGCTTCGTCGACGGTCCGGCGATGGCGTCGGTGGACTGGGCGCGGCTGAAAGTGATCGGCAAGGGCGGCCATGGTGCCGAGCCGCAGGGCAGTGTCGATCCGATCCTGGTGGCGGCGCACATCATCACCGCGCTGCAGAGCGTGGTATCGCGCAATGTCGATCCACGGCAGATGGGCGTGGTCACGGTCGGCTCGATCCATGGCGGGCAGGCCGCCAATGTGATTCCGGACGTGGTCGAACTGACGTTGACCGTACGCGCCTATCTGCCCGAGGTGCGCGACACCCTGCGCCGTCGGACCATCGAGATTGCCGAGCAGACCGCCGCCGCCTTCGGTGCGCGGGCCGAGATTGCATTCCCGCGTGGCTTCCCCAGCGTAATCAACCATCCGCAGCAGACCGCCTACGTCCGCGAGGTGGCTTTGCGTGGCTTCGGCGCCGAACAGGTAGTGCCTGACTTTGCGCCGCGCACGGCCAGCGAGGACTTCGCCTTCCTGCTGCAGGCGCGCCCCGGAAGTTTCGTGTTCGTCGGCAACGACGACAGCGCACCGCTGCACAGTCCGCGCTATGTGTTCAACGACGCCGCCATCGCGCCGGCCGCCAGCCTGTGGGCGCGGTTGGCCGAAGACTACCTGGTGAAGGACGTGGCATGAGCAGCAACGAACGCTTCTTCTATACCTCGGTGGATGATCCGCTGGCGCGGCCCCTGTTCGATGGCCTGGAGCAGGAGTACGACAGCCGCTACGCCGACGTGCGCCGACGCATCGGTGGCAGTGCCCGCGAGGAGCTGCAGCGATACCCCGCGCAGGCATTCGCCTCACCGGTAGGCGCGTTCGTACTGTTGCTGCGCGACGGCGTTGCGATCTCCGGGGGTGCCTTCATGCCGCACCGCGATCCGGAGACCGCTGAATTCAAGCGGATCTGGACGCTGCCGGGGCTGCGGCGGCAGGGGATCGCGCGGCGCGTCTTGCAGGAGCTGGAGGCGCAGGCCGCGCGCCAGGGCTATCGGCGGGTGTTCCTGACCACCGGCTTCCGCCAGCCCGAAGCGGTCGGCCTGTACCTCAGCCATGGCTACACCGCGCTGTTCGATCTGCAGGCGGATCCGGAAACCATCGCTCACCTGCCGTTCGAGAAGTATCTGCAGGCGCCCGCGTCACGGGTCGCGCAGGCGCAGGCTGTACTGCATGGAGCCCACGCATGAGCACGCCGTCGACCGCGCTGGATGGAATTGCCGCACGCCCCGCACCGGCGCCCGCGCTGAAGATCGTGCCGGCCCGGCATCCACTGCAGGTGTTCGGAACGCTGCTGGCGTTGGCGCTGATCCTGATTGCCCTGCAATCGGTGCTGGGCAATCCACGCTGGGGCTGGGGCACGTTCGCTGAGTGGTTCTTCGCGCGCCCGGTGCTGGAAGGCCTGGGCCGCACGCTGCTGCTGACCGCACTGGGTACCGGCCTTGGCTTCGCGCTGGGCACCCTGCTTGCGCTGGCGCGCGTCTCCGGCTCGCCACTGCTGTCGGCGGTGTCGTGGGGCTACGTCTGGTTGTTCCGTTCGATCCCGCTGCTGGTGCTGTTGTTGCTGCTGAACAACCTGGGCTACCTGTACAGCACCATCGAGCTGGGCGTGCCGTTCACCGGCATCAGCCTGTTCTCGTACCCGACCACCCAGCTGATCGGTGTGTTCACCGCGGCGGTGCTGGGCCTTACGTTGAACCAGGCCGCATTCTCGGCCGAAGTGATCCGCGGTGGCATCCTGTCGGTCGACCATGGCCAGTACGAGGCGGCAGCCGCACTTGGCCTGCCGCGTGGCCGCCAGGTGCGCCGCATCATCCTGCCGCAGGCGATGCGCTCGATCCTGCCGGCAGCGTTCAACGATGTGATCGGGCTGGCCAAGAGCACGTCGGTGGTCTACGTGCTGGCGCTGCCAGAGCTGTTCTACACCGTGCAGGTGATCTACCGCCGCAACCTGGAGGTGGTACCGCTGCTGATGGTGGCCACGGTCTGGTACCTGGTGATCCTGACCGTGCTGTCGCTGTTGCAGCGACGGGTGGAGCAGCGCTTTGCGCGCGGCCAGCTGCAGCGCGAGCGCTCGGTGTCGCGTGTCTCGTCGCCGACGCGTACACAGCACGATCCCATGCCGCGCGCCACCAGCCGCCCGCGCATCGCCGCGCAGGTCGAGGCGGGCGAGGGTGCATCGGTGTCGTTGCATGGCGTAGGCAAGGTGTTCGGCGACCAGCCGGTGCTGGAAGACGTGAACCTGGACCTGCGCGCGGGCAGCGTGACCGTACTGATCGGCCCGTCCGGTGCCGGCAAGTCCACGCTGCTGCGGCTTATCAACCACCTGGAACGCGCCGACAGTGGCTACGTGACCGTCGGCGGCCAGCTGATCGGCTACCGCCGTGACGGTGACACCCTGTACGAACTGCCGGAGCGCGAGATCCGTCGCCGCCGCGCCGAGGTCGGCATGGTGTTCCAGGGCTTCAACCTGTTCCCGCACCTTACCGCGCTGGAGAACATCATCGAGGCGCCGATCGCGGTGCGCGGCGTGCCGCGCGCGCAGGCCGAGCAGCAGGCGCGCACGCTGCTGGAGCGGGTGGGCCTGGCCGACAAGGCCGATGCCTTCCCGCGCCAGCTGTCGGGCGGCCAGCAGCAGCGCGTGGCGATTGCCCGCGCGCTGGCCCTGCAGCCGAAGGTGCTGCTGTTCGACGAGCCGACCTCGGCACTGGACCCGGAGCTGGTGGCCGAAGTACTGAGCGTGATCGAGGAACTGGCCCGCTCCGGCACCACGCTGGTGATCGTTACCCATGAGTTGAGCTTCGCCCGTCGCGTGGCCGACCACGTGGTGATGATGGACCAGGGGCGGGTGATCGAGCAGGGCACGCCTGAGGCCCTGTTCCAGCGCCCGCGCCAGCAACGCACCGCCGATTTCCTGGCCAAGACTCCGTAACCCCGAAAGGAACGCCATGAGCCCTGCAGCATCGCGTGGACCGTCGCGCAGCACCCTGTTGATCGTGGGCGTGCTGGTCATCGGCATCGCCGGCATTGTCTATTCGCGCGTGCGCCAGGCACCGGATACCGGCACCGTGGTAGTGGCCAGCCTGGCCGGCGCGAACACCGCCGTGCTGGAAGGCACACTCGATCCGAAGGCGCAGGCGTTGATTCCCGCGGGCTACCGCTTCGTCACGCCCGGTACGTTCACCGTGGCCACCCACCCGGGGCAGCTGCCGCTGGCAGACTATGGTGCCGACAGCAAGGAGGTGGTCGGCATCGAGCCGGACATCGCGCGACTGATTGCCGATGCATTGGGCCTGAAGCTGGTGATCGTGCCGGTGGCCTGGGCCGACTGGCCGCTGGGGCTGGAATCGGGCAAGTACGATGCGGTGCTGTCGAACGTGACGGTCACCGAGGAGCGCAAGAAGAAGTTCGATTTCTCCAGCTATCGCTACGACCTGCTGGGTATCTATACGCGCAGGGATGGGCCGATCCGGAAGATCGACAAGCCCGCCGACGTGGCCGGGCTGAAGGTGGTGGTCGGTGCTGCCACCAACCAGGACCAGATCCTGCGGCAGTGGGACCAGCAGAACATCGCCGCCGGTCTGAAGCCGGTGGAATACCAGTACTTCGATGATGCGGTGGTGGGGCGGCTTGCGGTGATCACCGGCCGCGCCGACGTCTCCTTCGAACCCAATGCTACCGGCGCCTACTCGGCGCGCGACGGCAAGGTGCGGCGCGTCGGCCTGTTCCCCGGTGGCTGGCCAAACGCTGCGGCGATCTCGGTGACCACGCGCAAGGGCAGCGGCCTTGCCGACGCAGTGACACAGGCGCTGAACACCCAGATCGGCAGCGGCACGTATGCGCAGGCGCTGGCGCGCTGGAACGTGGCCGAGGAAGCGGTGCCGCAGTCGCAGACCAATCCTCCGGGGTTGCCTGCACTCTGACGCCGGGTGTGGCCCGGCGCGGCCCTGTAGCGTCGGGCTTGCTCGACTGGGGTGGGGGGCGGCGAAGTGCAGTCGAGCAAGCTCGACTCTACCAGCGCGCTTCCAGCGTCCGGAACGGTTTCGCCAGGCGCACGCCCTCGGCGTCGAAGTCGGCAACTGGCCGCCCATCCACACGCACCGATTTCGGTATCGTGCGCTGCGGCCACCAGACCTTCACCGCCGTGCCTCTGCGCAGCCCATCGCCCAGCGTGACCGTCAGCGCGCCGTCGCGCTGCCGCGCCTGCATCTGCAAGGTGCCATATGCGGTGGGCAGTCGCTCCACCGCCAGCCCATCACCGGCCACCCAGGACGGCGGAGTGCCCGGCAGCAATGACAGCGCATCATCGTCTTCGCGCATCAGCATGCCGAACAGCGTGCGACCATACTCGGCACCGATCCAGGTGTGTGGCATGTCACCCAGGTAGCGCGGGAAACGCAACCGCGAATGCACGACTTCGGCCAGCACCTGCCACTCCAGCGGGCGCCGGTCATGCAGCAGGCCCTGCAGCAGTTCATCGGCGGCCTCGGGCTGGCCCAGGTGTACGTAGCTCAATACGTTGCGGATCTCATAGGGCGTGTAGGCATACAGCGCACCGGGCTGGTTGCGCTTGCGCACGTCCTCCAGATAGCGGGCGAAGGTGGTCCGCAACGCATCGGCAGGCAACACGCTCTGCGCGCCGGTCGGGTCCAGGGCGATCGAGACGCCCGTGGGATCGCCATCACCCAGATCCGCCGAGGACGGGATGAAGTCGATGCCCTTCCACGCCATCGTCGCGCGGATCGATGCGTGCAGCGCGTCGTACAGCGCCTTGTGCTGCTGACGCGCCCACACCGCGGTTTCGTGATCGCCCAGTGCGTCGGCCAGCCACGCGCCATCGTGCCAGCCCTTCAGGCCCCAGTAGTCATCCCAGTAGCTGTGGGTCGGTGATGGATAGCCCTCATGACTGATGGATGGTGCAAGGATGCCGGCGAAGCGTTCCGGCGACGGCTGGTCGGCCATGTAACCCGCTACCAGCGTGCGCTCGCGCAGCTGCTGCAGGAAGCGCAGCGCCGCCTTCACTTTCGGCAGGTACGCGCGCACCGACTCCGGCCCGCCATCGAGGCGGGCGACATCGGCGACCAGTGCGACGTATTGCCCCTGGCTGTCGTACTCGATGTCCGAACCAAAACCGGTGTTGACGCTGCCATCGTCGTTGAGGATCGGCGAGACCAGTCCGTTGGCGTGCACGCCGTGCTCGCTGTACCACGCAAGGTAGTCGCGCGCGACCTTGGCTTCGCCCATGCGCAGCAGCACCGCCGACGTGGCCATGCCGTCGCGGATGAAGGAGCGGTTGTAGTTGCGTGGCCCCGGCTGCATGGCCGGCCCGGTCTGGTTGATCAGCATGTAGGCGGCCTGCGCGCGCAGCATGTCGACCAGCGAAGGATCGGGCAGGCGCAGCCCCACCTGGCCCAGCCGTGCCTGCCAATCCGTTGAGGCCTGCGCGGCCAGCGCGTCGAACGCTGCATCGGCTCCGTGTGGCAGCGAGGACAGGTCGAGCGGAGGAGCGTCCGGCAGTGCACCGTTGGCATCGGCGGCGGCGGTGCCCAACGGGAAGGCAGCGACGATGGCCTCGCTGGCCCCGGGCGCCAGCGAAACGCGATAGCTGAGGGCCGCTGCGGCAAGGCCCTGGTCATCCCGTGCCTGTTGCGTGTCGGGCAGCGTGCCGGTGGCGATGGCGGCAGTGATTTCCTTTGCACCTTCCGCACCGAAGGGCGCGGCGCCCGACGCCGTCACCGGGGTGAGTGAATGCAGCAGGATACGGCCATTGATGCGCACCGCCTGACCTTCGACGGACACATCGCGGATCGGTGACAGGCCACCGTTCTGCCACGGCGGGTTCATCTGCATGGGGCGTACAACCAGGGTCAGCGTGCCGTTGATCGTGGTCGTGCCGCTGTTGTGCAGCCGGTGGCGAAGCAGGGTGACCGGCTGCCCGTCGCGCTCAATGGCGAAGGCCTCGCTGCGCAGCTCCAGTCCGGGCTGAGGTGCCCAGGTGGCCGACGGCATCGGCTTCCATCCATCGCGCAGGGCATGCTGCACCGTCTGCCCCGCCGCGCCTGCAGCGTGCCCGTCGGCATTGCGCCAGATCGGCTGCACCAGCGGTGCGCCCTTGAAGGCTTCGAGATTGCCGTATTCGTCGAAGATCGATTTCTGCCGACCCGCGTGCACACCCACGGCGGTCCAGTAGGTCTGCTGCATCTGCAGCGAGGCGGGGAACAAGGCACGTTGCGCACCGCTGGCGGCAATCTGGTAACGCTTCATCGGCGTCATCACCGCCTTCGGGCCCAGCAGGCGGATGCGGGCGATCTGCGGAGCGTCGCCGTGCACCGTCAACCGTAGTGCGTGGATGTCGAGCGGCGCGCTGGCCGCGAGCCAGCTCTGCTTCCGGGTCGCTGCCTGCGCGTCCTTTGCCAGCGCATGCCAGCGGCCTTTGCCATCCTGGGCCTGCAGCGCTGCGGCACCGTGCACGCTGGCCCAGTCCACCGCCAGCCCGGTGCTCGGCTGCGGGCGTGGCAAGGTGATGTCGAGCGTATGGACGCCACCCCTGCCGGCGGGAATGGCTACTGCACTGCCGCCTTGCCACAGCGCCGCTGACTGCGTGGCATCGAGTCCCACCAAGCGCGCGCTGAGCGACGTATCGAGCGGTTCCATTTCGAAGATCGACACGCCCCAGTCGGAGGTGCGCCGCGGACTGGCCAGGCGCAGGTAACGGGCCTGGCGTGGCGCGAAGTACAGCGTTTCGACGCCGCCGAGTGAATCGTCCATGGTGTAGGCGGTCTGCCACTGCGTCCCGTCCAGCGAGGTCTGCAACGTGTAGCCCTCGGGATTGGAGACATCCCAGGTCAGGCGCACGCCAGCGAGCGTGGCCGGCGCGCCGAGGTCGATCTGGAACCAGTGGCCGGGACTGAACGCGCCGCCGGTCACCGTGTTCGGATCGTTGTCGATCAGGTGGCTGATGGCCATGGCCGGGACCTGCTGCGATGAAGCACTTGCCCGCCACTGGTCGCGGGCCGGCAGGTTCTGGGCCTGCGCGGAGAACGCCAGCCCGACAAACAGCAGGGCTGCGGTGAGGCGGAAAGAGGAGGGCAGCTTGAGGACAGTGGAGCGTTCAACGCGAAATGCCATTACAGACAACCTCGCAGGTTCGGCCGGGATCGGGCGAGCGCTACGCTAGCAAGGGTTGTAACCGTTTACATGACGCGCTGCGGTAGGCGATGCAACGAGTGCTGACGGATGTGGCTCTGGACGCATGACCGGGATTGGCTAGGGTCATTGCTCAAGGCAAAGCCATGCAGGTTGTCATTTGACAACCATGGCCTGTCATGTGCAGACTAGGGAGAACAAGGAATGTCTCGTGCTCGTCATCCCGACAAGGACATCGAATCGGTGCTGCGGTTCGCGGAAGCTCGAGGCTGGAGCCTCCGTGTAGGTGGGAGCCATGCGTGGGGCCGGATGTATTGCCCTTACAACGACACCGACTGCCGATGCGGAGAATTCTGTGTCGTGAGCATCTGGAGCACGCCGCGCAGTCCTGGCAACCATGCGCGCGCCTTGCGCCGCGTGGTCGAGAACTGCAGTCGTGAGCAATGAAATCAGGCTTCGACGGAAGCGAGGTGGCAGACGATGGAATTCAATTTCACCCTGAAGTACCGCTTGCCCGAACTTTACGATGACGTCGGAGTGCTTGAGCGGCGGCTGGTGGAGGCGGGGTGTGACGACGCGCTTCTGGGCAGCGGCTTGCCGGGGAGGATGGCGCTGGCCTTCTGCCGTGACGCCGACAGCGCGGTGGTCGCGCTGTGCTCGGCAGTGGATGATGTGCAGCGGGCCGTGCCGGGTGCCGAACTGGTGGAGGTGAGCCCGGATCTGGTGGGGCTTACGGATGTAGCCGATCTGCTCGGGATGTCGCGACAGAACATGCGGAAGCTGATGCTGGCCAACCCGCAGTCGTTTCCGTCCCCGGTGCATGACGGCTCAACCTCCATCTGGCACCTGGCCGACATTCTGGGTTGGTTGCGCGCGCGTGGCAGCGAGAAGGTCACCACGGAAATGGCCGAACTGGCCGCGGCCGCATTGCAGTTGAATCTGGCCCGGGAAGGGCGCAGGTTGCAGCCGAAGGCGTAGTGCCGGGCTACCGCATCAGCGCTGTCACCCGCGCGCTGGCGTCCTGCGAAAGGGCGCCCGAAGGCGCCCCGCAGGTCCACTGGCTTTCCGGGCTCAACCCCGTGGCGAGAGCAGGTCTGCAAGACCGATTGCGGTGTACATTTCGCGTCGCATGCGATCGGCAACGGCATTGACCACTTCGGCGCCGTCCTGTGAGGGGTCTACATGTACCCGGAATGGCCGATGTCCGTGTGGCAGGCCCACCACCCGCACGATCTGCCGCGCGACCTCCTCGGGATCGGCATCTGCAGGCTCCCGCCCTGCCAGGCCCTTCAGTGCCTGGTCGGCGACACCTGCATACGGGCCATTCTCATAGTCGTCCACGATGGCGGTATCGGCGGGCGTGCCCGAATGCAGGAAGTGATTGGTGCCCTTGGTGAATGCACCCGGCACCATGATCGTGGTCTCGATGCCCCACCGCGACAGTTCGGTTGAATAGGACACCGCCAGTGCATCCATGGCGGCCTTGGCGGCGAAGTAGGGCGCAAGGAACGGTGGCGTGCCACCGCGTGTGGAGGACGAGCCGATCCAGACGAGCAGGCCGCTGCCACGGCGGCGCAGGTGTGGCAGCGCGGCGCGGTTCACCCGCTGTGTGCCCAGCACATTGACGTCGTACTGCTGCATCAGCTGCTCCGGGGTGAATGCTTCAGCCGGCCCGAACACCATGTGCCCGGCGTTGTGCACGATGACGTCGAGCGCGCCTGCTTCGGCCAGAACCTGTTCGACCGCCGCCTGGCTGGACGCGTCCGACTGCACGTCCAGTTCAACGCTGCGAAGGTCGGCGTGATGCGCGTCTGCCCACTGTGCGATGTCGGCCACGCGGGTTGCATTGCGCCCGCGCGTTTCGCGCATCGAGGCGTAGACGACGTGGCCGGCAAGGGCCAGTGCCTTGGCGGTCATCAGGCCGAAGCCGGAGGATGCGCCGGTGATCAGGATGGTGTGCGACATGGAAACTCCAGAAGAAGAGAGGGTCATTGCCGGGCGCGGGCCAACAGGCGCTGCGGCACGGTGTGCGCGGTCCAGGCGGCCAGTGAACCGAGGGCGCTGGCCGCGGCCAGTTCGGAGAGATGGGCCAGCGAGGGCTCAAGGTGGGCCGCGAACCAGCTGACCAGACCGAGGAAGTACCCCAGCAGGTTGTTCAATACCGGCAGGCCACGCAGGGCGACCACGCACAGCGCTACGACCAGCACGACGGCGGGCACGGCCAGCGAGGGACCCAGTGAGGGAGAGAGCAGGCCCACTGCAAGTGTTGCCAATGCGCCGATGCCCAGCCCGAACCAGACGCAGGCCAGGTTTTCGATCGTGGAGCGCGTGCCCTGCAGCCGCGTGAAAAAGGCAATCCAACCGATGAACATCGTCCACACCGGCCAGCCGGCATGCAGCGCTCCGGCTGCGGCGAAGGCCGCGGTGAGCGCCGCGGTCACGGTGACGAGGGCGTAGGCACTGCGGGAAACAGGGATCGGATTCATGGCGTCTCCCCGTGGCTCAGACCGCGCCGCCGTTGGCACGCAGGACCTGACCGTTGATCCATCCGCCGTCGGCACCGGCCAGGAAGGCCACAGCAGCGGCGATGTCATCCGGCGTACCCAGGCGTTCAAGCGGGCTCATCTTTGCCAACCGGTCGATCAGCTCGGCTGATTTGCCTTCCAGGAACAGGCTCGTTGCCGTCGGGCCCGGTGCGACCGCGTTCACGGTGATGCCGCGGCCGCGCAGTTCCTTGCTGAGGATGGCGCTCATGGTTTCCACCGCCGCCTTGCTTGCGGCATAGACGCCATAGCGCTCGAGCTTGAATCCGACCACGCTGGTGGACAGGGTGACGATGCGGCCGCCGTCGCGAACACGGCGTGCGCTCTCGCGCAGCACATTGAACGCGCCCTTCAGGTTGATGGCGATGAGGCGGTCGAACAGGGTGTCTTCGCTCTCGGCCAGCGAAGCGAGTTCCAGTACCCCGGCACTGTTCACGACCACATCGACACCGCCGAAACGTGCCTCGATCGCATCGAACAGGGAGTGCACGGACTGCGGCTTGGCGACATCGGCTTGAAGCGCGATGGCCTGGCCACCCTTGGCCATCAGCTCGTTGGCCAGTGCTTCGGCCTCTTGGTGACGGCCGGCATAGTTGATGGCAACGGCAAAGCCGTCGGCGGCGAGGCGGCGGGAGATGGCGGCGCCGATGCCGCGCGAGCCGCCGGTGACAAGGGCAACGGGGGCTGAGGAAGCGATGTTCATGTTCAGATCCAGGAAGGCGCACCCACATGGCGCACGGTCATCCTGAGCGTAATTGCCGGACGGATAATCCCCCTTGATCCGGCAACATCATCCGGGTAGCCGAACAATCAGGCCGCCGACCCGCTGTACGTCCCCGCCCGGGCCGCCACAGCTGTGCTGCTGCAGCACCCGCGCGAGGCGGGGGCGGCAGAGGGTTCCAGGCAGGGCGCGGTGGCAGGCTACAACTGCACCTGCTCCCACCAGCGCGTGCCGGCGCTCGGCGCCTGCATGTCCAGCGCTTCGCCCATCATCGGCGTGGCCACCGGCACGCTGTTTGCCTTCGCCAGGGCGGTGATGCGCTCGAACGGTTGTTGCCAGGCATGCAGGGCCAGATCGAAGGTTCCGTTGTGGATCGGCAGCAGCCACTTGCCGCGCAGATCCAGGTGCGCCTGCAGGGTCTGTTCCGGTTGCATGTGCACGAACGCCCAGCGTGGGTCATAGGCGCCGGTTTCGATCATGGTGAGGTCGAACGGGCCGTACTTCTCGCCGATGGCCTTGAAGCCATCGAAGTAGCCGGTGTCGCCACTGAAGAAGATGCGGAAGTCGCCGTCCTGGATGACCCAGGACGCCCACAGGCTGCGATCACTGTCGCCCAGCCCACGGCCGGAAAAGTGCTGGCCCGGGGTGGCGGTCAGGCGCAGGCCGCTGGCTTCGGTCGACTGCCACCAGTCCAGCTGTTCCACCTTGGCGGCATCCACGCCCCAGGCGATGAGCTGGTCGCCCACCCCCAGCGGCGCAATGAAACGCGCGGTCTTGCCGGCCAGCTGCATCACCGCGGCGTGGTCGAGATGGTCGTAGTGGTTGTGCGAGAGGATCACACCGGCGATCGGCGGCAGTTCGTCGATGCTGATGGGGGGCGCGTGGAAACGCGCCGGGCCCATCCACTGCACCGGAGAGGCGCGCTCGGAGAATACCGGGTCGGTCAGCCAATACTGGCCGCGCAGCTTCAGCAGGATCGTCGAGTGCCCGAGCCGGAACAGGCTGCGGTCGGGCGCGGCGTCCAGGCGGGCGCGGTCCAGCGGCAGCACCGGAATGGGGTGCGCCGGCACCGTGCCCTTGGGCTTGTTGAACAGGAACGTCCACCAGATCTCCACGCCGTCGCGCAGGCCCATTGCCGGCCGTGGCAGGGCGTTGCGGAACTTGCCGTCGCGGTACTGCGGCGAATCGGGGAAGTCGGGAAGGGACCAGGACTTGCAGAAGGTGTAGGCGGTCACGGCGAGGATTCCAAGCAAAAGGACAAGGAGCAGGCGCTTCATGGGTGACGTCCGCTGGGTACACTGCACAGTGTAGTTTCGTGTTTTTCAAAAGTACACTGGTCGGTGTAAAGTGTACGCATCCGTTCAGCTGACTGGTTCCTGCCATGCCCCGTGCCCCGCAACGCCTGACCGACCGCAAACGCGACGCCATCGTGCGCGCGGCGGTGGAGGAGTTCCGTGCATCGGGTTACGAGGCCACCAGCATGGACCGCATCGCCGAAGCGGCCGGAGTCTCCAAGCGCACCGTCTACAACCACTTCCCAAGCAAGGAAGCGTTGTTCTCGATGATCCTGGAGGAGCTGTGGGAGCGCAGCGCGGCCAGCGACACCCTGCCGTACCGCGCCGACCAGCCGCTGCCGGCACAGCTGCTGCAGCTTGTGGGGCAGAAACTGGAGCTGCTCAGCGACGCCAACTTCATCGATCTGGCGCGGGTGGCGATGGCCGAGATCATCCATTCGCCGGAGCGCGCGCAGGCGATCGTTTGCCGCATGGGCGAGAAGGAAAGCGGCGAGAGTGCGTGGATACGCGCGGCGATTGCCGATGGGCGCCTGCGTGCGGTCGATCCGGAGTTTGCCGGGCACCAGCTGCACGGCCTGGTGAAGAGCTTTGCGTTCTGGCCGCAGGTGACGATGGGGCAGGCGCCGTTGAACGCCGAGGAACGCGCGCGCGTGGCCGAGTCGGCGGTGGCGATGTTCCTGGGCTACTACGCGATCTAGCCGGCGGCGAAACGACGGAATTCATCCGCCGGTAGCGCAGCCGAGTACAGATAGCCCTGGCCGACATCCACGCCCAGTGCGCGCAGCTGCTGTTCCTGTGCCAGGGTCTCGGTGCCTTCGGCCACCACGATCGCGCCGCAGCGATGCGCGACTTCAACGATGAAGCGCACGATCGACTGTGACTTGGCATCGGACAGCGTGGCGATCAACGCCTGCTCGATCTTGACCTCGGCGATGGCCAGCTGCGAGAGCAGGATCAGGGTCGAGTAGCCCGCACCGAAATCATCCAGGGACAAGGTCACTTCGGCGGCCAGCAATTGCGCGATGTTGGCATCGACCACATCGCGTTCGACGATCTCGGTCCACTCGACGATTTCCAGGCGCAGCATCGTCCCGGGCACATCATGCAGCTGCAGCAGTTCCTGCAGGCGCAGGCCGAAACGGGGCAGGCGCAGCGACTCGGCGGAGACATTGACCGCCACGGTCAGTTGCAGGCCCTCACCCCGGCACTGCTGCAGGAAGTGGATGGCTGACTGCAGCGTGGCCCATTCCAGGTCGGCCAGGCGGCCCTGGCGGCGCAGCAGCGAGATCACCCGCATCGGCGTGACCATCCGGCCCTCGCCGTCGCGCATGCGCAGCAACGCTTCGGCACCGACCAGGCGCCGGTCCTGCAGGCGATGCTTGGGCTGGTAGCACAACGGCGCGTCGCCTTGGCGGAGCCAGCGTTCCAGTGCACCTTCGATCAGCACGTCGATCTCGCTGTCGCGCTGGACCGGATCGTCGAAGAACACGACGCCCGACTTGATCGCGCTCAACGCCAGCGTGATCGCGCGGAAGGGCAGGTGCCCGTCGTCGGCGTCACCGGGCGGCTTCAGTTCGACCACCGCGCAGCGGACCAGCGGCCGGAAGCCTGGCCACTCCTCGCTGATGCGCTCGGCCAGCCCGGACGCCAGTTCGGTGATGCGGGGCTGCGTGCGCAGTTCCGGCAACGACAGGCCCTGCACCAGGATCGCCAGCGCGGCATCACCGAACTGATAGATCTCCAGCCTGTCCGCAGGCAGTGATGGCAGCAGGCGGCGCACATCGTCGCCGCTGTCGCGCCGCCACAGTCCGTTGTCCTGCAGCGGCCCATAACGCAGCCGCAGGTCACGCAGGTTGCCCATCTCGGCGACGATCAGGCAGGCATGACCGATGCCGTCGTTGTCGCGCCAATAGTGCTGCAGGCGTTCGCCGAGCGCGCGCATGTTGGGCAGGCCGCTGATCGGGTCGATGCGCAGCCAGGCCTGCTCGCGCTGGCGCTGGGCATCGATCTGCGCATCGTTGTAGACCAGTGCGAACACGGCGCCCAGCATCAACAGCGACACGGGCAATGCCAGCAGGCGCTGGATCGCCAGTTCTGTTACCGGCAGCTGATCGGCGCCGATGATCGCCACGCCGAGGGCCAGGCCCAGCGCGGTCACGCCGATGCGCACGCCCCAGGCCTGCAGGATCATCGGCAGCGAGAGTTCGTTGAGCATGCGCGGGTGCAGGCGCCTGCGCAGCCAGATGCCGGCCAGCATCTGCAGCAGGGATTCAAGGGCCGCGGGCAGGAAGAACTGGGTGCCGGAGAACTGGTAGCGGGCCAGCAGGCTGGCGGCCAGGCAGGCCAGGCCGCCGCGCCAGCCACCGAGCAGGCCGCTGACCAGTAGGATGTCGAAGCCGAGGTGGAGCTTGACCACGCCCTGGGTATAGCCGGCCACGAACCAGGAATTGAACAGGTAGATCAGGCCCAGCGCCACGCCCACATACAGGCGGCGCCCTTCGATGGCATGGCCGGCGCGGCGGGTGGCGATCAGCAGCACGCCGATCATGCCGATGACGGCGGTGGCCTGCAGCAGGTACAGCGGCAGGCTGGGCAGGGCACTGTCCAGGACCTGGGCCGTAACCCGTGAAAGCGCATCCATAGCAGGTTCCCGCCTGTGACCGACGGCCAGTGAGGAGCAGGGTAAACCACGGCCGCGCGCGCGGCCACTGACGCCTCCCTGCGCTGGCCGCCGTGGTCAGTAGCGCGGGTCGGCGATGGCCGGTAGCACCAGTTCGCGCACGAAGCCCGAGGGCGATAGCTGCAGCAGTGCACGCACCATGGCCACCACGTCGTGCACGGGCACCAGCCCGCCTTCGCCGCGCGCTGCGGCGTCAGCCACCGGTACCGCCAGTGCGTCGTCGGTATTGAGATAACCCAGCTGCAGGCTGGTGACCGCCAGGCGGCGCTCGCGGAAGCCTTCGCGCAGCGTATCGGCGATGCCGTTGAGCGCGAACTTCGAAGCGCCGAAGGCCACTTCCGGGCGGCCGCTGCGCGGCAGTGCCGAGGTGGAACCGGTCAGCACCAGCTGTGGCCGTGCTGCATTCAATACACGGGGCAACAGGCGCTGCAGCAGCATCAGGGTGGCGGTGATGTTGACGTCGACCAGCTGCGCGAGCGCGGTATCGCTTTCATCGAGAAAGGCGTATTCGTCGCTGAAGGCCTTGTCTTCCCAGATGCCCAGGTTGTGGATCAGCACATCGATATCGGCCGGTGCCTGCGCTGCGATGTGGTCGGCCGCTGCGGTGGGCCGGGACAGGTCTGCTTCGATCCATTGCAGAGTGACGTCGTCAGGGCAGGCGATGCCGCGCGGGCGGGTGCGCGAGACACCAATCACAGTGTCACCCGGGGCACAGAGGCCTTCCACGAACGCGCGTCCCAGGCCTCTGCTAGCGCCGATGATCATCAATTTCATGTTGCTTCCTTGGTTGTGCAGTGGCGGCATCAGTGGGCCGCCAGGATGAGGTCCCAGTCGCCGAACGCGCGCAGGCCGCTGCGTTCGGCAGTGGTGATGGAGGCCGTGTTGTCGAGCTGGCATCGGTACTGCGGCTGCAACCCGGAGGCCTGGGCGGATATGGCCATCGTCTGCACGAGCCGGCGTGCATGACCACGCCCACGGGCTTCGGGCAGTGTCAGCACGCCCATGTCGGCGAGTGCCGGATCCAGGCTCCACGGGTACAGGCTGCCGGCCGCGACCAGCTGCTCGCCGTCGAAGGCACCGAACACCTGCCAGTGGTCGAGCTCGACCCAGGCCGCATCGAGATCCCCCTTGCTGGCGCTGGCCTGGAACGCACTGAACACAGCAGTGTCGGCTGGAGCGAGGCGGCGGATGTGGGGCGGTGCAGGGTGCTCGGCCAGTGCCGCAAGTTCTGCAGCAGGGAAATAGAAGAGGCGGTCGGCGCCATGCGTGCGCTGGCCGACGTCGATCAGCCGCTGCCGCAGCTGTGCGAGTGTCCAATGCGCGCGTGCGTACAGTTGCAGGCGTTCCGCCAGGACTGGGCGCAGCACCGCGCGCGCAGGACCAGCAAACGGTTGCAGCAGCATGCCGTCCTCACCCTCGTCTAAATCATCGCTGCAGGCCAGGTACAGCAGGGGATCGTCCTGCAGCATGCGCTCACCCCCGCAGATGCGCCGCCAGCTGGCATCGATCATCGGGGCAAACGCATCATCCATGACAGTGGTCTCGCTCAGTGCCGGGGCAGATTCACCTGCAGGCCGGACGCCTTCCATTCGGGGTAGCCGGCGGGGAGCTGCTGCGCCGCCAGTCCGGCCTCGTCCAGCATCGCCAGCGCATCGTTGGACAGCACGCAGCAGGGCCCGTGGCAGTCGGCGACAATGTGGACGGCGCGTGGCCGTTCGTCCATCCATGCATGCCGTTCCGTAACGGGAATGTTCAGCGCGCCAGGCACAGCTCCATCATTGGTGCTGTTGACGGGGGGCATGCCGGATGAGCGAGAATCCGTGCAGTCATCGGCAACAGGCGTTTCCCGGCATGGAAGCAACCCACGCGCGCATGGATGGCATGCCCCTGCCTCACGCCTGGCAGGAAGCGCTGGCCGGCGCGCGTTTTGAGCGGCAGTCGATCGGCGTTTCGCGCGCTGATGTTGCCCGCGTGCACCGGCCAGGGCAGGCCGATGCGTTCCTGAAATCGGAAGTGATCGATGCCTTCAGTGAACTGGGTGATGAGATCGCACGCCTGCGCTGGTTGCAGGCACAGGGGCAGCCCGCACCGACGGTGATGGCCACTGCCGAAGAAGCGGGCCGGCGCTGGTTGCTGATGAGTGCGCTGCCAGGCCGCGACCTGGCCACGTCAGTGGATCTGCCACCCCGACAGGTGGTAGTGGTGCTGGCTGACGCATTGCGCGACCTGCATGCCTTGCCGGTGTCAACCTGTCCGTTCGACCAGCGGTTGGCGTCGCGCCTCCATGCCGCGCAGGCACGCGTCGAGGCCGGTGTGGTCGACGCCGACGACTTCGATGACGAACGCCTGGGCCAGAGCGCGCAACAGGTCTTTGTCGAGCTTTGCGCGAGCCGGCCGGCGCACGAAGACCGGGTGGTCTGCCATGGCGATGCCTGCCTGCCCAACCTGATGGTGGCTGACGGCCGCTTCAGCGGTTTCATCGATTGCGGGCGCTTGGGCGTGGCCGACCGCTACCAGGACCTGGCATTGGCCGCGCGCAGCCTCGTGCACAATTTTGGTGACACGCGCTGGGTGGCGCCGCTGTTCCAGCGTTACGGCGTGATCGCCGATGAGCGGCGGCTGGCGTTCTATCGATTGCTCGACGAGTTCTTCTGAAGCGAGCGGGGGCTGAACGCCGGCCTGCCGGTGGCTTCGCGGGCGCTTGAAATGGACGAACGTTCGTTCATTATTCGCGCCATGAGCCGAATCGAACGCAATGAGCAGCGCGTGGCCCTGATCCTGCAGGCGGCGCTGCAGTGCTTCCTGGCCAAGGGCTTCCACCAGACCAGCATGCGCGACATCGCGCAGGCGGCCGGCGTCAGCCTGGGCAACCTCTACAACCATTTTCCGGGCAAGGAGGCGATCATCCTCGCGGTAGCAGTGGCCGAGAGCGAAGAACTGGCACCGATGCTTCAGCGGCTGGCGGCCGCCGACGGCGAGCGCACACAGGTGATGGCGTTCCTGCTGGATCTGCATGCGCTGTGCCGGCAGCCGCAGTGGGCGACGCTTGCGGTCGAGGTGCTGGCCGAGAGTGCACGTACCCCCGCCGTGGCCGAGGCTTTCGCGGCCAATCGCAGGCAGCTGCAACAGGCTCTGGCCGATGCCCTGCAGCGCGTGGCACAGCGCGAGCGGCGGCGCCCGGCGCTGGCTCCGCCACTGCAGGCGCAGGTGCTGCTGGATGCCATCGAAAGCGATGCATTGCGCCGAGGGCTGGGCGAGGCCGATGAGGCGGATGGTGAGCCGCTGGATATCGGGCTGCTGGCGCTGCTGCTGGGTGCGCGCGCATGAGCGTCGATGACCGGCGCCTGCACGGCCTGGACCTGGCACGCTACCTCGCACTGGCCGGCATGGTGCTGGTCAATTTCCGCCTGGCGATGGCCGTGCCCGCAGAGGGTACGGGTGGGTTGGCAGGCTTCTTCCACCTGCTGGAAGGCAAGGCCTCGGCCACCTTCGTTACGCTGGCCGGGCTGGGACTGGTGCTGGCCACGCGGCGGCAGGGATGGTGGCCGGCCAGCGTGCAGACCTGGCGGCGCGCACTGTTCCTGCTGGTGCTGGGCCTGCTCAACCTGACGCTGTTCCCGGCCGATATCCTGCACTACTACGCGGTGTACTTCGCGCTGGCGGTGCTGTGGCTGCGTGCGTCGCCATGGTTGTTGCTGGCCAGCATCGTCGGCCTGGCCGCGGGTTCGTTCTGGGCGCTGCTGCAGTGGGACTACAGCGAAGGCTGGAACTGGCAGACGCTGGAGTATGCCGGCCTGTGGCGGTGGCCTGGCATGGCGCGCAACCTGTTGTTCAACGGCTTCCATCCGTTGCTGCCGTGGCTGTGCTTCTTTCTGCTGGGCATGCTGCTGGCGCGCCTGCCGTTGTCGCAGCCTCGGGCGCAGCGCGCACTGCTGGTGCTGGGCCTGCTGCTGATCGGGACCGGGCATGGCGTGCAGCAGCTGGCGCAGGGAACGCCCTGGCAGCCGTGGCTGGGAACGCAGCCGATGCCGCCGGGGCCGGCCTATGTGCTGACGGGCGCGGGCGCGGCCTGCAGTGTCATCGCGGCCTGCCTGTGGCTGGCGCGTCTACGCTCGGGCGAGTGGTTGGCACCGTTCACCGCGGCCGGGCGAATGACCCTGACCCTGTACGTCGCGCACATCCTGCTGGGCATGGGCACGCTGGAAAGCCTGGGCCTGCTGGATGGCCGTGCCTCGCTCGCCTCGGTGCTGCTGTGGGCGCTGCTGTTCCTGCTGCTGGCGACCGGGGCGGCGTGGTTGTGGTCATGGCAGTTCGCGCGCGGCCCTCTGGAAATGGTGATGCGGCGCATCGCGGGTTAGCCCTTGGGTCGCGACGCACGATGTTGTGACGGACATGTCTGTGTCGTAGCGAACGCATCTGCGATAGTAGCGGCAGGTAATACTTTCCGTTTGCATCCATGTCATCCGCTTCGGCGCAGCATCTCGGCGAAGTCCTGCAGCAGTCCTATGCCATCACGGCGAACGCAGTGGTGCCGCGCCCGGTGGGCGCCGATGCCAACGCCAGCGTGTATCGCGTCGATGCGCGGCGCGGGCAATGGTGGTTGAAGTGCCGCACCTACCAGGTCGATCCAGCAGTCTGGGACAGCCTGCACTGGCTGCGCGGCACGCTGGGTATCGAGGAGATCGTCGCGCCCTGGCCGGCGTTGACGGGAGGCGCGTCGGTACAACGCTGGGGGCTGCAGTTCACCTTGTTCTCCTACATCGAAGGGCAGTCCGGCTTCGAGGCGGCGCTGAGCCGCACGCAGTGGAAGCGGCTGGGCGAAGTGCTGCGACGCCTGCACGCGGCGCAGCTGCCAGCGGAGCTGCAGCAGGCGCTGCCCACCGTGCGGATGGAAACCGGCGCCCTGGAGACGGTCGGGCAGTGGCTGGTGGGTGAGGGGCTGGCGGTGGCGCAGGACGGTCTGGGCCGCGCATTCGCTTCGGTCTGGGATCAGCAGCATGCGCGCATCGCGGCGCTGCATGCGAGCGCGCTGGAGCTGCACGCTGCATTGAAGGATGCACCGGTCGATCTGCACCTGTGCCACACCGACCTGCATGCCGGCAATCTACTGATGGGGAACGATGGTGGCCTGCATCTGATCGATTGGGATGGCCTGTCGCTGGCGCCACGCGAGCGCGACCTGATGTTCATCGGTGGCGCCGTGGGCGGGCGTTGGGGTCGCGAGAATCCGCTTGATTTCGCAGCGGGCTATGGCAGCGACCTGGGAGATCCGCGCTGGATCGCGTGGTACCGCCACTGGCGCATCCTGCAGGACCTGATCGAGTTCCAGCAGGTCCTGCTGGGCAGCGATGGAGAAGAGCGTTCTCCGCAGTTGCGCCGGCAATCGCTGCATTACCTGGGGGAGCAGTTTGCTCCGGGCAATGTGTTCGATGCGGCGGAGCGGGCGTATCGGGCGCTGTAAACGCACGTCACCTGCCATTTATGATTCTTCGCGCTGCGCGCGATGCGTCGAGCATGGCTCGACGCTATAGGGAGACCTACTCGGCAGGTTTGGCTGCGGCGGAGGCGGCGGCACTGGCGGCGCGGCGTGACAGCACGGCTTCGCGGTGGGCGATGTAGGCGTTGGCGGCAAGGATGATGCCGGCGCCGATGATCGTCCAGCGGTCCACGCTTTCGTTGAACAGCAGCCAGCCAAACAGCGTCACCAGCGGCAGCTGCAGGAAGCTGATCGGGGTCAGTGCCGAGACTTCGCCCAGGCGCAACGCGCGTGTCCACAACAGCTGGCCGATGGTGCCCAGCACGCCGGTGGCCAGCAGCCACAACCAGGCGGTGCCGGTTGGCCAGACCCAGACGAACAGGGCCGGAACCAGCGACAGCGGCACCCAGAAGACGTAGGTGTAGAGCACCACGGTGTCGGCGCTGTCGACGCGGGTGAGCTGCTTGATCTGGATCGCCACCAGTGAACTGAGCAGGGCGGCGGCCACGGCCACCAGGCTGCCGGCGGTGAAGCCGGCGGTACCCGGGCGCACGATCACCAGCACGCCGATGAAGCCGACCACCACCGCTGCCCAGCGACGCACGCGCACGGTTTCGCCCAACCACAGTACCGCCGCAATCGTGACGAACAGCGGGGTGGAGTAGGACAGGGAAACCGCCTGCGCCAGCGGCAGATGGCCCAGCGCCCAGAAGGCGCACAGCATCGAGCCCAGGCCGATCGCGCTGCGCAGGAAATAACGCGGCAACTGCTGGGTTTTCAGCGGTGCGTGGCCCGGGCGCAGCAGCATCGGCAACAGCGCCAGCAGGCCGAAGGCGTTGCGGAAGAAGGCCACTTCCTGGGTCGGCACGTAGCGGGTGGCATAGCGGATCGCCACCGCCATCAGGCCAAACGCCATCGTGCTGCCGAGCATCAGCAGCGCCGCCCGCATCGGGGTGGCGCCTGGGGAGAGGGTGGGGGTGTTCACCACTGTGCGCCGAGCAGGCGGGGCTCCGGTTCGATCGGCACGCCGAACTTCTCCAGCACCGAGGCCGAGATGCGGCGCGCCAGTGCCAGCAGTTCAGCGCCAGTGGCGTTGCCGTGGTTGACCAGTACCAGTGCATGGCTGGGGGCCACGCCGGCATCGCCCTCGCGGAAACCCTTCCAGCCGCAGGACTCGATCATCCAGGCCGCCGAGACCTTGCGCTTGCCTTCCTGGTCGGACGGGAACACCGGCAGATCGGGGAAGTGCTGCAGCAGCACATCGACCTGCTCCAGCGGCAGCACCGGGTTCTTGAAGAAGCTGCCGGCGTTGCCGAGCACGTCGGGGTCCGGCAGCTTGCGGCGGCGGATCGCGATCACCGCATTGGCCACGTCCACCGCACCGGGCAGTTCCACGCCCTGCGCCTGCAGTTCCTCGCGGATGCCGGCGTAGTCCATGCGCAGGTCATGCAGCAGCGGCAGCTTCAGTTCGATGGCGGTGATCAGGTAGCGGTCCATCTGCTGCTTGAACACGCTGTCGCGGTACCCGAAGCCGCACTGTTCGTTGTCCAGCCGCACCCAGGCCTGCTCGTGGCAGTCCCAGGCTTCGACGGCCTGGATGAATTCGCCGATCTGTGCGCCATAGGCGCCGATGTTCTGGATCGGCGCGGCACCGGCGGTGCCGGGAATCAGCGCCAGGTTCTCCAGTCCGGACAGGCCCTCCTGCAGCGACCACATCACCAGACCGTGCCAGGGCACGCCGGCACCGGCGCGGATCACGGCATGGTCGGCGCGGTGTTCGAGGAAGCTGATGTCACGGTTGCCGAACACCAGCACGGTGCCGGGCAGGTCGTCGGCGATCAGCACGTTGCTGCCGCTGCCCAGCACCAGCAGCGGGCCGTTGGCCACCTCGGGCAGCGCCAGCACGTCCGGCAACAGTGCGGGGGCGTGCAGTTCCAGCAGCTGTGCGGCGCTGGCCTGCACGTGGAAGGTGTTCAGCGCCTGCAGCGGCGCATTGCGGGTGAGCGTCCAGCGCAGCGGTGCGGCGCCGTCGGCGGTGTCCATGGGCGCGCTCACAGCGGCGCCACCGCGCCGCGGCTGGGCGCTTCGCGGCGGCGACGGATCGCCTCCACGCACTCGGAGACCAGCGCCGGGCCACGGAAGATCAGGCCGCTGTAGCACTGCACCAGCGCGGCACCGGCGGCCATCTTGGCCACTGCATCGGCACCGGACAGGATGCCGCCGACACCGACCAGCGGCACCGATTCGGGCAGGCGCGCGCGCAGGCGGCGCAGCACCAGCGTGGACTGCTCCAGCACCGGGGCGCCGGACAGGCCGCCGGCTTCATTGGCCAACGGGTCGCCGGCCACCTTGCTGTGGTCGACGGTGGTGTTGGTGGCGATCACGCCGTCCACCTTCAGTTCGCCCAGCACGCGCGCGGCAGCATCGATGTCACGCTCGCTCAGGTCCGGCGCCACCTTCACCAGCATCGGCACGCGGCGGCCGTGCCGGGCGGCCAGTGCCTCCTGGCGGTCGCGCAGCTGGCTGACCAGCTGGCGCAGCGCGGTTTCTTCCTGCAGCTCACGCAGGCCGGCGGTGTTGGGCGAGGAGATGTTGACGGTGATGTAGTCCGCCAGCGGGTACACCTTGTCCAGGCAGGCGATGTAGTCATCCACGGCCTGTTCGTTGGGGGTGTCCTTGTTCTTGCCGATGTTGATGCCGAGCAGGCCACGGCGGTTGCGCGCGCGCTCGACGTTGCGCACCAGCGCATCCACGCCCGCATTGTTGAAGCCCATGCGGTTGATGATCGCGTTGTGTTCCGGCAGGCGGAACAGGCGCGGCTGCGGGTTGCCGGCCTGCGGGCGCGGGGTGATGGTGCCGATCTCGACGAAGCCGAAGCCGAGCGCGAACAGCGCATCGATGTGCTCGCCGTTCTTGTCCAGGCCGGCAGCCAGGCCGACCGGATTGGGGAAGGTCAGCCCGAACACGGTGCTCGGCATCGGCGCGATGCGGGCGGCCAGCAGCGGCGTGGTGCCGGTGCGATAGGCCAGGTCCAGTGCGGACAGGCCGAGGCCGTGGGCGCGCTCGGCGTCGAGCGAGAACAGGAAGGGGCGGGCAAGCGAATACATGCGTCGGTTCAGTCCAGCGTGCCGAGGAAGGCTCGGGTTTGATATTCAAAAGCGACCTGGCCGTCGACCGCGTGGGCGGCGAACAGGTCCTGCAGGGCATCGATCATCGGCGCGTGGCGCGGATGACCAGGTTGCGGTGCGTAGGAAGAAGACAACAGGCGACCGCGCAGGGCGTCCAGGTCCAGGTACTGCACGTTCGGCAGCTGCACCATGCCGCGCAGCCCACTACCGAACCAGGCCTGCATGGTGGCGTCGTCCTGGTAGCGTTCGGCCACCGCGCTGTAGTCGGTGCCGTAGTCCAGCAGCAGCTGCTCGTAGCCGACCAGGAACGGGCTGGCGTCGAGCAGGCGCGAGTTCCAGTAGATCAGTGACTGGCCGCCCGGGCGCAGGATGCGCTGCCACTCGGCGCGCACCGCCACGGTGTCGAACCAGTGGAAGGCCTGCGCGACGCTCACCAGATCGATGCTGGCAGCATCCAGGCCGGTTGCTTCGGCGCGGCCGTCGACCGCACGGAACTGCGGATACTGCGGTGCCAGCCACGCTTCGGCGGCGCCGCGCATGGCCGCATTCGGCTCAACGGCCACCACCGGATGGCCGGTGGCCAGGAACAGGCGGCTGGAAATGCCGGTGCCGGCGCCGATGTCGGCCACCTGCGCCTGATGGCTGACGCCCATCGGGCCGTGCAGCCATTGCAGCAGCGCGGGCGGGTAATCGGGCCGGTAGCGGACGTAGTCGGCGACGCGGCTGCTGAAGCGTTCAGTGCTGTCGGAGGCGGTCATGGCGGTCAGTTCGATACAGCGGCGAGCCAGGCCAGGCCGCCGAAGAACAGGATGAAGACCAGGATCGCGGCGATCACCGCGCCGACCATCACCCAGCCCAGCACCAGGCCGGTGACGGCCAGGCCGTCACCTTCAAGTTCAAGCGGGCGGCGGCGGATTTCGGCGCGGGCCATGTGGCCGGTGACGATGGCGACGATGCTGGCCACGAAGGGCAGGACGGTCCAGCTGGCGATGCCCATGACCAGGCTGACCACGGCCAGGGCGCTTGTCTGTCGGGGTGCCACGCTCATCGGGGTCCTCCTTGGCAGTGTGCACATGATAGTGCCTCTGCCCGGGCAATCCCATGCCCGGTGAATGCGATGGCAGGCGTCGGTCTTGGTCGACGAACGGCATGCCAACCAAGGTTGGCAGCTACCGGGATGCCGGTGTCAGCCCATCAGCACCTGGCCGCCATCCACGTTGAGTACGCTGCCGGTGATCCAGCGCGCCAGCGGCGAGCACAGGAACAGCGCAGCGTCGGCGATCTCGCGCGGGTGGCCGAAGCGGCCGAACGGGATCTTCGCCAGGGTGGCGTGGTACAACGCGGGATCTTCGCTGCGGCGGCGGTCCCACAGGCCGTCGTCGAATTCGATCGAGCCGGGCGCGATGGCATTGACCCGGATCCGGTCCTTGGCCAGCGCCAGCGCCTGCGAGGTGGTGTAGTGCGAGAGCGCAGCCTTCGCTGCGGCATAGGGCGCGCCACCGGGGCGCGGCTGCTGCGCGGCAATCGAAGACAGATTGAGAATGCAGGCGTCGTCGGACATGCGCAGCCACGGCAAGGACAGTCGCGAAGCCCGTACCGCCGCCATCAGGTCCACCTGCAGGCTGGCGGCCCATCCGTCCTCGTCGTCGGCCATGCCGTAGCCGGTGGCATTGTTGACCAGCACGTCGATGCCACCGAGTGCGTCGGCGGCGGCCTGCAGCCAGCCCTGGATCTGACCGGTGTCGGCCAGGTCGGCGGCGAACGTGTGCAGCGCGGCGCCCTGTGCGGTCGCATTGGCGCGCAGCGCGTCCAGACCGGACTGGCCGCGGGCGCAGACCGAAACCTGCGCACCGGCGCCGGCAAACGCCAGCGCCATTTCACGACCGATGCCCTTGCTGCCACCGGCGATCAGCACGCGGCGGCCACTGTAGTCAAGGATCGGAGCCCCTGCGGGGATCCGATCCGGTGCCGTGGGTGCGGCGTTGTCCATCACAGGTCGAACTTGATGCCCTGGGCCAGCGGCAGCGAATCCGAATAGTTGATGGTGTTGGTCTGGCGGCGCATGTAGACCTTCCACGCATCCGAGCCGGACTCGCGGCCACCGCCGGTGTCCTTCTCGCCACCGAAGGCGCCACCGATTTCCGCACCGGACGTGCCGATGTTGATGTTGGCGATGCCGCAGTCGCTGCCGGCGGCCGACAGGAACTTCTCGGCAGTCTTGAGGTTGGTGGTGAAGATCGAGGACGACAGGCCCTGCGGCACGCCGTTCTGCATGTCGATGGCTTCGTCGAGGCTGTCGTACGGCATCACGTACAGGATCGGCGCGAAGGTCTCATGCTGGACCACGGCGTCGCTGTTCTTCAGGCCCGAGACAATCGCCGGCAGGACGAAGTTGCCGGCACGGTCGATGCGGGTGCCACCGGTTTCGATGGTGCCGCCGGCGGCCTTGGCCTGGGCGATGGCATCGAGGAACTGCTGCACGGCGCCGTCGCTGTTCAGCGGGCCCATCAGGTTGGCGGCGTCGGTCGGATCGCCGATCTTGCCTTCGACCTGCTTGTACGCCTTGACCAGCGTGGCCAGCACGTCGGCGTAGATCGAGCGGTGCACGATCAGGCGGCGGGTGGTGGTGCAGCGCTGGCCGGCGGTACCGACCGCACCGAACACGATGCCCGGCACGGCCAGCTTCAGGTCGGCGGTTTCGTCCAGGATGATGGCGTTGTTGCCGCCCAGCTCCAGCAGGCAGCGGCCAAGGCGGCGCGCGACCTTTTCGTTGACGGTGCGGCCGACCTGGGTCGAGCCGGTGAAGCTGATCAGCGGTACGCGGCGGTCATCGACCATCTTTTCCGACAGCGCAGTACCGGCGTCGTTGATCAGGAAGAAGATGTCCGGGAAGCCGGCTTCGCGCAGCGCGTCGTTGCAGATCTTCAGCGAGGCGATGGCGGTTAGCGGGGTCTTGTTGGACGGTTTCCAGATGCACACGTCGCCACAGATGGCGGCCAGGAACGAATTCCAGCTCCACACCGCGACCGGGAAGTTGAAGGCCGAGATGATGCCGACCAGGCCCAGCGGGTGGTACTGCTCGTACATGCGGTGGCCGGGGCGCTCGGAATGCATGGTGTAGCCGTACAGCATGCGGCTCTGGCCGACGGCGAAATCGGCGATGTCGATCATCTCCTGCACTTCGCCGTCGCCTTCCGGCTTGCTCTTGCCCATTTCCAGGGCGACCAGCGAACCGAGGGCGTCCTTGTGCTTGCGCAGCGCTTCGCCGCACAGGCGCACGGCTTCGCCGCGGCGCGGGGCCGGGGTGGTGCGCCAGACCTTGAAGGCTTCCTGGGCACGGGCGACGACGGTGTCGTACTCGGCCTCGGTGGTCGCGCGGACCTGCGCGATCGGCTCGCCGGTGGTCGGGTTGACCGGGGTGATCAGCTCACCGCTGGTCGCGCTCGACCACTCCCCGTTGCCCAGGTACGTGCCAGCGTTGATCGCGTCCAGGCCAAGGGACTTGAGCAGCTCGGAAGACATGCAGACTCCTGTGTTTCGTTACGTTGTTTGGTGCCATCGCGGGCAGGTGGGGGGCGCGATGAACTGAATCGCCGATGGTAGCAGAGCGGCCCGTGCGGCCATGGTGCAACGCGCCAGCGCAGCCGGGTTGGAACATGAATGCTTGGAGGGCAGGGCGTGTTGCCTGTAAACTTCCCGGCTGCATGGCCCCGTAGCTCAGCTGGATAGAGCGTCCCCCTCCTAAGGGGAAGGTCGCCCGTTCGAATCGGGCCGGGGTCACCATAATGGATAGCGTATCGCGGCGGCCCGTTTCTGCCTGCTGCATGCGGGGTCGTTGGCCATCGTCTGGCCCCGCCGCCCGAGCTCAGGGAGGAGCTGATGTCGTTGATGCCCGAATTGCGGTACCTCCCGGAGAGCAAAGACGAGCTGCTGTATCACTACTGCTCCGCAGATACCCTCCTGGCGATTCTCAGCCACGGAACCCTTCGTCTTTGTGATCTCACAACGATGAACGACTCAATGGAACTGAGTTGGGGAACGAAGCTGCTGGGAGAGATTCTGGCCAGCGATGAAGTGACCAGGGTGGTCAAGACCAGGACTCCCATTGATGAGTACCTGGCGTCGGGCCGCAACATGTTCAAGGTGCTCGCCTGCTGCTTCTCCACAAGAAGAGACCAGCTCAGCCAGTGGCGTGCCTATGCGAACAACGGGGCAGGGTTCTGCGTTGGTTTCTCCGCGAAATCCATCGCCGCGATGAAAGGTAGCAAGATTCGCGTTTGTTATGACGTTGATGCGCAGCGCAGAATGCTGGGGAATGCGTTCAAGCAGATTCTGATCAGTTCCGCAACGCCGGCAGGACTTGATCCGGAAAAAGTGAGGTGGGCCATCATGGGGCTGCTTATAGAAACGGCTGGCATGAAGAATCCCGCATTCAGTGAGGAATCCGAGGTTCGGCTGTCCAATCCTATCGTCGTGGACGGTGTGGGGCCCATGCTGAAGCTCGCCTACCCCTCGCGACAGAAGGCGGCTTCAGAGCTGAAATTCCTCATGCGCGGTACAAATCCTACCCCGTACTCGGACCTGCGGTTGCCCGACAGGGTCGAGGCAATCCGCGAAGTCTGGATCGGGCCGCGAGCCGAAGCCAGCGAGGTGCAGATGCAGATCATGCTGGGGACGATGGGTTATACGTCGACGCGCGTTTTGAAATCTGCAGCGTCGTACAGATAGCACGAGAAAAGGGGGCGGAGGGAATCAAGTCGTTTGAGGCACAAACAACTTGATTCCCTCCGTCCCCTTTTTCAGTGCAGGGCGAGGTGCTGCAGCACTTCGGCCACCTGCGCCCGCTCATTGCCCTGCAGCCCAAGCAACGGCCGCGGCAGGCAGTCGTCACTGCACAGGCCCATCAGCGCGGCAGCGCATGCCATCACGCGGATGCCGCCGAATCGGTCGTACAGCGCCCAGAGCGGTGCCAACCGCGCGGACGCCGCCTCAGCGGTGGGCATGTCACCACTGCGCGCTGCGTGGGTGATGCGCAGCGCTGCCTCGGGGAACAGGCCAGCGATCACCGAGTACCAGCCATCGCAGCCCGCGGCCAGTCCGCGCACGGCGGCGGCGTCACCACTGATCCCCAGCGTGACGTGCGCCGGAATGTGGGCGCGCAGCGTGGCAACGCGTACCGCGGCTGCGGCCGGGTCGTCGGAGAGGCGCGGGATCTTGATCGAGCCGATGTTGGGTAGCGCGGCGATCCGCCCATGCAGCTCATCGGAGAACTGGAAGCGGGTGGTGCCGGGATTGTCGTAGACGCAGATCGGGGTGCGCACTGCCATGCTCACCGATTCGAACAGTGTGTAGACCTCGTGTTCCTTCAGCGGCTGGTAGGACACCGGCGCCAGCAGCAGGCCGGAAGCGCCGGCATCTTCGGCATCCCTGGCCAGTTCCAGCACGTCGCGGGTGCACAGGGCGCCGACGCCGACGATCACTGGTACGCCGCCGGCATGGGCGAGGGCCTCGCGCAGCACGCGCTTGCGCTCGGTTTTCTCCAGATAGGCATAGCTGCCGGTGGAGCCAAGAATGCCCATCGAGTCCACCCCGGATGCGGCCAGGCGCTCGACCAGTGCGGCAAAAGCGCGCGTGTCGACGTCATCTCCACTGAGCGGCGTAAGCGGAAACGCGCTGAGACCTTTGAACATGGGATACCCGGGAATGTGAAAGAGACGGGCTGCCGTCGGGCGGCAGGTGTGTGGACGCCCGGAATTGTTTATTGTCCTAGGACAAAATTCAAGGGCTGCGGCGTGGCGTGACTGCGCGTTCCAGGACGCCCACAATGGATGCCCACGTCACGTCCGCATTGTCCTGCCCATGCAGCTGCAGCCGGTCCAGCCTTCGCACTACGCGCGCATCGCCCGTTGGCTCGATTCGGCTGCAGCCACGCAGCGCTGGGCCGGCCCGGGTGTCGCATTCCCTGTGCCGGCCGGAGCGTTCGCGCAGGTGCTTGGGCTGGGCACTCGCCCGGGGCGGGTGCTGCTGGACGGGCAGGGTGATTGCGTAGGCTTCGGCCAGTACTGGTTGAGCGAGCCTGGCACGGCTCATCTGGGCCGGATCATCGTTTCGCCCCAGGCGCGGGGGCGCGGGCTGGGGCGCGTGCTGATGCAGCTGCTGGGCGCCGAGGCCCTGCAATCACCGGGCGTACAGCGCCTGACCCTGCGGGTCTATCGGGACAATGCCGTGGCGGTAGCCCTGTATCGCGACTTCGGCTTCCAACCCGTGGACGATGCCTCGACGCCTGACGTGCTGTTCATGCAGCGCGGTGGCGGATGACGGGCGCCGCGTGACGGGCCTTGATGCCTTCGGTACTTTTCACAACAGATGGGCTGGGCCCGGTATGCTCGGCTCCGGAATCCAGCCGGATCCGCTGATGGACCGCATACCCCAGCTTCTGGATCAGGACGAATCCATGCGCCTGGAGGTCAGCACGCTGGCCGAGGGGCAGGGTGTCCCGCTGTCGTTCGGGCACACCCGCCTGGCGCTGCTGGTCTGTGTGTCGGGGCGTGCGCGCTTCGCCCTCAACTTCCGTGAGGTGGCTGTGCAGCGGCACGACGTGCTGGTGCTGGCCGAGGACACGCTGGCGCTGTTGCGGCAGCGCTCGCGTGGCTTCCTTGCGGTGGTCTGCCTGATGCCGAAGGCGCTGGCGTCCGAAGTGGCCTACGTACTGCCCAACGCATTGTTCAAGTTCCTGCGCGAGCAGCTCCATTGCATGCCGTCACCGCTGGAGGTGCCGTTGCTGCAGGGGTGGCTGCAACAGCTGATGGATGCACACCACAGCGGCGGCCGGTACCGGCATGTGATGCTGCGCACTCTGCTGCAGATCTTCTTTCTCAAATTCGCCACGCTGCTGCCGGCGAAGGGCGCGCCCACAGCGCCGATCAGCTGGCGTGAGCGCCTGGCCTGGAATTTCTGGGAGCTGGTCGGCCAGCGCAGCACGCGCCAGCGCGACGTGCAGTCCTACGCCGAAGCACTGTGCATCACCCCGTTCTATCTGTCACAGCTGACCCGCGAATGCTTTGGCCAGACGCCGAAGGCGTTGATCGACCGTCAGGTGGTACTGGAGATCAAGGCGTGGCTGAGCTACAGCGAGCTGCCGATCGGACGCATCGCCGAACGCCTGTGCTTCGAGGATGCGTCCTACCTGTGCCGCTATTTCCGGCGGCATACCGGGCAATCGTTGACCGCCTACCGCCGCGCGGGGCAGGACATCGCTAGTGGGATACGAACAGCGGTGCCGGAACTTCGGCCAGCAGGTTCTCGGTGACTCCACCGAGCACGCGCTCCACCACCCGGCTGCGGCTGTAGGGGCCCAGTACCAGCAGGTCCGCTTCGGCATCGAGGACATGCTGGCGGATGGTTGCGGCAACGCCGTCGTGTGTGGAACTGATCGCCTGGATCTCGACCTCTACACCATGCCGTGCCAGATGCTGGGCCATCTCGGCACCCGGTGCGGCCTCCGCCTTGGGGGTGTCGACCATCAGCAGGTGCACGGACTGTGCGCGGGCGAGCAGGGGAAGCGCATCGGCCACCGCGCGGCGTGCCTGCTTGCTGGCATTCCAGGCGACCACGATGCGCTGGCCGACCTGTTCGCCGCGCCAGTGCGGCGGCACCAGCAGCATCGGCACACCGGTTTGGCGTAGCGTGCCGAGGGGGTGCCAGCCGCTGGGCGCCCCCGGCGTGTGTGGATAGCCGGCGATGATCAGGTCGCAGTACAGCGAGTGCAGGGAGAGATCAGCGCCGCCCAGATAGTCTGAAACGATGCGCAGCTCGGTGCTGATCCGCAGCGGCTCGGCGGCGGCGCGCAGGTTCTGCATCAGCTGTGCGGTGCAGGCGGCATCGGCACGTGCCTCATGGTCGAGTGCAGCGGCAATGCCGGCACCACGGGCGAAGCCGCTGGCGATGTCGCTGGGATGCTGGGCGGTGGAGACCGCGATCAGGTGGGCCTGCTGGACCTGCGCCAGGCGGGCGGCGATGTTCAGGACCCGGTGCCCGGTGTCGCTGGCATCGAACAGCACGGCAATGTCGCGTAGCGGATGCAGCATGGCGGTGTCTCCTTCGATGCCTGTGACGCGATCCCTGCGTGCACCGACCCGGGTGCACCGGACGCACGCCAGTTGTAGCGCAATCGTGATTCTGATGAATCATTTTTGATTCAGTTCATTAATTGATGATTCATGCTAGCGTGAGGGTGTCTCGAATCCGGTACTTCCATGCGTCCTGCAGCACGTTCCCGCCGCGACCTGCACCATGCCCTCGCAGCCACGCTGGTCAGCCACCCGCGCTGCACGCTCAGCGAACTGGCCAGCGGTGCCGGTATCAGCCGGGCGACGCTGTACCGGTTCGCGCCCACCCGAGAAGCGATCGACGAGGCGTTGTTTGTGGCGGGGTTTGAACGGCTGGAGGCGGCGGCCACCTGGTTCGACGCGGATGCCGACGCGATGCAGGTGCTGGAGCGGGTGACCGATGTACTGCTGGCCGATTGGGAGCTGGTGACGCTGCTGTTCGCGCGCATGATGGAAGAGCAGCAGCGCCAGGGCGACCTGCATCTGCTGCCCGGGCGCTGGGCGCCGATTGGCGAGCGTTTCGAGGCTTTTTTCCTGCGCGGCCAGAAATCCGGGGTATTCAATCTCGGATTCACCGCCGTGTGGCTGGCCGACTTCTACTGGACCTGCTTCTACGGCATCACCTGGTCGCTGGCACGGGGCCGGTTGGCGCCGGCGATGGCAGCGTCGACGCTGCTGGTGTCCTTCCTGCAGGGCGCGAAGCAGCCCTGACGACCCACACCGCTGCCGAATCTGCGTGGTGTTTTGCCGGAAAGTAGGCGGCGGCTGCCGGAATCGTGCCCGGCCCGAAGCTGTGTGCCCGCTATAACTGGACGCGTGGAGCTGACGCCAGACTCTGCAAATGTGAATGTGATTGTCATCACATAATTGTTTGCAATATGTTATGGTCGTCACAGTTATATGTGCCTGACCAACCGGGGACAAGGGACGAAGCAGATCGCCACGGACCCGGCGGAACACGCAGTCAAGTGTGCCGCCGCACCGGGGAATTCGTTGCTGGTCACCCACTGACCTTCGGCCCGGCAAGGGTCGACGACGGGGAAATCAACCATGTGGCAGTCGACGACGTCGCGCGAAAGCGCGGGCGGTGGATGCGTTCATCCCAAAAAACGTGCCCGGACAGGGCGATCCAGCGGATGGCTGAGGGCCGGCCTGCTGGCCCTGTTGTCGCTGACGATGCCGTCGCTGGCCTGGGCCGCCGCCTACGCCACCGGTGGCAGCAGTCCGTACCGCAACACCGTGCTGTGGCTGACCTGGGGCGGCGGTGCCAATGGCGTGAACAACGTCGCACTCAATGATGGCGCGATGTCGTCCATCGACATGCCGGTCGCGGCCGGGGTGAACCTGCGCGTCGATTGCCGGTTGAACACGGCCGAGACCAATGTGCTGCGCAGCTATCGCCCCGGCAACTTCGGTGGCGACAGCCTTGACGACCTCTACAATATCGGCGGCACTGGCACCAGCAACCAGCTGATCGCCGGCATCGCGCGTGCCAGCGGCACCTCCAGCTTCAGCATCACCTGCACCTCGACCCTGGGCGGCGCCCCGTACCGCCTGCGCGGCGTGGTGATGGCCGACGCCGAGTCGATCAACAACAGCGGCGAATTCGTCGAAGCCAGCGCGCAGGGCACCTGGAACGTGGTCGAGGTCCGCAAGAACCTGGCCAATGCCACGCCGTACCTGGTCAACAAATCGACCAGCGGTGCCAACCAGGTCATCCGCTTCGGCCCCGGCAACGACGACAACACCGCGGCGGTCACCTTCCTCAGTTTCGACAATGCCGCACACGCGCCGGGCAACCTGGCGGTGAACATGGGCTTCTCGATGCGCGGCGGCGGCACCACGGCGATCGCGATCGGTCTGCTGGTGCCTTACGCCGACTTCGGCGATGCGCCGCAGAGCTATGGCGACGCCATGCATGTGGTGGACGATCTGCAGTTCCGTTCCGACGGCATCCCGCAGGGCGCCAGCAACTTCAACATCAACACCGCGGGCTACACGCCGGGTGGCCTGGCGCCGCCGTTGACCGATTTCCTCGGCAGCCTCGGCCCGGATACCGAGCAGCGCAGCAGCTACAGCCTGGATGCGCTGGGCGATGACAACTTCCCGCAGGTGGGAAGCCGCGAAGAGGATGCCTGGCCGACCAGCTACCGCCTGACGGTGATGCAGGCCGGTACCCAGATCAACCAACCGGTCGCCTGCGTGGGCAATGGCAGCGTGGCCGGCTGGATCGACTTCAACCGCAATGGAGTGTTCGATGCCAACGAGCGCAGCGGTATCGCGGCCTGTAGTGGTGGCCAGGCGAACCTGACCTGGACCGTGCCCGCCCAGGTACTGGCGGGTACCAGCTACGTGCGCCTGCGCTACTCCACCAACGCGGTCCAGATCCAGAACCCGACCGGCGTGGCCGACGACGGCGAGGTTGAGGACCACCGGATCACCATCACTGCGCCGTCGCTGAAGGTGGTGAAGAGCAACAATGCCACCGGCGGCGTCTGGAACTATGGCCAGGCCGGCACCGAGTACACGCTGACGGTGAGCAACACCAGCGATGTGCCGACTGGCAATCCGCCGAATGTGGCGGCGGGCACGATCACCGTGCGTGACCAGCTGCCGGCCGGCATCGCGCCGAACTGGAGCGGCACGCATGCCAGTGGCAACTGGAGCTGCACCGCCAGCGGCCAGGACGTCACCTGCACCAGCACCCAGGTCCTTGCAGCGGCAGGCAGCGCCGGGTCCAGTTCGGTGTTCACCCTGCCGGTGACCGTCACTGCAGCGGCGACCGGCGTGCTGACCAATCACGCCAGCGTCGGCGGTGGCTACGACCCCTTCAACAGCGGCAATGCACCCGCGCCGGGCGCCAGCTGCACCGATGCCGACCACTGCACGCGCAGCGATGTGACCGTGCCGGTGACGCGCGTGGGCTATGCCAAGCGCTCCAACACGGCCGGCCCGGTCGCGGTGGGCACGACGGTGAGCTACACCGTCGATGTAACCGTGGCCGATGGCAACACCCGCGACCTGTTGACGCTGACAGACACCCTGGGCACCGGCCTGGATTTCGCCAGTGTCAGCAACGCCGGTGCATTTACCTGCAACGCAGCCAATCCTCTGGTGTGCACGCTGCCGGCCGGCACCGTGCCCGGCACCTACAGCCTGAGCTACACGGCCACCGTCAATGCGCAGGCCAGCGGCCAGGTGGTCAACACCGTGGTCGGCACCGGCACCGATAACCCCACCTGCAGCAGCAACTGCACCACCACCACGCCCGTGGCCGCGCCGAGGATCTCGGTGTCCAAGGCCAGTAGTACCGCCGGCCCGGTCGCGATCGGTGATGCGGTGGCCTATACCGTGACGGTCGTGGTGGCTGACGCGCGCACCCGCGCGGTGACCACGCTGACCGATACGCTGGGTGCTGGCCTGGACTTCGGCGGCATTACCAGCGCAGGCGCTTTCAGCTGCACGCCGGGCAATCCCCTGGTCTGCACGCTGCCGGCGGGTACCGTTCCGGGCAGCTACGCGTTCTCCTATACCGGCATCGTCAACGCACAGGCCAGCGGCCAGGTGCGCAACGCGGTGGTGCCCAGCGGCACCGACAATCCGTCCTGCGTGGGCAGCTGCGATACCACCACGCCGATGGCCAGCGCGCTGGTGGTGTATGCCAAGCAGGCGTCTACCGGCGGTCCGGTGCGAATCGGTGACACCATCGACTACACGCTGAGTGCGACCGTCTCGCGTGCGCGCACCACGGGCGTGGTCACCCTGACCGATACCCTGGGCAGTGGCCTGGACTTCGGCGGCGTCAGCAGCGCCGGCATCTTCACCTGCAATGGCACCCAGCCGTTGGTGTGCACGTTGCCGGCCGGCACCGTGCCGGGCACCTACAGCCTGACCTACCGCGCCACCGTCAATGCGCAGGCCAGCGCCAGTGTCCGCAACGCCGTGCTTGGCAGCGGCACCGACAATCCGTCGTGCAGTGCCAACTGTGACACCACCACCCCGGTGGCGGCGCCCGGCGTGAGCTATGCCAAGTCGGTGAACGGCACCGGCCCGGTCTCGGTGGGCGATCGCCTGACCTACACACTGACCACGGTGGTGACCAACTCGCGCACCACCGATGTGGTGACCCTGACCGACACCCTGGGTACGGGCCTGGACTTCGGCGCCGTGACCAGTGCGGGCGCCTACAGCTGCAACGCGGCCAATCCGCTGGTCTGCACCCTGCCTGCGGGGACCGTGCCGGGCAGCTACAGCCTGTCCTACACCGCGGTGGTGAACGCGCAGGCCAGCGGCCAGGTCACCAATGCCGTGCTGGGCAGCGGCGGCGACAATCCCTCCTGTACCGCCAACTGCGATACCACCACGCCGGTCACCGGCAGTGAGATCGACTATCGCAAGACTTCGGTAGCGGCAGGTCCGGTCAAGGTCGGTGACAGCATCGCCTACACGTTGACCGCCGTGGTCAGCCACTCGCGCACCACGGCGGTGTTCACCCTGACCGATACGATGGGTCCCGGTCTGGACTTCGGCGCGGTGACTGCCAGCCAGGGTTTCAGCTGCAACGCGGCCAACCCGATGGTATGCACGCTGCCGGCCGGCACCGCGCCGGGCACGTATACGGTGGACTACACCGCGAAGGTGAACGCGCAGGCCAAGGGCAGCGTGAGCAACGCGGTGCTGGGTGGTGGCACGGGTACCAATACCTGTACCAGCAACTGCAGCACCACCACCCCGGTGCTGGCAGCGGTGGTGACCTACCGCAAGCAGTCCTCCACCGTCGCGCCGGTTGGCGTCGGCGATGCGGTCGACTACAGCGTTGAAGTGACCGTCGCGAACTCGCAGACCACCGATACGCTGGTGCTGACCGACACGCTGGGCGTGGGCCTGGACCTGCAGTCGGTCACCCAGCCGGGACCGTTCACCTGCAACGCCAGCAATCCGCTGGTCTGCTCGCTGCCGGCCGGCACCGCGCCGGGCACCTACACGCTGGGCTATCGCGCGCTGGTCAATGCACAGGCCAGTGGCAGCGTGCGCAACGCGGTGCTGGGCAGTGGCGGTGACACGCCCACCTGCAGCGGCGACTGCAGCACCGAGCACGCGCTTGCAGAACCGCGCGTCGTGCTGGAGAAGCAGGCCGGTCCAGCCAGCGGCACGGAAGTGCGTCCCGGCGATCGACTGCGCTATACCCTGGTCGCCACGGTCCAGCGCGCTTCACTGCGCAAGCCGCTGCAGCTGGTGGACACGCCCGATGCCGGGCTGAGCATCGAAAGCCTGCCGGCCGGATGCGTGCAGCAGGCAACGGACATCGTGTGCACGCTGCCTGCGGGAACCGCGGTTGGCCGTCATGAGTGGGTCTACCAGGCGATCGTCAATCAGGAGGCGCGTACCGAGGTGCTGAACCGCCTGCGCGGGCAGTACCCGGATGGCTCGCCGCCGCCCGAATGCACGACCTGCGAGACGCGCCACAAGGTGGTGTCCGACTTCGCGCTGCGCATCACCAAGACCGCGAGTCCGCGCCGGGTGAAGGTGGGCGATCTGGTGCGCTACCAGCTGGTGGTCGAGAACGTTGGCAGCAGCCATTGGCGCGATGGCGTGGTGGTCGATACGCCGCCGCCGGGCTTCAGCTACGTGGATGGTTCGATGCGCGTGGCCGACGATGACGGCGCGTTCTCGCTGGCCAGCAGCCAGTCGCCGCTGCGCATCGGCGCGGTGGATATCGCGGTCGGCCGCAGTGCCACCATCACTTACCTGCTGCGCGTCGGTGCTGGCGTACGCAGTGGCAATCACGTGAACCAGGCCGTGGCGACGGCCGATGATGGCAGCCCGCTGTCGAACATCGCCACCGCCGAAGTGGCGATGGATGCCGACCCGCTGCTGGAAGACAGCCTGGTGTTCGGTACCGTGTTCGATGACCGCGATGGTGACGGCTGGCAGGACAGTGCCGAACTGACCGGTGTACGCGTGCAGGGTGGCTTCGCGCCCTCGGCCTATGTGGCCGGCTCGACCACGCTGGATCGCGGCGATGGCCCGCAACCGCTGGCCGATGCCAGCGCACCGCTGCTGCACGGCGTGCAGATCGGCACGGTGCACGGCCGCGCGTCGACGTCCGACACCGCCGAGGCACACCAGGTGGTGGTGCGGCAGCGCTTGCGCGAACTGGCCTTCACTGACGACTT
The DNA here is from genome assembly GCF_059369755.1 of Stenotrophomonas sp. YJH_SMC_57. Classification (NCBI taxonomy): domain Bacteria; kingdom Pseudomonadati; phylum Pseudomonadota; class Gammaproteobacteria; order Lysobacterales; family Lysobacteraceae; genus Stenotrophomonas; species Stenotrophomonas sp. YJH_SMC_57. The sequence continues at coordinate 234,018 of NZ_JCAFSZ010000007.1, forward strand.
CGTGCTGGAAAGCGCGCAGGGTCACCGCCTGCGGATGGACGCGCAGGGCGGCACGGACGTGCAGCGCAGTGGCGAGGCCGGCAAGGGCCTGACCGCCGCCGAGCCGACCGTGCGCCGCGAAATTGCCCGCGTCGCTGAGGGCTATGAAGTGGCCTATGTGATCGGCAACGAGGGCATCCAGGAGCAGGGCATCCCTGGCGTGCGCCTGGCCACGGTGGAGGGCCTGCTGGTGGAGACCGATCCGTTCGGCCGCTATCACCTGGCCGACGTCCACGGCGGTGATGCGCGCCTGGGCCGCAACTTCATCATCAAGCTGGACCCGGCCACGGTGCCGGCCGGTGCGGAGCTGACGACCGAGAATCCGCTGCTGCGGCGGGTGACCCAGGGCGTGCCGACGCGCTTCAGCTTTGGCGTGCGCCTGCCGCCGTCGCCACAGGCGCCGGCCGAGCGAATGGAGCTGGCCCTGGGCGAAGTGCTGTTTGCCCCGGGCAGCAGCGAGCTGCGTGCCGACTACCGCCCGGTGCTGGTGAAGATGGCCGAGGTGGTGAACCGCTACCAGGGCGGTGATGTGGTGATCGCGGCCAATGGCGAAAGCCAGGCGCTGGCCTTCGCCCGTGCCGCAGTGGTGCGCGATGCGCTGCAGGCCGAAGTGGCCGAAAGCGCGCGTGCTGGCCTGACCGTGCAGCTGCGCACCGATGTGCAGGACCCGCATTCGCTGCTGGCCGGTGTCGATGCGAATGGCGCGTTGCTGGGCAACGTGCTGTTCGACACCGACAAGGCCACCGTACGCGAGGAGTTCAAGCCGCTGCTGGCGGCGATTGCCACGCGCCTGGAGAAGATGGGCGGTGGCCAGGTCAGCCTGGTCGGGCACACCGATGTGCGCGGCAGCCACGCCTACAACCAGGCACTGGGCCTGCGCCGTGCCAGCGCCGTGTTCGAGGCGCTGCGCAGCCAGCTCAGCCCCGCCGTGCAGCAGCGCCTGCGCGTTCGCAACGAGGAGAGCGCCGCTACCCGTGCGGCCGCCCGCCAACAGGAGACCCGCCGATGAGCGCGCATCACTCTGCCGCCCGTCGCGCGGCCCGCCTGCCGCGTGCCGCGCTGTACCAGGCGCTGCTGCTGGGCCTGGCCGCTACCGCCCAGGCCGCCCCGCCCATCGCCGATCCGGCACCGATCCGGTGTGACGGCACCCAGTGCAATGCCGAGGGCGAGCTGTTGTTCAGCCTGCGCTCGCGCAGCTACGACGAGCCGGTGACCGAAGGAACGTCCACGCGTTCCAGCTCGCAGGCGTTGCAGCCGGATCGCCGGGTCAGCGTGGCCATCGATGAGCCGGGCAGGGCGACCGTGCGTGGCGAGTTCATGATCCGCCTGCCGGAAGGCGGCGCGATCTGGGCTACCGAAGACCCCGCGATGGGCCAGCCGGAACTATCGGTGTCGGCGCCGGGCATGGTGGCCTTCGACGAAGGGCGCATCGTGCGTCCGGTCGAGTTCTACGTGCGCGGCAACTACACCGCCTTCATCCAGCGCCTGGAAGTCAGCGTCTACCGCGGCAGCGACTCCGACCGGGTCGCGCCGCTGGCAACGTTCGAACTGCCGGTGGCCGCCGTCGCACAGGGCACCTGGGATGGCACCCTGCCGGCGTCGACGCCGCTGCGTCGCGGCGACCGCCTGGTCTACGTGCTGCGTGCCTTCGACGCCGAGGGCAATGTCGATGAAACCACCGCGCAGTCGATGCAGCTGGTCACTCCGGCGGAGTTCGAGCGGGGCAACCAGCAGCTGCGCGATGCGCTGGAAGATCGCCGCGGCACCGCCGTCGATGCCAACCAGGCGGCGTCGCTGTCGCTGCTGCAGCAGGTGTTCGACAGCAACGGCCTGCGCCAGCAGAACATTCCGGTGTACGGCTCGCGGGTGCGCCTGCGTGGCCGCGACCTGCCGCTGGGGGCCTCGCTGAGGATCAACGGCGACAGCTATCCACTGGACCAGGATCGCAAGTTCGCCGCCGAGTACCTGATGCCGATCGGCCGCCATGCCTTCGATGTGCGTGTCGAGCGACCGGATGCACCGGCGATCGCGCGCACGCTGCAGGTCGATGTCAGTGGCCAGTACCTGTTCGGTGTCGGCCTGGCCGACATCACCGTGTACCAGAACAAGGCCAGCGGGGCAGGGCAGGATCTGGCACGTGGCGAGCGCAACGATGATGTGCTCAGCGATGGGCGCCTGGCCTTCTACCTGAAGGCCAAGACCCGTGGCCGCTACCTGCTGACCGCGCAGGCCGATACCCAGAATCGCCCGCTGGACGAGCTGTTCACCGGCTTTACCACCGCCGATCCGCGCGATCTGTTCCGCAGCCTGGATCCTGACCTGTATTACCCGACCTACGGCGATGATTCGCTGACCCAGCGCGATGTCGACAGCATGGGGCGCTTCTACCTGCGCATGGACTGGGACAAGAACCAGGCGCTGTGGGGCAACTACAACACCGGGCTGACCGGCACCGAGTACGCGCAGTACGTGCGTTCGCTGTACGGAGCGGCGTTGTCGTGGCGCTCGCGTGGTGCCAACGCCTGGGGCGACGCGCGCAGCGAGCTGCGCCTGTTCGGCTCGCAGGCCGAGACTGCGCCGGGGCACAGCGAGTTCATCGGTACCGGCGGCAGCCTGTACTACCTGCGCCACGCCAGCATCCTCAGTGGCTCGGACCAGGTGGTGCTGGAAATCCGTGACCGCACCACCGGACGCGTGGAGCAGCGTGTGCCGATGGTGCGCGGTGCCGACTATGAGATCGACGCCCTGCAGGGCCGCATCCTGCTGACCCGGCCACTGGCGCAGGTCAGCCGCGAGAACCTGCGCCGGATCAGCCGTGATGTGCCGCTGGATGGTTACGAACAGCGCCTGATCGTGGATTACGAGTGGGTGCCGACCGGCTTCGACAGCGATGACATCACCGCGGGCGTGCGTGGCAAGCACTGGTTTGGCGATCATGTCGCAGTGGGTGCCACCTATGTGGACGAGCAGCGCGCCGGCCAGGACTATTCGCTGAAGGGCGCGGACCTGACGTTGCAGGCCGGCCGCGGTACCTATCTGAAGGTCGAACACAGCCGCAGCGAGGCGACCAGTGCACCGGTGTTCTTCTCCGACAACGGCGGCCTCAGCTTCAGCCGCCTGAATCCGGAAGGACCGCGCGAAGGCGAGGCGACCGCCGTCGAGGCACGCGTCAACCTGCGCGAGCTGGGCTGGACCCAGCGCGACTGGAGCGCGGGGGCCTGGTGGCGACAGGTGGACGGTGGCTATTCGGTCGGACGCTTCGATACCGGTCAGCGGGTGCGCGAACAGGGCGCCGAGCTGCTCGGTTATGTGACCGACGACTTCAGTCTGTACGCACGCTACAGCGAGGCACGTCGTGGTGCGCAGTCGCTGACCCAGGCACAGGCCACCGCCGAATGGCGGATCGGTGAGAACGACCGCCTGTCGGCCGAGCTGCGCCGGGTGCAGGAGGACCGCGGCAGTGGCAGCAACGTGGCCGGCGTGCTGGCTGCAGCACGCTACACCCATCGCATCGGCACGTCGCTGGATGTCTACGGTGGCGGCCAGCTGACCGTGGACGACGACCATGGCCGCTATGCCGACAACGATGCGGTGGTGGCCGGCGGCACCTGGACCTTCGCCAATCTGTCGACCGTCGGCGCCGAGGTCAGTGATGGCGACCGCGGCACGGCGGCGCAGGTCAATGCCGAGTACCGGCTGACCCCGCAGCACAGCTTCTATGGTGCATTCACCCAGTCGACCGACCGCAGTGAATACGACCCGCTGTTCAGCCCCAACGCGCAGGATGGCTGGACGCTGGGCCAACGCTGGCGGTTGTCCGACCAGGTCAACGTGTTCAACGAAAGCCAGTTCCTCAAATCCGGGCAGGAATCCGGGCTGGCGCACACCTTCGGCATGGATTTCTATCCTGCCGTAGGCTGGAACGCCGGCTTCACGCTGAGCAACGGCAAGCTCGACGCCAGCACCGGGCAGGTCGATCGCAAGGCGGTGAGCCTGTCCGGCGGGCGGACCTCGCCGGGCACCGAATGGCAGAGCAAGCTGGAGTGGCGCCGCGACACCGGCGCGGAGCGACGCACGCAGTGGGTCAGCACCAACCGGCTGAGCCACCGCCTCAACGACAGCTGGCGGATCGCGGCGCGCTTCAACTACGCCGACACCGATGATGCGATCAATCCGGTGGCGGGTGCGCGCTTCATCGAGGGCAACCTCGGCTTCGCCTACCGCCCCTGGGACAACGATCGCTGGGCGCTGTTCGGCCGTTACAGCTACCTGTATGACCTGTCGACGATGGGGCAGGTCAATGGTGTCGACTACGACCAGCGCACCCAGGTGCTGTCACTTGAGGGCGTGTATCGCATCGACCAGCGCTGGGAAGTGGCGGCGAAGGCGGCCCGCCGCGAAGGCGAGGTGCGCTATGGGCGCGGTACCGGTCCGTGGTTCGACTCGGCCACCAACTTCGCCTCCGGCCAGCTGCGCTACGACCTGTACTACCAGTGGCATGGGCTGCTGGAGTACCGCCTGCTGGACGTGCGCGACGGCGGCACCCGGCAGGGTTGGCTGGCCGGTGTCGACCGCGATATCGGGCGTAATTTCCGCGTCGGCGTGGGCTACAACTTCACCGATTTCAGCGACGACCTGACCAGGTTCGACTACACCCATCGCGGGTGGTACCTGAACCTGGTGGGGCGTTACTGAGGAGCGCTGCCGAGCGTGGGCTCGGCGCTACAGGAACGGATGCGCCGGGCCAGGCCCGGCGGATTCTCAATCCTGCTTCAGCAGCTGCACCAGCTGGCGCAGGCGGTAGGGCTTGGGCAGGAACTCGACCTTCTCCGGCAGCGGCGGAAGCTGCGAGCGCGCGTAGCCGGACGAGAGGATCATCCGTGCCTGCGGTTGTTCGCGTGCCACGTGCTCGCTCAGCTCGATTCCGGACATGCCGTTGGGCATGCTGATATCGCTGAACACCACATCGAAGCGCGCTTCGCCCTTGAGCAGCTCCGCGGCCTCGTGGCCATCGGCGGTGGTGGCCACCTCGATGCCGAAGTCGCGCAGGGCCAGGCCGATCATCTCGCGAAGATCAGTCTGGTCCTCCACCATCAGTACGCGGATCGGGTCATCGGTCATCGGGTGTTTCCTCTGTTGCGGGGAGCAGCAGGCTGACCGTGGTGCCAACACCGGGGGTGGTGGACACGTCGACGAAGCCGCCGCTCTGGGTAGTGAATCCGAACACCTGGCTCAGGCCCAGGCCGCTGCCCTTGCCGATGTCCTTGGTGGTGAAGAACGGTTCGGTCGCCCGCTCGGCGATGTCGGCGGCCATGCCGTGGCCTTCATCGCAGACGCTGAGGGTGACATATCCGCGTTGCAGCGTGGTGTCCGCATCCGGGTCGAGGCGATGTTCCAGTGCCGTGCCGATCAGGATGCGGCCGCCATCGACGGTGGCCTCCACCGCATTGGCGACCAGGTTGGCCAGCGCGGTCTGCAGCTGCAGCGCATCGGTGCTCACCGGCGGCAGGCCCGGTGTGAGGCGTGCATCCAGGGTGAGTGTGGGCGGGCAGGCGCGCTGCAGATCCGGCAACCACTGCCGCACCAGCGCGTTCATGTCCAAGGGCTCGCGGATCAGGGTCTGGCCGGTGCTGAAGGCCAGCAGCTGGCGGGTCAGCAGGGCGCCGCGGTCGGTCGCGGCCTGGGCGGCATCGAGCAGTTCAGCGGCGCGCACGTCGTCACCGCTCACGCGCAGTGACAGCAGGTCCAGCGCGTTGCCGATGGTGGTCAGCAGGTTGTTGAACTCGTGCGACAGGCCGCGGCTGAGCCGGCCGACCGTCTCGAACTGCTGGGTGTTGCGCAGTGCACGCTGGGCATCCCGCAGCAGGCGCTGTGCCTGCCAGTGTTCGGTGATGTCGCGGGTGATCTTGACGAACCCGAGCAGTTCGCCGCCCTCGATGACCGGCTCGATGACCACGCTGGCGCGGAACGACGAGCCGTCGTGGCGCACCCGCCAGCCCTCGCTGGCGACATGGCCGTGCTGCGCCGCCAGGCGAAGCAGGCGCTGCGGCTCACCGGCATCGCGCTCGGCGGGCAGGTAGAAACGACCGAAATGCGTTCCCACCACCTCGTTGGCTGAATAGCCCTTGATGCGCTCGGCACCCGGGTTCCAGCTGCAGACGATGCCTTCGGGATCAAGCAGGTACAGCGCATGATCGCGCACGCTGTCGATCAGCAGTCGCAGTTGTCGGGAAGGGTCCGTCAGTACGGACGTCGTAGAGGCTGCAGCGTCCACGTGGAAATAAGTGTTACCCCTGTGAGGGACGTGAAGCTAGGCATTGAAGTGTGAAGGATACGTGCAGGTGCGGCACGTGCCAAATGTCCTGTGCGGCTGAATGCGACACGGGGTACCATCACCCACCCTTTGCCCTCTGGAACCGACCTGCATGCGTCCTGGTGCGACCACGCGTGACCGCTGGATCTGGATGACCTCCGCCGTATTGCTGGCGGCCACCATCGCCCTGGAGCTGGTGGTGCCGCTGGGCTATGCGGTCTGGCTGGCCTATTTCCTCGCGGTAGGCGTGACGGTGTTCCAGCGCAGCGTGCGCGCGCCGTTCATCGTTGCCGCGATCGCCTGTGTGCTGCTGGTGATTGGCTTCAATGTGGCCCCGGCCAGCAACAATTCATCGTTCTCGTTCGTCAATCGCAGTATTGGTGGCTGCGCGTTCCTGATGATCGCGTTGATCGTCTCCCGCGCCATCGAAGCGCGGCGGCAGGCGATGCGGGCACTGTGGCTGCAGGAAGCAGAGAATGCGGTGGCGATGAGCCTGCGTGGTGACCTGGGGCCTGAGCAGATCGCCGAGGCGGCGGCCACCCAGCTGGGCGGCCAGCTGCAGGCAGACGTTGGCGCGGTGTACCGGCTGGAAGGCGGACGCCTGCAGCTGACCGGTGGCATGGCACTGCCGTCGGGCATGCCGGCGTCGCTGGCCTTGCAGGAAGGCGTGGCCGGGCAGGTAGCCCGTGACGAACGCATCCGGCACCTGCACGGCGGTGAGGCCGCCGTGCTTGAACTGCAGACAAGCCTGGGGCGACTGCCAGTCAGCGAGCGCATCCTGGCGCCGATCAGCAGCGATGGCGCCGTCGTCGGTGTCATCGAACTGGGCCGCACCCAGGTGGGCGGGCAGCGCGACCTGGATCGCGAGCTGCTGGAACGCTGTGGCGAGACCATCGGCATGGCCCTGCGGGCCTCGCTGCTGCGGGCACAGCTGGTGGTGCTGCTGGAGGAATCGCAGCGCCAGGGCGAGGAACTGCAGGCGCAGCAGGAAGAACTGCGGGTGGCCAACGAGGAACTGGAAGAGCAGAGCCGCAGCCTGCTGCAGTCGCAGAGCCACCTGGAAGAACAACAGGCCGAGCTGGAGCAGAGCAACGTCCAGCTGGAAGAGCGCACCCACGAGCTGGAGGCGCAGAAGCAGGCGCTGCTGGTGGCGCAGGGCCAGCTGGTGCGCAACAGCAACGAACTGGCGGCCACCTCGCGCTACAAGTCCGAGTTCCTGGCCAACATGTCGCACGAACTGCGCACGCCGCTGAACAGCTCGCTGATCCTGGCCAAGCTGTTGGCCGACAACAAGGACGGCACCCTGACCGACGAGCAGGTGAAGTATGCGCGCGCCATCCTGTCGTCCAACAACGATCTGCTGGCGCTGATCAACGACATCCTCGATCTGTCACGCATCGAGGCCGGCCATGTCGAGCTGGCCGACGAAGTGGTGGTGGTGGACAGCGTCGTGCAGCGCCTGCGCGAGACCTTCGAGCCGATGGCCCGACAGAAGGGCCTGGCGTTGCAGATCGAGGCCGATGCGCTGGCGCCGAGCCAGCTGGTGGCCGACAGCCAGCGCCTGCAGCAGATCCTGAAGAACCTGCTGGCCAATGCGCTGAAGTTCACCGAGCACGGCAAGGTCAGCCTGCACGTTCGTGCCGCTGGCAGCGGCCGCATCCGCTTCGAAGTCGCAGATACCGGCATCGGCATTGCCCGTGAGCAGCTGCAGGTCATCTTCGAAGCGTTCCGCCAGGCCGATGGCAGTACCCGTCGCCGTTACGGCGGCACCGGCCTCGGCCTGTCGATCTCGCGCGACCTTGCCGAGCGCATGGGCGGCAGCATCCACGTCGACAGCGAGCCGGGCCGCGGCAGCTGCTTCATCCTGGAACTGCCGCTGCAGGGCGCGCCGGTAGCGGTGTCGGCTGAAGCGCCGGCGCCGGTGTCCATCGCGGCTTCGCCGCAGCCTGCGGCAGCGGTCGCCGCACGCACGGCTGCCGCGCCTGCGGTTGCCCCGGTGGCGGCGCCGACCATCGCTACTGTGGCTGATGATCGTGGCCGTCGCCAACGCGCCGGGCGCTTGATCCTGGCGGTCGAGGACGACGCCACCTTCGCCGAAGCGCTGGTGGTGCTGGCGCATGAGCTGGATTTCGACTGCGTGGTCGCGACCACGGCCGAAGAAGCCCTGTCGCTGGCCGCGGAGCTGCGCCCCAACGGCATCCTGCTCGATATCGGGCTGCCTGATGTGTCCGGCCTGAGTGTTCTGGAACGCTTGAAGCGCAATCCCGACACACGCCATATTCCGGTGCACGTGGTCTCGGCGATGGATCGCGGCCAGGTGGCGCGTGAGCTGGGTGCGATTGGTTTTGCAATCAAGCCGACCACGCGCGAGCGGCTGGTGGCGGCCATCGAGCAGCTGGAGCAGACCAGCCAGCGCGACGTGCGGCGCCTGCTGATCGTCGAAGACGACAGCGAGCTGCGCCACAACCTGGAACTGCTGCTCGGCCGCGAGCAGCTGCAGATCATCGCGGTGGGCACCCTGGCCGGCGCGCTGGAGCAGCTCAGCACCGTCACCTTCGATTGCATGGTGATGGATCTGTCGCTGCCCGACGGCAGCGGCTACGACCTGCTGGAGCACATGGCAGGCAATGACGATGTCGGCTTCCCGCCGGTGATCGTCTACACCGGCCGCGCGCTCAACCGCGAGGAAGAGCAGCGCCTGCGCCGCTATTCGAAGAGCATCATCATCAAGGGCGCACGTTCGCCGGAACGCCTGCTGGACGAAGTGACCCTGTTCCTGCACAGCGTCGAGGCCAGCCTGCCGAGCGACCAGCAGCGCCTGCTGCGTGAAGCGCGGCGCCGCGATACCGTGCTTGATGGCCGCACCGTGCTGCTGGCCGAGGACGATGTGCGCAACATCTTTGCCCTGTCCAGCGTGCTTGAACCGCTGGGCGTGACCCTGGAGATCGCGCGCAATGGCCAGGAGGCGGTGGATCGCCTGGCCGAGCGCGAGGTCGACCTGGTGCTGATGGACATCATGATGCCGGAGAAGGACGGCCTGGCGGCGATGCGCGAGATCCGAGCGCAGCGCCACCTGCAGGACCTGCCGATCATCGCGCTGACTGCCAAGGCGATGCCGGACGACCGCGAGCGCTGCCTGCAGGCCGGTGCCAACGATTACATCGCCAAACCCATCGACGTCGACAAGCTGGTCTCGCTGTGCCGCGTCTGGTGCTCGCGGCAATGAACGAGCAGGCGCTGTTCGACCTGGAACTGAAAATCCTGCTGGAAGCGCTGTACCAGCGCTACCACTATGATTTCCGCAGCTACGCGGTGTCGTCGCTGCGCCGTCGCATGCGCCAGGCCATGCAGCGCTACGAGTGTGATCGCCTGGTCGATCTGCAGCACCGCCTGCTGCACGAGCCGGAGCTGTTCGCCCAGGCCATGCAGTTCTTCACCGTGCAGGTCTCGGAAATGTTCCGTGACCCGGCCTATTTCCGCGAACTGCGGGAACAGGTGGTACCGGTGCTGCGCACCTATCCGTCGGTGAAGCTGTGGGTGGCCGGGTGCAGTACCGGCGAGGAAGTGTGGTCGCTGGCGATCCTGCTGCACGAGGAAGGCCTGCTCGAGCGCAGCATCGTCTATGCCACCGACATCAATCCGGCGGCACTGGCCACCGCCGAAGCCGGTGCGTATGGCATCGACCGCATGGCGCAGTTCAGCCGCAACTACCTGGCGGCGGGCGGCACGGCATCGCTGTCGGACTATTACGCCACCGCCTACGATGGCGCGGTGTTCGACCGCCAGCTGCGCCGCAACGTGGTGTTCGCCGACCACAGCCTGGCCACCGACACCGTGTTTTCCGAAGTGCATCTGGTGTCGTGCCGGAACGTGCTGATCTACTTCAACCGCGACCTGCAGGACCGGGCGGTCGGGTTGTTCCGCGAGGCGCTGGTGCACCGTGGTTTCCTCGGCCTGGGCAGCAAGGAGTCGCTGCAGTTCGGGCATCACCACGATGCCTTCGACGTCTGTTCGCGCGAACACCGCCTGTACCGGAAGGTGGCCTGATGGTGGTGCAGGCTCGCCCTGCGGTGGTGGTGGTGGGAGCGTCGGCGGGAGGCGTTGCAGCGCTGCAGGCCGTGCTCGGGGCGCTTCCAGCCAGGTTGCCCGCGCCGGTGCTGGCCGTGCTGCACCTGCCACGCGATCGCTCCAGCCGTATTGCTGAGGTGCTGGCGCCGTATTGCGCACTGCCGGTGCGCGAAGCGGAGGACAAGCAGCCGCTGCAGCCAGGCACCGTGACCTTCGCACCGCCGGACTACCACCTGCTGGTGGAAGATTCCGATGCCATAGCGCTGTCGGTCGATGCGCCGGTGCTGTTCTCGCGTCCGGCCATCGATCCCCTGTTTGAATCAGCGGCTGCCGTGTTTGGTGCGCAGGTACTGGCGCTGTTGCTGACCGGTGCCAGCAGCGACGGCAGCGAAGGTGTTGCCGCAGTGCGCGCCGCGGGCGGCCGTGCCTGGCTGCAATGCCCCGAGGAAGCCGAGGCATCGATGATGCCGGCTTCCGCCCTGCAGCACGCCGGCGCCGACGCCGTGCTGCCCCTTGAATTGATGTGTCGTCGCCTGAAGGAGTTGTTTGCATGAACCTGCTGCCACCGGACCCTGCGCAGTCGCAGACCCCGGTCAACCTGCTGATCGTCGATGACGTGCCGCAGAACCTGGTAGCCATGCAGGCCCTGCTGCAGCGCGAGGGTGTGAACCTGTTGCTGGCGGGCTCGGGTGCGCAGGCCCTCGAGCTGCTGCTCGAGCACGAGGTCGCCCTGGCCCTGCTGGACGTGCACATGCCGGAGATCGATGGCTTTACCCTGGCCGAGCTGATGCGTGGTTCGCATCGCAGCCGCACGGTGCCGATCATCTTCCTGACCGCCTCGCCGGACGATCCGGTGCGCGCGTTCAAGGGCTACGAAACCGGTGCGGTGGACTTCCTGCACAAGCCGGTGGCGCCGCAGGTGATCATGAGCAAGGTCAACGTCTTCATCGAGCTGTACCAGCAGCGGCAGCTGCTGAAGGCGCGCAATGAAGCGCTGGAGCGAGCGCTCAAGCTCAATGAGACGATGGCCGCGGTGCTGACCCACGATCTGCGCACGCCGCTGTCGGCGATCCTGCTCTGTGCGGACAAGCTGGCGCTGGAGCTTCCGGAGGACAACGCGGGGGCACAGCAGACGCTGCAGCACCTGGAGGCCAGCACGCTGCGCATGGCGCGGATGGTGGAGCAGCTGCTGGACTTCTCGCGTATCCGCAGTGGTGGCCTGCGCCTTGAGACCAGTGCCTGCGACCTGGCCGAGGTCACCCATGCGGTGATTGCCGAGGCGGGCAGCGCGCACGGTCACGAGCGTATCCATTTCGACGCCATCGGCGATACCCGCCTGCAGGGTGACATGGATCGGCTGGGGCAGATCGCCGCCAACCTGGTGGGCAATGCGTTGACGCATGGCAGCGAGGCCCTCGTGCAGCTGGATGGGCGCGATGCGCGCACGGTGGTGATGCGGGTGAGCAATGCCGGCCATATCGATGACGCGCTGTTGCCGCGGCTGTTCGAACCGTTCAAGGCCAGCTTCCACCAGAGCAAAGGTCTGGGCCTTGGCCTGTACATCGTCGATCAGTTCGTGCGCGCACATGGTGGACGCATCGGCGCGCGCAACGAGGCAGGGCAGGTCGTATTCGAAGCAAGGCTCCCACGGCGGTGGGACGCAGCCGGCGGCACCGCAAGCTGAACTCTTCAGGCTGGGTGCACCCGCATTGAGACGGACTCGTCCGCACCTGCTACCGTGCATTCACACCCTGCCAAGGACGCACCATGCCATTGCGCGCCATCGCCTACGTCAGCCGGGCGCTGCCGGAGCTCTCCGTTGAGCGGCTGCAGGCGCTGGTCGAGGATGCCGCGCGTTTCAACAAGATGGCGGGCGTGACCGGCGTGCTGCTGCATGACGGTGATCGCTTCCTGCAGTACATCGAAGGTCCGCCAGACGGGATCGATTCGGTGTATGAGCGCATCCTGCAGGCGGGCAGCCACATCGACATCATCGAGCTGGCGCGCGGCCGCCTGGGCCAGCGCCAGTTTCCGTACTGGTCGATGCGCGCGTTGCCGGTGGAGGCCGCGCTGCTGCGGCAGCTTTCGAGCAGCGACTGGTCCGGTTTCAGCCGGACCCTGGAAGGAGATCGTTCGGCACCGACCCCGGTCGACCTGCTGGATGCGGTGGTGCAGCCGGCACTGCACGCCGGTTGAGATTCAGCGCACGTCGCCTCCGCAATAGGCGGTGTACAGCGCCTGCAGCACCCCCAGCGCCGGGCCTTCCTGCATGCGGTAGTGGATTGCCTGCGCCTCGCGCCGGGTCGCCACGATCTGCATTCCGCGCAGCACCGCCAGGTGCTGGGACAGCGCCGAAGCGCTGAGGCCGGTCAGCGCCTGCAGTTCCGGCACCGGCGCCTCACCCTCGACCAGCCGGCACAGCACCTGCAGCCGGGCAGGATGGGCCAGGCTCTTGAGCAGCGCGGCCGCCTGCGTGGCGTGCTCGGCCATCGTGGCAGTGTCGAGCGGCGGGTGGGTCATGGTTGACCTTTTTGTTTAGAGGTGTCTAATTTAGAGAAATCTAAATTTAAGGGCAATCCATGCATGGCATCAAGGAAGGCGGGGCATGAACCTGCCATGGAGTGCGCTGGCGGGCGGTGCGTTGATCGGTATGGCTGCCGTGTGGTTGCTGGCTGCCACCGGGCGCGTTGCGGGCATCAGCGGGATCGCTGCGGGCAGCCTGCGCGCAGGTAGAGGCGAGCGTGGCTGGCGCTGGGCCTTCCTCATGGGGCTGCTGGCAGCGGCAGGGCTGGTGCTGTGGTGGCAGTCGGTGCCCGGCAGCGCTCCACGTGTACTGCTGCGCGATGCCTTGCCCGCCTGGCAGCTGATCGGCGCCGGCCTGCTGGTCGGTTTCGGTACCCGCCTGGGCAGCGGCTGCACCAGTGGCCACGGCGTATGTGGCATGGCCCGTGGTTCGAAACGGTCGCTGCTGGCGGTGCTGGTGTTCATGGCCTGCGCGATGCTGACCACGTTCGTGGTTCGCCACGGCGGAGCCCTGCTGTGAGCCGCGCCATCTGGGCTGCCGCTATGGCGGGCGCATTGTTCGGCGCCGGGCTGGCGCTTTCTGGAATGACCGATGCACGGCGCGTGCTCGGCTTCCTCGACATCCGTGGCGCGTTCGATCCCACGTTGATGTGGGTGCTGGGCTCGGCGCTGCTGGTCAGTGCAATCGGCCAGCGTTGGGTGCTGCGTCGCGCGCAGCCCTGGTTTGCCCTTCGCTTCCAGCTGCCGACGGCACATGATGTGGATGCTCGCCTGCTACTGGGCGCGGCACTGTTCGGCATCGGCTGGGGATGGGCCGGCTATTGCCCCGGGCCGGCCATCGCCGGGTTGGCCGTGGCATCGCGTGAAGCGCTGTGGTTCGTGCCGGCGATGGTGCTGGGCTTCTGGCTGCACGATCGCCTCGTGCGTTGAGGCTTCACCCCTGTGTCACGATCGATCGGGTCAGATCCATGGACCACGGGGAACGGAGCGCAGTGACATGGCACGGATGAAGTGGAAGGGAAGGGCGATGCTGGCCATGGCGCTGGCGTCCGCGATCGCACCGGCGCTGGCCTGCACGCGCGCGGTGTACCTGGGCGACAACGGTGATGTGATCACCGCGCGTTCGATGGACTGGAAGGTGGATGTCGCCACCAATCTCTACGTGCTGCCGCGTGGCATCGCACGCACCGGGCAGGCTGGCCCGAAGTCGCTGGCCTGGACTGCCCGCTACGGCAGCGTGGTGGCCACCGGCTACGACGTGTCGACCACCGACGGCATGAACGAAAAGGGCCTGGTCGCCAACCTGCTGTGGCTGGTCGAGTCGGATTACCCGCAGGAGCGCGGCAACAAGCCGGGACTGGCGATCTCGCTGTGGGCACAATATGTGCTCGACAACTTTGCCACGGTGGACGAGGCGGTGGCCGCCCTGAAGCGTGAGCCGTACTCGATCGTCACCGACAAGGTGCCTGGCGAGGACCGCCAAGCGACGCTGCATCTGTCGCTGTCCGACGCCACGGGTGACAGTGCCATCGTCGAGTACATCGGCGGCCGCCAGGTCATCCACCATGACCGGCGCTACCAGGTGATGACCAACTCGCCGATCTTCGACCAGCAGCTGGCGCTCAACACCTACTGGCAGCAGATCGGCGGCACGGTGATGCTGCCGGGCACCAACCGCTCTTCCGATCGCTTCGCCCGCGCATCGTTCTACATCAACGCCATTCCCAAGGCCGAAGATCCGGTGGAGGCACTGGCCAGTGTGTTCAGTGTGATCCGCAACGCCTCGGTGCCATACGGCATCACCACGCCGGGCGAGCCGAATATCTCCTCCACGCGCTGGCGTACCGTGGCCGACCACAAGCGGCGGCTGTACTTCTTCGAGTCGGCGTTGACCCCGAACACGTTCTGGGTCGATCTGAACAAGGTCGATTTCGGTGGCCCGGTGCTCAAGCTCGACCTTGGCAAGGACCAGCGGAACACCTTCGCCGGCGATGCGCTGGGCCACTTCGTGCCCAGCGCGCCGTTCACCTTCCTCGGCGTCGACGGTTAGTTCGACGCCTGGCTGGAGGCCGGGTACACCGCCTGGATGGTGCAGGCACCGCGGCGGCTGAAGCGGGGCAGCGGCGCCAGTTCGTCGCTACGCTCGTCGTAGCTGGCGAAATCAGCGGTGACCACCCGATCGCCCGGGTTGCCGCAGATCAGGCCATTCTGCATGCCCGACTGGAAGCTCAATTCCGGCGACCGGTCGAGCTGGAGGCAGTGGCTGCCCAGTTCGACCCGGTAGAAGCGATGGCCGCCGCTGCGCCGCGGATTGGTTTCCACCAGCATGCCCTGCGTGTCGGACGACCAGCCACGCACATTGCGGGTGGCGAAGCAGTACGAGGGCGAGCCGCCGAAACCGCGGCGGACTTCCTTTCGCTCGCGGATGGTCAGGGCTGGCAGCGTGGCGGTGCGCAGGCGATCACTGTCGCGCGCAACGCTGGCGTAATCGCGGTTCTGCACTGGCGTAACCGCACTGACGGCGCAGCTGTGGCCGTCCACCACCACCCGCTCGCTGGGACGACCGCAGGCCCAGCCGGCAGGTGCCTCCAGTTTCAGCGTGGTGGCAGCGCGAACGCCGGGGCAGTCTTCGTTGAAGTCGATCCGATAGGCCTGGCCGGAGGCGGAGCGTAGCGCGATCGAGCGCGGTGAGGCCTGCTCGACCTCCTGTACGCCGACCGCGTCCATGCAGTGTGGGGCCGGCGGCGTACGCGCCTGGGCGGAAGCGGTAGCGGCGAGGGCCAGGCCGAGGCTGGCGGCGAGCAGCAAATACATCTGCTGATGGGTCATGACCTGCACTCCTTGCGTGGGTTGACACCTCGACTATAGCAACGGTTTGCACGGCCCGTGTTACACGCGCACACTGCCCGGATGGGCGCGATCTTCCATCTGCGGCACTATGGCCAGGCCACCGGCCTGGACCGCCATGCCTACGCGCAGTGGGTGTTGCCGTTACAGGGCGAACTGCAGTTCGAGATGGAAGGGCGTGGCGGCCGCCTGGACCTGCTGCAGGGTGCTTTCGTGGCCGCCGGCGAGGCCCATGACCAGATGGCCGATGGCCCGAACGGTTTCGTGATCGTCGACTGTGCGCCAGGCGTGCTCGATGACGGCACCCAGGAGCATCTGTGCCGCCAGCGCTGGCTGCACCTGCCGCTGGCGCTGCGCCGGTGCCTGGCCGATGTGCAGGCCGGCCGGCCGATGCCGGCGCTGCTTCCGCAGTTGCTGCAGACGTTTGCACCGGCCGGCAGTGGCGCTCGCATGCAGGGGCTGTGTGCGGCGGTGCAGGCCGATCCGGGCCAGGCATGGCCGGTGGCGCGCATGGCGGCGTCTGTGGGGGTCAGCGAGAGCCGCCTGCATGCCCTGTTCCAGCGGGAATTCGGCCTCAGTCCCCAGGCCTGGCTCGGTGCCAGCCGGTTGCGCTGGGCCAAGCACCAGCTGCGCACCAGCGCCGCGCCGATCAGTGACATCGCGCTGTCTGCAGGCTATTCCGAGCAGAGCGCACTGACCCGCGCGCTGCGCCGCGAGTGTGGGCAGACGCCGGCCGCGTGGCGCAGGGGCACCGATTTGTAGCATCGAGCCATGCTCGGCCGCCGTTCGCGCGATGGCCGGTGCAAAAGCAGTGGAGCATGGCTCGACGCTACAAGGGCACCAGGGCAGTAGCCTGGGTCAAGAGGGTTCCGCCGCCCACCGACTACACTGCGCGGCCTCTTCCCCCACGAAGAATCCCAATGCGCAACAACCCGATGGCCCTGGGCATCGCCAATGGCGTTGCCGCTGGCGCGCTATGGGGCGTGGTCTTCCTCGCCCCCGCCGTGCTGCAGTCGTTCAATGCCCTGCAACTGTCCGCCGGTCGCTACCTGGTCTATGGCCTGATCGCGGTTGCGCTGTTGCTGCCACGCTGGAAGCGGCTGGCGCCACAGTTGGGGCGTGCTGAATGGACCGGTCTGCTGTGGCTGAGCCTTGCCGGCAACCTGGTCTACTTCCTGCTGCTGGCGACCGCCGTGCAGTGGGCAGGCGGCGCGGCGGCCTCGCTCATCGTCGGCCTGATCCCGGTGGTGGTGACCCTGGTGGGCGTGCGCGAGAAGGGCGCGGTGCCGCTGAAGCAGCTGTTGCCGGCACTGGGCCTGTGCGTGCTCGGTGTAGCGCTGGTCGGTTGGGAAGCGCTGATGTCCGAACACCTGGCGACGCCCTGGCGGCAGCGCCTGATCGGCCTGTTGTGCGCGTTCGGAGCGCTGTTCTCGTGGGCGCTGTACTCGATCGGCAACAGCCGCTGGCTGGCGCGGCGGCCGGATCTGTCCAGCCACGACTGGTCGCTGCTGACGGGCGTTACCACGGGTGGCCTGGCCCTGCTGCTGGTGCCGATGGCCTTCATCGGCCACACCGGCAGCCACACGCCAGCGCAGTGGGGCGGGTTCTGGGCGGTCAGTGCCGGCGTGGCGGTGATCGCCTCGATTCTGGGCAACGCGTTCTGGAATCGCGCCAGCCGCCTGCTGCCGCTGACCCTCACCGGGCAGATGATCGTATTCGAGACCCTGTTCGCGCTGCTGTATGCGTTTGCCTGGCAGGGCCGTTGGCCCACTCTTCTGGAAGCACTGGCGATCGTGTTCCTGGTGGCCGGGGTGATGCTGTGCGCGCACGCCCACCGTGCGCCCCGGGCGATCGCCGAACATGCCGGCTGAATGCATGCTTCAAGCAAGCTGATGACCGCTTTGTCTCAGATGCAACCAAATGCCGGCACGTTGGCCGATGATCGCGGCGGCGTTTTTTTGCATCGCAGCACTTGACAGCGCCAGGGTGCGCGGTGTTTTCTGTGCGCCATGGTCCTTGATGCCGCCCACGCCAGCCTGAACGCCCCCGCCACCGCGGGCCGTTCGACTGCGCCGGTCGCCACCACCACCATTACCACCACCACCGTCACCACTGCCCTGGTGCGGCCCGTCGTCTTCGTGTAACTCCCGAAAACCACGGCCCCGCACCATCCAGGTGGCGGGGAAACTCGACACCTGCATGCGACGGGGCCTCCTACCGAGGTCTGCATGTCTTCCCACGCCCCCGCCCATCCCGTTGCCCCGGCCGATCTGGCTGCGCCGTCCACTGTCGTGCACAAGTTCGGTGGCACCTCGGTGGCCGACGCCGAACGCTACCGCCATGTTGCCGGCCTGCTGCTGGCCCGTCCCGAATTGCTGCAGGTCACTGTTGTTTCAGCGATGAAGGGTGTCACTGATGCGCTGATCGAGCTGGCCCAGCTGGCCGCCAAGGGTGACGAAGGCTGGCGTGAGGCCTGGCATGCGCTGCGCGCGCGCCATCGTGGCGCTGCGGTGGCGCTGTTGGGCGAGCAGGTGGGCGAGACCGTGGAATGGATCGACGCGCGCTTCGAGCAGCTGGCCGAGGTGCTTGCGGCGCTGGCGGTGATCGGCGAGCTGCCCCGTGAAGTGCTCGATCGCGTGCAGGGCCTGGGTGAAGTGTTTTCCGCGCAACTGCTGGGCACGCACCTGCGTGCACGCGGCGAAGACTGCGCGGTGCTCGACGCGCGCGACGTGCTGGTGGTCGGGCATGGCGAACTGGGCGTCGATGTCGACTGGGAGGCCAGCGCGGACCGCCTGGCCAAGTGGCGCCTGCAGCATCCACAACTGCGCCTGGTCGCCACCGGTTTCGTGGCGCGTGACCGCCATGACCGCATCACCACGCTTGGCCGCAACGGAAGTGACTATTCCGGGGCGATCTTCGCCGCGCTGTTCAACGCCGATGAACTGCACATCTGGACCGACGTCGATGGCGTGCTGTCGGCAGATCCGCGGCTGGTGCCCGAGGCGGTGCAGCTGGAATCGCTGAGCTATGACGAGGCCTGCGAACTGGCCTACTTCGGCGCCAAGGTGGTGCACCCGCAGACGATGTCACCGGCCATCCGCCTCGGGCTGCCGATCTTCATCCGCAACACCTTCCAGCCGGCGCATCCGGGCACGCGCATCAGCGCCGAGCGCTCGCCGCGCGGGCCGGTGAAGGGCCTGACCCTGAGCCCCGGGCTGGCCCTGCTGAACCTGGAAGGCACCGGCCTGATCGGCGTGCCGGGTACCGCCGAGCGCGTGTTCGCCGCCCTGCGCCAGGCGCAGGTGTCGGTGGTGATGATCTCGCAGGGTTCGTCGGAGCATTCGATCTGCTGCGTGGTGCGTGCCGGCGAAGCTGCGCGCGGTCGCGACGCCCTGCTGCATGTGTTCGCGCATGAGTTGTCGGTGGGCCAGGTGCAGCGCGTGCAGGTCAGCGAGGGGGTCAGCGTGCTGGCCGCGGTCGGCGACGGCATGGCCGGTCAGCCCGGTGTGGCGGCGCGTCTGTTCGAGGCGCTGGGCCGTGCGCAGGTGAACATCCTGGCGATCGCGCAGGGCTCGTCCGAACGCAACATCTCGGTGGCGGTGGACAGTGCCGATGCCACCCGCGCGCTGCGTGCCGCACATGCGGGCTTCTGGCTGTCGCCGCAGACGTTCGCGGTGGGGGTGATCGGACCGGGCAATGTCGGTGCCGCATTGCTGGACCAGCTGCTGGCCGCGCGCCCGCAGTTGCTGGCCAAGGCCAATGTCGACCTGCGC
The DNA here is from genome assembly GCF_059369755.1 of Stenotrophomonas sp. YJH_SMC_57. Lineage (NCBI taxonomy): Bacteria > Pseudomonadati > Pseudomonadota > Gammaproteobacteria > Lysobacterales > Lysobacteraceae > Stenotrophomonas > Stenotrophomonas sp. YJH_SMC_57. The sequence continues at coordinate 253,581 of NZ_JCAFSZ010000007.1, forward strand.
CTGCGTGCGCTGGCCTCGCGTTCGCGCATGCGCCTGGAAGTGGATGGCCTGCATGCCGATTGGCGCCAGGCATTGCAGGAAGCCGGCGAGTCCAGCGACCTGGATCGCTTCACCGAGCATCTGCTGGCTGCGCACCTGCCGCATGCGGTGGTGATCGACTGCAGTGGCAGTGCCGAGGTGGCCGAGCGCTACGAGGGCTGGCTGGCCGCCGGCATCCATGTGGTCACGCCGAACAAGCAGGCCGGTGCAGGGCCGCTGCCGCGCTACCAGCGCATCCGTGCCGCGGCGGCGGCCAGTGGCGCGCGTTTCCGTTACGAGGCCACGGTGGGTGCGGGCCTGCCGGTCATCACCACGCTGCGCGACCTGGTGGATACCGGTGACGAGGTGCTGGCGATCGAAGGCATCTTCTCCGGCACACTGGCCTGGTTGTTCAACCGCTTCGATGGCAGCCAGCCGTTCTCGGCACTGGTCGCGCAGGCACGGTCGATGGGTTACACCGAACCGGACCCGCGCGATGATCTGTCCGGCGTGGACGTGGCGCGCAAACTGGTGATCCTCGCCCGCGAGGCCGGCCACGCGCTCAGCCTGGAACAGGTGCAGGTGGAAAGCCTGGTGCCCGCCCTGCTGCGCGACGGCAGCGTGGATGCATTCATGGCCAGGCTGGGCGAGTCCGATGCCAGCCTGCAGCAGCGGCTGCAGGAGGCACGCGCGCGTGGCGCCGTGCTGCGCTATGTCGCCAAGCTCGGCGCCGACGGTGCCTCGGTGGGCCTGCAGGAGCTGCCGGCCGACCACGCCTTCGCCAATCTGCGGCTGACCGACAACGTGGTGCAGTTCCGTACCCGCCGCTACTGCGACAACCCACTGGTGGTGCAGGGCCCCGGCGCAGGCCCGGAAGTCACCGCGGCCGGCGTGTTCGCCGATCTGCTGCGCGTGGCCGCTGGTGAAGGAGCGCGCCTGTGATCGCACGTGCGTACGCGCCCGCCTCGGTGGCCAATGTGGCAGTGGGTTTCGACATTCTCGGCCATGCCATCGCCGGGATCGGCGATACCGTAAGCGTGCGCAGGATCGACGAACCGGTGGTGCGCATCGAGGCGATCCGTGGCAGCGCGGTCGAACTGCCGCTGGACGCGGCCGGGAACACGGCGGGTGCTGCGTTGATGTCGCTGCGCGAAGGGCAGGGCCTGGACTTCGGTTTCGCCGTCGAGATCGACAAGGGCATTCCGTTCGGCTCCGGCATGGGCGGTTCGGCGGCGTCGAGTGTTGCGGCGCTGGTCGCGGCCAATGCGCTGCTGGATGCGCCGCTGCCACGCGAAGCGTTGTATCCGCATGCGCTGGACGGCGAGGCGGTGGCCAGTGGCGGCCGCCACGGTGACAACGTCGGCCCGCTGCTGCTGGGGGGGCTGGCATTGTGCACGGCTGATCGCCTGCTGCCGATCCCGGTGCCTGCCAGCTGGCACAGCCTGCTGGTGCATCCGCACGCGGTGCTGGAAACCCGGCGCGCGCGCCAGGCATTGCAGGGCAGTTACGCGCTGGGCGAATTCGTCGCGCAGAGCGCGAACCTCGCGCTCGTCCTCAGCGGTTGCCATCGCAGCGATGCCGGGCTGGTCCGCGCCGGGTTGCGCGACGTGCTGGTGGAGCCGCGCCGGGCGGGCCTGATCGCCGGTTTCGAGGCCGCCCGCGATGCAGCGCTGTCGGCCGATGCAATGGGTGCAGGCATCTCCGGTGCCGGCCCCAGCGTGTTCGCCTGGTTCGAGGATGCTGACCAGGCCCGCGCCGCGGTGGCACCCGTGCAAGCCGCGTTCGCGGCTGCCGGATTCGACAGTGATGCCTGGGTGTCGCCGCTGGATGCGCCGGGAGCCCGCCTGTGCTGAATTCCTCCCTACTACTGGATATCGAACCCATGCACTTCGTTTCGACCCGCGGCCAGTCCCCGGCCGTTGGCCTCAGCGCGGCGATCGCCGCAGGATTGGCGCCCGATGGCGGGCTGTACGTTCCCGAGCTTCTGCCGCCCGCCCGCGAACTGCAGGCTGGGACGACCCTGGCCGATACCGCCGCCGATCTGCTTGCGCCGTTCTTTGCTGGCGATGCACTTGAGGCTGCGCTTCCGGCGATCTGCCGCGAGGCCTTCGACTTCCCGGTACCGCTACGCCCGCTCGGCGCTGGTGACCATGTGCTGGAGCTGTTCCATGGGCCGACGGCGGCGTTCAAGGACATCGGTGCGCGCTTCCTCGCCGGTACGCTGTCGCGGCTGCAGGCGGGCAAGGGCCGCGCCCTGACGATTGTCGTTGCCACCTCCGGCGATACCGGTGCAGCGGTGGCAGCGGCGTTCCATCGCCAACCCGGCGTGCGCGTGGTAGTGCTGTATCCGGATGGCCGCGTGTCGCCACGGCAGGCGCACCAGCTCGGTTGTTTCGGCGACAACATTCAGGCCCTGCGGGTGGCCGGTGCATTCGACGATTGCCAGGCGATGGTCAAGCAGGCGCTGGCCGACCGCGACCTGCAGGCGAAGATTCCGTTGAGCTCGGCCAACAGCATCAGCCTGGGCCGCCTGCTGCCGCAGATGAGCTACTACGCGCATGCGGCACTGACCCATCACGCTGAGACGCGTCGCCGGCTCAACCTGGTGGTGCCGACCGGCAACCTCGGAAACGCGATGGCCGCGGTGCTGGCGCGCGCACTGGGTGTACCGATCGGGCAGATCGTACTGGCCACCAATGCCAATGCGGTGCTGCCGGCGTACTTCAATGGCGGTGACTACCAGCCGCAATCCAGCGTGGCGACGGTAGCCAATGCGATGGACGTGGGCGCGCCGAGCAACTTCGAGCGCCTGCGCTGGCTGTACCACGGCGACGATGCCGAATTGCGCGCAGCCTTCCGTGCATTTGCGGTGGACGACGTCACCATCCGCGCCACCATTGCCGCAGCGCACGCCAGCAGCGGCGAGCTGTTCTGCCCGCACACGGCCACGGCGGTCAAGGTCCTGCAGGACCAGCGTGCACGCGGCGCCAAGGGCGACTGGGCGGTAGTGGCCACCGCGCATCCGGCCAAGTTCGAGGCGGTGGTCGAGCCATTGATCGGGGAGCCGGTGGCGGTGCCGCCGGCACTGGATGCGCTGTTGCAGCGGCCAGCGCACGCTGAACCGCTGGCCGCCGACTACGCGGCGCTGCGTGAGGTGTTGCTGCGCTGACCGGAGAGGGGCACGGTTGCCGGCCAGCGGCCGGCACTACCGGATGGATACGACACGGGTAGAGCCGGCCGCTGGCCGGCAACCCAACCAACCGTACTGCGGTCAGATCAACCCTTCACCGGCCAGCTCGCGCAGCCCGTCCTCGTCGAGGATCTCCACCACGTTCAGGTGGGGCAGGGCGATCAGGCCCTGCTGGCGCAGCTTGGTGAAGGTACGGCTGACTGTTTCCATGGTCAGGCCGAGATGGTCGGCGATGTCGCCACGGCCCATCGGCAACGACACACGCAGGCCGTCGCCGCCAAGACGGGCCTCGCGCGCGGCCAGGCGCAGCAGGAAGTCGGCCAGCTTCTCGGCCGGTTGCAGGCGCGCCAGTGCCAATGCGGCGTCCTGCGCGGCATCCAGCTCCTGGCAGGCGCGCTGCAGCAGCTTGCGCTCCAGGTGCGGGAAACGGCTGCGCAACACCTTCATCTGCGGCAGTGCGACGCGGCACACGCGGCTGTCGGCGATGGCCTCGATGTCGTAGCGATGATGATCGCTGCTGCTGAGGCCGAGGTAGTCCCCGGGCAGCACGAAACCGTTGATCTGGCGGCGGCCGTCGGCCAGGGTGCGCACCAGGCGCAGCGCCCCGGCGGTCAATGTATAGACATGGTCACGCTCTTCGCCGGTGCGGGCCAGCGTGCTGCCCATGCTGACCTGCTGTGAAACAGTGACCTGCTCCAACGCCTGCACTTCGTCGGGCGACAGCGCCGAGCACACCGCCAGGTGGCGAACCGAGCAGTGCAGGCAGTCCAGCGTGGGGCAGGACGGCGAGGCGGGATCGTTGTTGGCGGGCGGAGCGCCGGAAGGCCGTGACATGTTGCGGGGGCGTATCGCGGTCGGGGAGGGCCTTATGATACTTCAAGCGGCCGTTCGACCCTGCCCGAGGCGGGGGCGCTAGAATGTCGCCCCCTCCCACGTCCCGTTCCAGCAGGAGTTCCGCCCGTGATCAAGCCCCGTACCCCGCCCGGCACCCTTGAACTGCTGCCGCGCGAGCAGATTGCGTTCCAGCGCATGCTGGACGTGATCCGCCGCAACTACGAGCGCTTCGGGTTCCTGCCGGTGGAGACGCCGGTGTTCGAGCTGTCCGACGTGCTGCTGACCAAGTCCGGTGGCGAGACCGAGCGCCAGGTGTACTTCGTGCAGTCCACCGGTGCGCTGGCCAATGCCGCCGAATCGGGCGACCGCTCGCTGCCGGAAATGGCGCTGCGCTTCGACCTCACCGTGCCGCTGGCGCGCTACGTGGCCGAGCACGAACACGAGCTGACCTTCCCGTTCCGCCGCTACCAGATGCAGCGGGTCTACCGCGGCGAGCGTGCCCAGCGCGGCCGCTTCCGCGAGTTCTACCAGTGCGACATCGATGTGATCGGCAAGGACAGCCTGAGCGTGCGTTACGATGCCGAAGTGCTGGCGGTCATCCACGCGGTGTTCTCGGAACTGCGCATCGGTGACTTCAGCATCCAGCTGAACAACCGCAAGCTGATGCGCGGATTCTTCGAGAGCCTGGGCGTGGCCGAGGGCGAGCGCCAGCTGGCGGTGCTGCGCGAAGTGGACAAGCTGGACAAGCGCGGTGCCGACTACGTGCGCGAGACGCTGGTGGGCGAGGACTTCGGCATTCCGGCCGAGCAGGTCGAGAAGATCCTGGCCTTCGTCGCCGTGCGTTCGCAGGGCCATGCCGATGCGCTCGCGCAGCTGGCTGCGCTGGAGACCGACGCCGGTTCGTCGGAGATCCTGCGTACCGGCGTGGCCGAACTGCGCGAAGTGCTGCAGCTGGTGCAGGCGCTGGGCGTGCCGGAAACCGCGTACTGCCTGAATTTCTCCATCGCCCGCGGCCTGGATTACTACACCGGCACCGTCTACGAGACCACGCTGACCGACCACCCGCAGATCGGCTCGATCTGCTCGGGCGGCCGTTACGAAGACCTGGCCAGCCACTACAGCAAGTCCAAGCTGCCGGGCGTGGGCATCTCCATCGGCCTGTCGCGCCTGTTCTGGCAGCTGCGCGAGGCTGGCCTGATCGAAGGCATCGAAGGCAGCAGCGTGCAGGCACTGGTCGCGCTGATGGACGAGCAGGGCATGCCGCAGTCGCTGGATATCGCCCGCCGCCTGCGTGCTGGTGGCATCAACACCGAAGTGCAGATGGAGCCGAAGAAGATCGGCAAGCAGTTCCAGTACGCGGCCAAGGCCGGCATCCGCTTCGTGGTGCTGGCGGGCGAGGACGAACTGGCCCGCGGCGTGGTGGCGGTGAAGGACCTGCTGCGTGAGCAGCAGTTCGAAGTGTCGCGCGATGAGCTGGCCAGCACGCTGCAGGTGGAGCTGGAGCAGTCGAAGGCGATGGCATGAAGCGAGCCGCCGCAGGAGCGTTGAGTGCGCTCCTGCTGGCCGGTTGCCAGAGTGATCCGGCGCTGCACAGCGCCCGGATCGGGAAGGCGCAGTACCGGTTGCAGGTTGATCGTTGCCATGTGATCGATCGCGCGCAGCTGGAGGAGGACCTGCGGGCCCTGGCCTCGCGGAAGTGCCCGACGGGCGCAGGTGAGCTGGAGAACATCCAGCCCCTGCCGAGCCGGCAGGGCAGCCTGTTCGGGGAGTGCCTGCGGCGCGGCGCGCTGCAGGCGGAGATCCGCTGTTCGCCCTGATTGTTTCCAAATTGCTGATTTAAAAGAAGAACGCCCGCCCTTTGGTGGGCGTTCTGCGTTTCAGGGCGAACAGCAGTCGAGCATGGCTTGACTCTACAAAAGCCGGTTTCGATCCGATCCACGCCGTTCTGAAATATCGCGGGAAACCATCGAAGGCGGGGTGGGTCCGGTGGCAGGGGTGTGAGCGGCATGGATGCCGCGACCAAGCCCCCATGGACGGGTTCACGGCGTCCCCTGCCACCGGACCCAGCCCGCCAACACTCAGTAGCCCGGCTTTTGCCGTTGCTCCGGCCTCTGCGGGTGCAGGGCGGCAGCCCTGCCATGCCCCCAATCCACGATTTGACGCACTGCGCAAGAATGCGTTAATGTACTAACGCGCTATTACATTGATGCATGGAAACGACCCCGTGAAAGCCCGCCCCGAGATTGCCGCCAAAGACCCGAAGGCCGACCTGCAGGCTCTGGCCCGGGCGTTTGCCGCGCTGCGCGAGCCAGAACAGGTCGAGGCCTTCCTGCGCGACCTGTGCACCCCGGCCGAGCTGGAAGCCATGGCCGACCGCTGGAAGGTGGTGCCGCTGCTGCAGCAGGGCGTGCCGTACCGCGAGATCCACGAGCGTACCGGCGTCAGCGTGACCACCACCGGACGGGTGGCACGCACGCTCGAGCATGGCCATCGAGGCTATGCCGCCGCCATCGACCGCCTTGCTTCGCGCTGATCCGCGCCCCGTTCCGAACTTCGAGACCTCCCCCATGAGTGCAACCCAGGCAGCGCCGGCGCGAGACCGGCTGCGCATCGCCATCCAGAAGAGTGGCCGGCTGGCCGAGCCTGCCCGCAACCTGCTCAGCGCCTGCGGCCTGAGTTGGCGCGAGAGCCGCGACAAGCTGTTCTGCTACGGCGAATCGCTGCCGGTGGACCTGCTGCTGGTGCGCGACGACGACATCCCCGGTCTGATCGCCGACGGCGTCTGCGACCTTGGCATCGTCGGCCGCAACGAACTGGATGAGCAGGCCGCGGCACGCCGCCAGATCGGCCTGCCCGATGCCTACCAGGCGCTGCGCGGGCTTGGCTTCGGCCAGTGCCGGTTGATGCTGGCGGTGCCCGAGGAATGGCAGTGGCAGGGCCCGGCGCAGCTGGCCGGCACCCGCATCGCTACCAGCTACCCGGCCATCCTCAAGCAATGGCTGGCCGAGCAGGGCGTGGATGCGCAGGTGGTCGAGCTGTCCGGTTCGGTGGAAATCGCCCCGCGCCTGGGCACCGCCGACCTGATCTGCGACCTTGTTTCCAGCGGCGCTACGCTGCGCGCGAACCAGTTGGCCCCGGTGTACAACCTGCTCGACAGCGAGGCGGTACTGGCCGGCGCGGTGCGCGTGCCGGACGATGCGCGCGCCTCGCTGCGCGCGATGCTGCTGCGCCGCCTGGATGGCGTGGTGCAGCGCCAGGACCGCAAGCTGCTGATGTTCCGCGCCAGCGAGGATCGCGTCGATGCGCTGGCACAGCTGCTGGCTGACGCCGAACCACTGGTGCGGCTGCCGGCCGATGGCGGCGCGCTGCGCCTGCAGACCATGTGCCCGGGTCCGTTGAGCTGGCAGCGCATGGAAGAACTCGAGCGCGCCGGTGCGCAGGGCCTGATGGTGTTGAGCGTGGAGCGGTCGCTGGCATGAATCGTCTGATCTGGTCGCAACTTGATGAGCCCGCCCGCGGCGCGGCATTGACGCGCCCGGTGCAGACCGTGGCCCAGCAGACCCGCGAGGCGGTGGCTGCACTGATCGAACAGGTGCGTGCGCAGGGTGACGATGCGCTGCGTGCGATCACCACGCGCTTCGATGGTGTCGAACTGCCTACCTTTGAAGTAAGTGAGGCCGAATTCGATGCTGCCGAAGCCGCCGTGCCGGCCGAACTGCGCCAGGCGATGGTGGATGCCGCCGAGCGCATCGCGCGCTTCCACGCCGCTGGCATGGGCACGGGGTACGCGGTGGAGACCGCGCCGGGCGTGGTCTGTGAACGCATGCTGCGGCCGATCGGTCGCGTCGGTCTGTATGTGCCGGCGGGCAGTGCGCCGCTGCCGTCCACCGCGTTGATGCTGGGCGTGCCGGCGCGGCTGGCCGGCTGCCCGCAGGTGGTGCTGTGCACGCCGCCGCGTGCCGATGGCAGTGCCGATCCGGCGGTGCTGGTGGCCGCCCGCCTGACCGGCGTGCAGCGCGTGTTCAAGCTCGGCGGCGCGCAGGCGATCGCCGCGATGGCCTATGGCACCGCCACCATCCCGGCCTGCGACAAGCTGTTCGGACCGGGTAACAGCTTCGTCACCGAAGCCAAGCAGCAGGTCGCGCAGGACGGCGCCGCCGCCATCGACATGCCGGCGGGCCCATCGGAAGTGCTGGTGATTGCCGATGCCGGCGCCACCCCGGCGTTCGTCGCCGCCGATCTGTTGTCGCAGGCCGAGCACGGCCCGGATTCGCAGGTGCTGCTGCTGACCGACGACGCGGCGATGCTGGCCGCGGTTGAGGCGGAAGTAGAGCGCCAGGTGGCATTGCTGCCGCGCCAGCAGATCGCGCGCCAGGCATTGTCGGCGTCGCGGCTGATCCAGGTCGAGACGTTGGAAGAGGCCTTCGCGATCAGCAACCGCTACGCGCCCGAGCACCTGATCCTGGCCCTGCGCGAACCGCGCGACTGGCTGGGCCAGGTGCAGGCCGCCGGCTCGGTGTTCCTCGGTGACTACACGCCGGAAGCACTGGGCGACTATTGCAGCGGTACCAACCACGTGCTGCCTACCGCCGGTGCCGCGCGCGCCTACAGCGGCGTCAGCGTGGCCAGCTTCCAGAACCTGATCAGCGTGCAGAGCGCCAGCGCCGATGGCCTGGCAGCGATCGGTGGCTGCGCACGCATCATTGCCCGTGCCGAAGGCCTGGATGCGCATGAACGTGCGGTGGCGCTGCGCATGGAGGTGGCGGCATGAGCACCGTTGACGATGTGCTGAGGCTGGTGCGCCCGGATCTGCAGGCCTTCGCCGGCTACAGTTCGGCGCGCAGCGCGGCGGTGCAGGGCGAGATCTGGTTGAACGCCAACGAATCGGCCTGGGCCAATCCGGCCGATGCCGCAGGCAGCAGCCGGCGCTATCCGGAACCGCAGCCGTGGGCGCTGCGTGAGGGCCTGGCAGCGCTGTACGGCGTGACGCCGCAGCAGCTGCTGCTCGGCCGTGGCAGTGACGAAGCCATCGATCTGCTGGTGCGCGCCCTGTGCGTGCCGGGCCGCGATGGCGTGCTGGTCACGCCGCCGGTGTTCGGCATGTACGCGGTCTGTGCACGCTTGCAGGGCGCGCCGTTGATTGATGTGCCGCTGGTCGATGGCGAGGACGGCCTGCGCGCCGATCTCGATGCGGTCATCCGCACGGCACGGGAGCAGAGCGCCAAGCTGGTCTTCCTGTGTGCGCCCTCCAACCCGGCTGGCAGCGATATGAGCCTGGCAGAGATCGAGCGCGTGGCGACTGCACTCCGCGGGCAAGCGCTGGTGGTCGTGGACGAGGCCTACGTCGAGTATGCGCAGCGACCGTCGGCGACCACGCTGCTGAACGCGCATGCCAATCTGGCGGTGCTGCGCACGCTGTCGAAGGCGCATGCACTGGCCGCTGCCCGTATCGGCACCTTGATCGCCGCGCCGGAACTGATTGCCGTGCTGCGCCGCTGCCAGGCGCCGTACCCGGTGCCGACCCCATGTGCGGAACTGGCCGTGCAGGCCCTGCAACCCGCGGCTCTGGCACGCACCGCCGAGCGCGTGGCCACGGTTATCGTCGAGCGCGAGCGCCTGCGCACGGCACTGGCCCGCCTGCCCGGTGTGCGTCGGGTGTATGCCTCGGCCGGCAACTACCTGCTGGTCCGTTTCGCCGACGCGCAGGCCACATTCGATACGTTGCTGGATGCCGGCGTGGTGGTGCGTGACCAGCGCGCCGCGCCGCAGCTGGGCGACGCGCTGCGCATCAGCATCGGCAGTCCCGAAGAGAATGACCGCGTGCTTGCGGCCCTGTCGGCGCGGAGGGCCGCCGCATGACCCCGATCCTGTTCATCGACCGCGACGGCACCCTGATCGAGGAGCCGGCCGACTTCCAGATCGACGCCTACGAGAAGCTGCGCTTCGTGCCGCAGGTGATTCCGGCGCTGTTGAAGCTGCGCGACGCCGGCTACCAGTTCGTGATCGTCACCAACCAGGATGGGCTGGGCAGCGAGAGCTATCCGCGTGCCAGCTTCGATGGTCCCAACGACCTGATGCTGCAGATCTTCGAAAGCCAGGGCATCACCTTCCGTGACGTCCTGATCGACTGCAGCTGGCCGCAGGACAATGCTCCGACCCGCAAGCCGGGCATCGGCCTGATGACGGCTTACCTGCAGGACCGCAGCATCGATTGGGCGCGTTCGGGCATGGTCGGCGACCGCATCACCGACCTGCAGTTCGCCGACAACCTGAACATCCGCGGTTTCCAGCTGCGCACCGCGCAGTTCGGGGGTGAGTGGGACTGGCCGGGCATCGCTCACGCGCTGGCGGATGCACCGCGCACCGCGGTGGTCCAGCGCAATACCAAAGAGACCAAGATCCGCGTTGAACTCGATCTGGACCGTACCGGCGATGCACGCATCGCCACCGGACTGCCGTTCTTCGACCACATGCTGGAACAGATCGGCAAGCACGGTGGCTTCGCGCTGGACATCCAGGCCGAGGGCGACCTGCACATCGACGAGCACCACACCATCGAAGACACCGGCCTGGCCTTGGGCCAGGCCCTGCGCGAGGCGCTGGGTGACAAGCGCGGCATCGGCCGCTACGGCTTCACCCTGCCGATGGATGAAACGTTGGCCAGCGCTGCGCTGGACTTCAGCGGCCGCCCCTATTTCGTGTTCGAGGGCGAGTTCAAGCGCGAGCGGGTGGGCGACATGCCGACCGAACTGGTGCCGCATTTCTTCCGCTCGCTGTGCGATGCCAGTGGCCTGAACCTCAACCTGCAGGTGCGCGGTGACAACGATCATCACAAGGTGGAGGCCTGCTTCAAGGCCCTGGCGCGCGCGTTGCGTCCGGCACTGGCCCGGCAGGGCACGGCCTTGCCGAGCACCAAGGGGGCGTTGTGAGCGACGTCGCGCTGATCGATGCCGGCGGCGCCAACCTGGGCTCGGTGCGTTATGCACTTGAACGCCTCGGCGCCAGCGTTCGGCTGGTGCGCGATGCCGACGGCCTGGTCGGCGCGCAGCGGGTGATTCTGCCTGGCGTGGGTGCCGCCGGGCCGGGCATGCAGCGCCTGCATGCGCAGGGGCTGGTGGAGCCGTTGCAGCGACTGGAGGTGCCGCTGATGGGCATCTGCCTGGGCATGCAGCTGCTGTTCGAGCGTTCCGAGGAGGCCGGCGTGGAGACACTGGGGCTGATTCCCGGGGTGGTGCGCAAGCTGGTACCCGCGTGTGGCATCCGCGTGCCGCACATGGGGTGGAACCGCCTGCTGCCGCTGCGCGAGTCGCTGCTGCTGCAGGGCGTGCCGGAGCGGGCCAGCGCCTACTTCGTGCACAGCTATGCCGCGCCACTCAATACCCACACTGTCGCCGCCTGCGACCACGGTGGCCTGTTCACTGCGGTGGTGGAGCAGGGGCGCTATTACGGCGCGCAGTTCCACCCCGAGCGCTCGGGCGAAACCGGTTCGCTGATGCTGCGCAATTTCCTTGAGGGCACCGCTGCATGAGCTTCATCGTCTACCCCGCGCTGGATATCCGTGATGGCCGCGTGGTGCGCCTGCGGCAGGGCGACTACGCGCAGGAAACCTCGTATGGCGATGATCCATTGCCGCGTGCGCAGGCCTTCGCCGCGCAGGGCGCGCAGTGGATGCATCTGGTCGACCTGGATGCGGCGCGTGCCGGTGGCTATACCCTGGCGCCGTTGCTGGCGGCGATCCGCGCACGGACGACGCTGCAGGTACAGACCGGCGGTGGCGTGCGTGGCCGCGATGACGTGGCACGCATTCTCGGTGCCGGCGCCGGTCGCGTGGTGGTCGGTTCGCTGGCGGTGCGCCGCCCCGATGAGGTGCTCGGATGGCTCGATGAGTTCGGCGCCGAGCGCATCACCATTGCGCTGGACGCCCGCCAGGATGCCCAGGGCCAGTGGCAGCTGCCGGTACACGGTTGGACCGAGAACGCCGGGGTGACCCTGGATGACCTGGCCCTGCGCTACGCACGCGCCGGCATGCGGCACCTGCTGTGCACCGATATCGCCCGCGACGGCATGCTGGCCGGGCCGAACATCGGGCTGTACGCGCACCTCTCGGCGCTGTTGCCGGGCGTGGCCGTACAGGCGTCAGGCGGCATCCGCGACGTGGCCGATGTCGGCGAGGCACGTGACGCCGGCTGTGGCGGCGCCATCCTCGGCAAGGCCTTGCTTGAGCAGCGCATGGACCTGGCGGAGGCGCTGGCATGTTGAGCCGCCGTATCATTCCCTGCCTGGATGTGCGCGATGGGCGCGTGGTCAAGGGCGTGCGCTTCCGCGACCACGTCGACATGGGCGACATCGCCGAGCTGGCGCAGCGCTACCGCGACCAGGGCGCCGACGAGCTGGTGTTCTATGACATCGGCGCCAGCCCCGAGGCACGTTCGGTGGACGTGGCCTGGATCGAGCGCATCGCACGCCTGATCGACATCCCGTTCTGCGTGGCCGGTGGCATCGACAGCGTAGAAACCGCGCGCCGCGTGCTGTTCGCCGGCGCCGACAAGGTGTCGATCAACTCGCCGGCGCTGGGCCGACCGCAGCTGATCACCGAGCTGGCAGACGAGTTCGGCGTGCAGTGCGTGGTGGTCGGTGTCGACTCGGTGCGCGAGGCCGATGGGCAGTGGCGCGTGCGTCGCTTCAGCGGCGACCCGGACAAGACCCAGGCGGTGCCGTTGCGCACCCTGGACTGGATCGTGGAGGCGCAGCAGCGAGGCGCCGGCGAAATCGTGCTGAACTGCATGGACAGCGATGGCGTGCGCCGTGGCTACGATATCGCCCAGCTGCAGCAGGCACGGGCCCTGTGCCAGGTGCCGTTGATCGCCTCCGGGGGCGCCGGAGCGATGGAGCATTTCGCGGACGCCTTTGACCAGGCCGACGTTGACGGCGCTTTGGCGGCCAGCGTGTTCCACAGCGGCGCCATCGCCATTCCGGAATTGAAGCGCTACCTGCGCGGACAGCAGATCGAGGTGCGGGATGTCTATTGAAGTGTGGCCGTCACTGGACGCGCTGCAGGCGCTGGACTGGGACAAGGGCGACGGCCTGCTGCCGGCGGTGGTACAGGATGCCGATACCCTGCAGGTACTGATGCTGGGCTACGTGAGCGCCGAATCGCTGGCGGCCACGCTGGCGATCGGTCACATGACCTTTTTCAGCCGCAGCAAGCAGCGCTTGTGGACCAAGGGCGAGCAGTCCGGCAACGTGCTGGTGGTGCAGTCGATCCGTGTCGACTGCGACGCCGATACGCTGCTGGTGATGGCACGCCCGGCGGGTCCGACCTGCCATACCGGTGCCGAGAGCTGTTTCGACCAGGCGCCGAAGGACTTCCTGGGCGGGCTGGGCCAGCTGGTGGCGATGCGCGAGGCGCAGCGCCCTCCGGGCAGCTACACCACCAGCCTGTTCGAGGGCGGCATCCGCCGTATCGCACAGAAGGTGGGCGAGGAGGGCGTGGAGACGGCATTGGCCGCCGTGGCGCAGGATGATGAGGCGCTGCTGGGCGAGGCCTCGGACCTGCTGTATCACCTGCTGGTGCTGCTGCGTGCGCGCGGCCTGTCACTGGACGATGCGCGGGCGGTGCTGGAAAAGCGCCATCGTTGAGGTGCGGTAGTCCCGGCCGCTGGCCGGCAACCAGACGATACCCGACGATCATGAGGTTGCCGGCCAGCGGCTGGCACTACCGGCAATGCGCCACGCGTGCGCGATGTCATCAACGGAATCTACAATAGGCGGTCTTTCTTTCCCGGACCGTCCCATGAAACTGCCTGCCGCCTGGCTGTGCTGCCTGTTGTTGACCTCGCCGGCCTGGGCCGCGGACACCGTGGTCAGCGGCAAGGTCTATCTGGAGCGCGACGGCAAGCCGGGCCGGGGCGCCACCGATCCGGGCCTGGCCGGGGTGCAGGTCTCCAATGGCGAGACCATCGTCAAGACCGCCGCCGACGGCAGCTACAGCCTGCCGGTGCGCGATGGCCAGACCGTGTTCGTGATCAAGCCCGATGCCTACGCCTTCCCGAAGGCGGCCGACGGCCTGCCGTCGTTCTGGCGGCACTATCGCCCGAATGGTTCGCCGGCGCTGAAGTACGGCGGCATTGCCGCTACCAGTGACGTCACCCGCAACTGGGATTTCGCCCTGCAGGCGGACCGCCATGACAGCCGTCGCGGCTTCCAGATGCTGGTGTTCACCGATTCGCAGACTGCCAGCCTGAAGGACATCGGCTACTACCAGCAGTCGATCGTGGCCCCGCTGGTCGGCCAGACCAAGGCGCGCATGGGCACCACGCTGGGCGACATCGTCAACGACGACCTGACCCTGTACCCGGCGATCAACAAGGTCACCACATCGCTGGGCGTGCCGTGGTTCCATGTTCCAGGCAACCACGATCTCGATTTCGATGCGGCCAGCGACGCGCATTCGCTGGACAGCTGGCGCAACATCTATGGTCCGGACACCTACGCGGTGGAAGAGGGCGGCGCCAGTTTCGTGTTCCTCGACGACGTGGTGTACGACCCGAAGGCCCGGCCGAAGTATGTCGGTGGCCTGCGCGAAGACCAGTTCGCCTTCCTCGCCAGCTACCTGAAGGGCCTGCACAAGGACCGCCTGCTGGTGCTGGGCATGCACATTCCGCTGTTCGACGCTGCGCCGGGGCGCGAGACGTTCCGTCACGCCGACCGCCAGCGTCTGTTCGATCTGCTCAAGGACTTCCGCAACGTGCTGGTGCTGAGCGGCCACAGCCACACCCAGCAGCACGTCTACCACGGCAAGGCCGAGGGCTGGAACGGCGACAAGCCGCTGCACGAATACAACGTCGGCGCCAACTGCGGTGCGTTCTGGTCGGGGGTGAAGAATGCCGCCGGGGTACCGGACAGCACCATGAGCGATGGCACGCCGAAGGGCTACGCGCTGCTCGACGTCGCAGGCAACGGCAGCTATCGCCTGCAGTACCGCGTGGCCGGCAAGCCGGCCAGCGAGCAGATCGGCCTGCATGCACCGAAGGTACTGCGCCAGGGCGCCTACCCGGCGTGGGGCATCTACGCCAATGTCTACATGGGCGAGGATGCCAGCGTGGTCGAGTACCGCGTTGATGGCGGTGCCTGGCAGCCGATGAAGCAGGTCAGTCAGCCGGATCCGCGCCTGATGGTGGAGAACGTCGCCGACGACCTGGCCGACAGCCTGCGTGGCTACGACCGCTCGCCGGAGGCCACCGCGTCGCCGCACCTGTGGCGAGGCGCGCTGCCGACCGACCTGGCCGTGGGCAGCCACAAGGTCGAGGTGCGTTCCACCCAGCCCGACGGTGCGGTGTTCACCGCCACCACCAGCTACAGCCTGCAGACTGCCCAGCCCTGACCCGCGGCAGTGCCGCTCCAGCGAAAGGAACCCGCATGGATATCCGTTTCATGGCCGGCACTACGCCGGTCACCCTCAGCCGCCATTGGTTCACCGGCGCGATGCTGCTGCAGAGCGCCACCGAGAAGGTCTGGGTGCAGCATCCCTGGCACCCGGGCACGCATTTCTCGTTCTCGCTGGTACAGTCGTGGTTGCGCCACATCGCCGGCCATGAAGTGCTGGTCGAACGTACCCGGCCGCTGCTGTTCGCCGGTTTCCGCCCGCAGCGCCTGCGCGTGCTGGTGGATGGTGTGCAGGTGGCCGAGCAGGAAGGCATGTAGGCCAACCTGAACCACCGGCGCGCTAGGCAAAGCCGCCCCGATGCCTGAGAATCGGGGCGATTCAATCGATCCAAGCAGGCCCGCGTGACCATCGCAGCAGCGTCCCTGGTTTCCACCGACTCCGCCCGCGGCGGTCTTCCGCGCAGCCTGGTTGTCGCCGATGTCGGCGGCACCTTTGCCCGTCTGGCACTGGCAGAGACGCTGGCCGGGCAGCCGCCGCGCCTGGGCAGCCATCGCACCTATGCCTGCGCCGAGTATCCAAGCCTGGCCGCGATCCTGGCTGATTTCACTTCGGGCGTTGGCCAGCCGGTGAAGACCGCAGTGGTAGCCATTGCCGGCCTGCTCGATGGCGATGTGCTGATCAACTCCAACCTGCCGTGGACGGTGTCGCTGTCGGCCACCCGCGCGCAGTCCGGGCTGCACGAACTGCAGTTGATCAATGATTTCGAAGCCGTGGCGCTGGCCATTCCCTACCTGCAGCCGGAAACCCTGGTGCCGCTGAACGGCGACGCCGATCCGGCGCGGGCGTTCCCTGCACTGGTACTGGGTGCAGGCACCGGACTGGGTGCCGCGCTGCGCTTTGCCGATGGCGAACGCCCGGTGCTGCCCAGCGAGATCGGCCACGCCGCGCTCGGCGCCGGTAATGCGCTGGAACTGCAGGTGCTGGGCAAGCTGCTGCAGCGCTGGGCGCACGTGGACAACGAACGCGTGCTGTCCGGCAGCGGCCTGATGAACCTGTACCCGTGCCTGTGCGAACTGCGCGGCGTCACTCCAGTGTGGAGCAGCACCGAGGCACTGATCGGCGCCGCCCGCAGCGGCGAGGATGCGCTGGCGGTGGAAACGCTGCAGGTGTTCTGCGCCTGGCTGGGCAGCCTGGCCGGCGACGCGGCGATCGCCGTCGGCGCGCGCTCGGTGTACCTGGCCGGCGGTATTTCCGCGCATGTGCAGGATTTCCTGGCCGACGGCCGCTTCCGTGAGCGCTTCCTCAACAAGGGCGTGCTGACCGAGGTGCTGCGCCAGGTGCCGGTATGGCGCGTGGAGCACGGCCAACTGGGCGTGCTCGGTGCGGCGGTCTGGCACGCCGCGCGGCAGCCCGCGCACGACTGATTGGCAGGGCCGGCATCGGGCCGGTCGTGCATTGCAGACTGGGAGGGGAAGATGGTGGATCGCAGGCAGTTCCTGCAGGCCGGTGCGCTGGCCGCAGGCATGGCGGCATTGCCGGGTGTGCAGGCGCGCACGCAGGGCGGGGCCAAGGTGGTCTCCACCTGGGACTTCGGCGTGCCGGCCAACCAGGCCGCATGGAAAGTGCTGGCTGAGGGAGGCAGCGCGCTGGATGCCGTCGAGGCGGGCGCACGCTGGGCCGAGAGCGAACTGTGCAACCCCACCGTCGGCCATTGCGGCAATCCGGATCGCGACGGCGTGCTGAGCCTGGACGCCAGCATCATGGACGGCGATGGCCGCTGCGGTGCGGTGGCCGCGCTGGTGGACATCCTGCATCCGGTGTCGGTGGCGCGCAAAGTGATGGAGAACAGCCCGCACGTCCTGCTGGTGGGCGAGGGCGCGCAGCAATTCGCCGTGCAGCAGGGTTTCGAGCGCAAGCGCCTGCTGACGCCGCAGGCCGAAGCGGCCTGGCGGGAATGGCTGAAGACCGAGAAGTACCAGCCACAGATCAATGCCGAGCGCCGGGGCATCCCCGGCAACAGCGACAACCACGACACCATCGGCATGCTGGCGCTGGATGCCAAGGGCCATTTGGCCGGTGCCTGCACCACCAGTGGCATGGCCTGGAAACTGCACGGCCGGGTCGGCGACAGCCCGATCATCGGTGCCGGGTTGTATGTCGACAACGAGGTCGGCGCCGCCACCGCGTCGGGTGTGGGTGAGGAGATGATCCGCAACGCCGCTTCTTTCCTGGTGGTCGAGCTGATGCGCCAGGGGCGCTCACCGGCGCAGGCCTGCCGCGAGGCGATCGACCGCGTGGTGCGCAAGCGCCCGGAAGCGAGCAGGACACTGCAGGTGTGCTTCCTGGCGATGAACAAGCAGGGCGAGGTGGGTGCCTATGCACTGCATCGCGGATTCGTCTACGCGGTGTGCGATGCGCAGCGCCAGGATGACCTGCGCGATTCGCCATCGATCTACACGAGCACCCAGACATGAGCACGCGCCTCAGCCTGGAGATCGCCAGCAACTCGGTGGCCTCGGCGCTGGCCGCGCAGGCCGGCGGCGCCGACCGCATCGAACTGTTCGACAACCTGGCCGAGGGTGGCACCACGCCGTCGTTCGCCAGCATCGCGATCGCCCGCGAACGCCTGTCGATTCCGCTGTTCGTGCTGGTGAGGCCGCGCGCGGGCGACTTCCACTACGACGCGCTGGAAACCGAACTGATGCTGCGGGACATCGCGCAGTGCCGCGCGTTGGGCTGCGATGGCGTAGTGATTGGTGCGCTGGACGTGCAGGGTGGCATCGACCTGGCGCTGTGCCGTGAACTGGTGCAGGCCGCCGGGCCGTTGCAGGTGACCTTCCATCGCGCTTTTGATGCCGCCCGCGATCTGTCGTCGGCGCTGGAGCAGGTGATCGGGCTGGGTTGCCAGCGGGTGCTGACCTCGGGCGGGCAGGTCAGTGCCGAGGCCGGGGCTGAGGTGCTGGCGGGCCTGGTCACCCAGGCGGCGGGCCGTATTGCGGTGATGGCAGGCGCCGGATTGGCCCCGGGCAACATCGCAACCGTCGCACGGCAGACCGGCTGTACCGAACTGCACGCCTCGGCCAAGGGCCTGCGGCGCTCGGCGATGCAGTTCCACAACCCGGCCCTGCGCGGTCTGGACCCGGACTGGAGCCAGACCGCCAACGCGACCGTGGCGGCACTACGGCAAGCGCTGGATGGCTGATCGCAAGCCCGGGGTCGGCTCCCTTCGCAGCAGGGCTCTGACGCCACCCGGATACGCACGCGTTGCCAGAAAGTGACGCTTTTGACGCGCGCGGATGGCCAGGCCGCCCGCCAAGCAGCGGAATGCAGGGGCATCCGTATTTCTGGATGGACGATCTGGTCGGGAGCACCGACAGTGGATCCAACGCCTGGTGGCAACGATTCTCCTTCTGAATGCCTCGACTGCTCTTGCTGCTTCTGTGTCTGCTGCCCGTTGCCGTAACTGCTGCGGAAGAGGGGCAGACACCCGTATTGATCTGGAGGGCGGCCGGTTCCGAGGGAGTAAGCAACGACGTCCTGGGCGGGGTGACGCTGACTCCCGCTGCGAAAGGTGCGTTCGTCGACACGCGCGTACATCTGATTGGAAGCCAGCGCTTTAAGGCGGTGTACCAGGTGTTCGATTCAAACGCCGCTAGCCCGATGGGCCGTTGCGGTGCGGGGCACGAGATTCATCTCTTCGTCTACGAACTGATCCCGCCCACGCCTGTCGAGCGGGGCAGGATGCTGATCAGTAGTTGCCTTGAGAGGTTGTCTCTGGATAGCCAGAACTCAGGGCGACCTGGCAGTGAGTCCGACTTTTCCTCCGTGGTCTGGCAGAACAACGGGTTCACCATCACGTGGTGGGCTGGCGGGCCCGACGGAAAGGCATCAAGCCGCTATGTGCTTCGCAATGGCCGTATTGTCCCGGCTCAATCGGGAGAGGGAAGCCGCTGAGGGCGGACAAAACCGTTCCGCGCGCGTTTGTCGCGATCGTGTCATCGATCCGTGGGGCCTTCTCTCAGCGTTGTCTGGCAACTATTTGATTGTCATGGCCAACGGCGGCCGGTAACGGCAATCCGTGGTGTGTTGCTGCGCTGCCGCATGCCGTTGGTGGTTCAGCTGTGCTTTAGTTTGGATCGATCCACAGGGGAGGGTGCCGCACCGGTCCTGGACCGATCCAGGCGCCCGGATCAGCCGTAGTGCCGCGCCACCACCCGTCCGTGCGTCCACACCTTCGAAGAGCAACCACCCATGGCTCAGTCCGTCCGCAAGCGCCGTCACCTGCTGTCCCAGGCCCTGGTCCTGGCCCTGTTGCCCCTGGCGGCCAGCGCGCAGGAAAGTTCCAGTTCGTCCACCAAGGATCTCGATGCGGTCACCGTTACCGGCTCGCGCATCAAGCGCGCCAGCGTCGAAGGCCCGGCGCCGGTCAACGTGATCACCGCCGCGCAGATCCAGAAGGAAGGCTTTGTCAGCGTGTACGACGCGCTGAAGACCCTCACCGAAGCGACCGGAACGGTTGAAGCGGCCTCGCAGTGGGGCTCGCATACGCCCAATGCCAGTGGCCTGAACCTGCGCGGGATGGGCCCGAACCGCTCGCTGCTGCTGGTCAACGGCCGTCGCGTGGCCGACTACCCGCTGCCCTATGGCGGTGAAACCAACTTCTCCAACTACGGCAACATTCCGGCTGCGGCGGTCGAGCGCATCGAAGTGCTGACGGGCGGTGCCTCGGCCATCTATGGCTCGGACGCGATCGCCGGCGTGGTCAACGTCATCCTGAAAACCAACTATGACGGCGACGAAGTGCGTGTGCGCGGCGGTACTTCCACTGAAGGCGGCCGCGATACCTGGGATCTGTCCTGGGCCGGCGGCAAGACCGGCGACAACTGGAGCGTGACCTACGCGCTGCAGTACACCAAGCGCGATCCGTTGTTCGGCCGCGATCGCCCGCAGATGGACGATGCCGATGATGCGCCGTACTCGTCCTGGAACATGGAACAGCGCAAGGTCGGCTTCCGACCCACCGCCGGCCTGGCGCTGATCGATCCGACCAACGGCCAGCGCCTGGCGCCACCGGAAGGCACCTGCGAGAAGTTCAACGGCGAGTACTACACCGCCGATCGCCTGGTCTACAACTACGCCGCCAACACCATCACCAACACCGGCCGCCTGTGCGGCATGAGCGCCGACTACGCCAACTGGCTGTTGACCGGCGGCGCCGAGAACGTCTCCGGCAACCTGTACGCCACCTTCGATTTCAGCAATGACCTGCAGGCGTGGACCAACCTGGCGGTGTATCGCTCCGAAGCCATCTGGGGCACCAATCCGCCCGGCGTGTCGCTGATCGACGATGACAACGGCTATTACTGGGATGCGAACCGCAACCGCCCGATCCTCGGCGTGCGCCAGTTCACCCCGAACGAAGTGGGCGGCCTGGATACGCTGCGCAACACCAACCGCGAACTGTCCTGGGACTGGAGCGCGGGCCTGCGTGGCCGCCTCGCCGACCGTTTCGACTGGAGTGCGACGGTGGGGCGTTCGTACTACCGCGTGGAAGAACGACAGAACGTGGTGGACAGGCAGAAGTCCTACGACTACTTCCTCGGCCCACGGCTGGGCACCACCGCCGGGGGTGAGGCGATCTATGCGTTGAACGAATCACGCTGGTGGAATCCACTGACGCCGGAGCAGTACTGGCAGATGGGGACCGTAGCGAAGAATCGGGCGAGCTCCTGGGTCAACCAGGCGTCGGCGGACATCACCGGTGAACTGTTCCAGGGCTGGGCCGGCCCGATTTCGTTCGCCGCCGTGGCCGAAGTGGCGCAGCAGGGTTATCACCTCAGTCCCGATCCACGCGCCGGCATCGACTTCGACCTGCAGAACGTCGACCGCGGTGGCGGCGAGCGCACGCGCTACTCGGCCGGCGTCGAGTTCAAGATCCCGCTGCTGGACAGCGTGGTCGCCACCGCGGCGGCGCGCTATGACCGCTATGGCAGCTACAAGGCCGACGACAGCGCCGAGGCCCTGAACATCGGCAGCCAGAAGGAAACCACCTGGAACGTCGGCCTGGAATGGCGCCCGGTCGAATCGCTGCTGGTGCGAGGCTCGTATGCCACCAGTTTCCACGCGCCGGACATGCATTACCTGCTGGGCCAGCCCAGCAGCTCCGAAGTACAGACCTATGACCGCCTGCACTGCATCCAGAGCGGTGCCTACCTGGTCAACAACTGCGGCGTGGGCAACACCGACGTCTGGTACACGTTCGATGTGAACCGGCGTGGCACGCCGCTGCTGCGCTCGGAGACAGGTGATTCGTGGACGGTCGGTTTCGTCTGGGACGTGATGCCGAACCTGTCGGTCAGCGCCGACTACTGGGCGATCAAGCTGGAGGACATGATCGTCGACGTCGGTGCCGACGAAGTGCTGGCCAGCGAGGCCGGCTGCCTGACCGGCAAGAACATGGACGGCACGCCGTGGGCCAATCCGGCCGGCGGCGAGTACTGTGCGGGCATCCTGGCGCGCGTGAACCGTGACAGCAACGGACGCCTGGTGTCGATCGAGCGTGGTCCCTTCAACCTGGCCAGCCGCGAGGTACGCGGCATCGACCTGACCGCGCGCTACCGCCTGGAGACCGCGCAGTGGGGCAGCTTCC
The DNA here is from genome assembly GCF_059369755.1 of Stenotrophomonas sp. YJH_SMC_57. Lineage (NCBI taxonomy): Bacteria > Pseudomonadati > Pseudomonadota > Gammaproteobacteria > Lysobacterales > Lysobacteraceae > Stenotrophomonas > Stenotrophomonas sp. YJH_SMC_57. Next base: position 275,658 of record NZ_JCAFSZ010000007.1, read on the forward strand.
AGCTGGGCGTGAACTACACCAACCAGATCTCGACCAAGGAGCAGCGCTACGCCGCCGACCCGAACCCGGAACGCCGCGACCGCGACCTGCGCAGCAAGCTGCGCGCAAGCCTGGCCTGGCAGCGTGGCAACTGGAACGCCAATGTCTATGCCGACCGCATCGGCTCTGTGCCGGGCGTGCGCTACCACTGGGGTACCGATCGCCTGGACAACCCCGGTGGCTGCCTGCCGTTCGCCGATGGCTACGTGCCCAGTGACAGCCCGTCGCTGAACTGCCTGGAGCCGGCAACGCGACCGGACGGCTCGCCCAATCCCAACCCGAACGCTGGCCAGCAGACCGCGCGCTACTTCGGGCGGGTCGGACCGTTCATTACCTGGAACTTCAACGTGGGCTATCAGGTGACCGAGCACGCCAAGGTCAATGTCTACGTCAACAACGCGTTCAACTCGGCCAGCTGGAACCACAAGGACCCGTACAAGCTGGACTACGACTTTGCCCCGACGCGCCTGCTCGGCGCGGTCGGCCGCGAGTTCGCACTGGAGTATGTGTTCACCTTCTGAGGAGACCCACCTCCGCTGGTAGATCCACGCAATGCGTGGATATGGACACCTGGATGCCCATTCAGGAAATGCGGGCAGGCTGGATTTGACCTTCCCACGATGGCAAGGTTTAGCCTGTCCGCATCCAGAAGGAATCCATGGGAATCCGATCATGAGTACGTCCCGCGCCACCGCCAGTCTGCCCACCATCAGCCTGCCCATCGAGGGCATGACCTGCGCCAGCTGTGTCGGCCGGGTCGAAGCGGCACTGTCCAAGGTCGAGGGCGTGGGCAGCGTCTCGGTCAACCTGGCCACCGAACGTGCGGATATCCGTGCGTCCGGTCCGGTCGATCGCGCCGCGCTGATCCAGGCGGTGGAGCGGGTGGGCTACGACGTGCCCGCCGCCACTTTGGAGCTGGCGGTGGAGGGCATGACCTGCGCGTCCTGCGTCGGTCGTGTCGAGCGCGCGCTGCGCGCGGTGCCCGGCGTCACCGAAGCCGCCGTGAACCTGGCCACCGAACGCGCCACAGTGCGCGGCGTGGCCGACGCGGGTGCGCTGGTGGCGGCCATCGACAAGGCCGGCTACGCCGCACGCGTGATCGAGGCGGGCGTGCGGCCGGACGACGAGGTCGCAGAGAAGAAGGACGCCGAGCGCGTGCAACTGAAGCGCGACCTGATCGTGGCGACCGTGCTGGCGCTGCCAGTGTTCGTGCTGGAAATGGGCTCACACCTGATTCCCGGCATGCACGGATGGGTGATGGCCACCCTCGGCATGCAGGCCAGCTGGTACCTGCAGTTTGTATTGACCCTGCTGGTGCTGGCCATTCCCGGCCGTCGTTTCTACCAGAAGGGTTTCCCGGCACTGCTGCGGCTTGCGCCGGACATGAACTCGCTGGTGGCGGTGGGCACTGCCGCGGCATTCGGCTACTCGGTGGTGGCGACCTTCGCGCCGAAGCTGTTGCCGGCGGGCACGGTGAACGTCTACTACGAGGCCGCGGCGGTGATCGTCGCGCTGATCCTGCTCGGCCGTTTCCTTGAGGCGCGCGCCAAGGGCCGTACGTCCGAGGCGATCAAGCGCCTGGTCAACCTGCAGGCCAAGGTCGCGCATGTGATCCGTGACGGCCGCGCGGTCGATATCCCGGTCGATGAAGTGATGAGTGGCGACGTGGTGGAGGTGCGTCCGGGCGAGCGCGTGCCAGTCGATGGCGAGGTGGTCGAGGGCCGCAGCTACATCGACGAATCGATGATCAGCGGCGAGCCGGTTCCGGTGGAGAAGCAGCCGGGCAGCAGCGTGGTCGGCGGCACGGTCAACCAGAAGGGCGCGCTGACGGTGCGCGCGACGGCGGTAGGCGCGCGGACCATGCTGGCGCAGATCATCCGCATGGTCGAGCAGGCGCAGGGCTCGAAGCTGCCGATCCAGGCGGTGGTCGACAAGGTCACGCTGTGGTTCGTGCCGGCGGTGATGCTGGCCGCACTGGCGACCTTTGGGGTCTGGCTGATCTTCGGCCCGTCGCCGGCGCTGAGCTTCGCCCTGGTCAATGCCGTGGCGGTACTGATCATCGCCTGCCCCTGTGCGATGGGGCTGGCCACGCCGACGTCGATCATGGTCGGTACCGGTCGTGGCGCCGAGATGGGCGTGCTGTTCCGCAAGGGTGAAGCGCTGCAATTGCTGAAGGATGCGCAGGTGGTGGCGGTGGACAAGACCGGCACGCTGACCGAAGGGCGTCCGCGACTGACCGATCTCGAGATCGCCGAGGGTTTTGATCGCAGCACCGTGCTGGCTGCGGTGGCGGCAGTGGAGTCACGTTCGGAGCACCCGATTGCCCGTGCCATTGTTGATGCAGCGACCGGGCAGGGCATCGCGCTGCCGGCCCTGCTCGACTTCGAATCGGTCACTGGCATGGGCGTGCGCGCCAGCGTCGCTGGTGCGCGGGTCGAGGTCGGTGCTGATCGCTTCATGCGCGACCTTGGCGTGGACATCACCGCGTTCTCGACGCTGGCGGCGGAACTCGGCAGGCAGGGCAAGTCGCCACTGTATGCCGCCATCGGCGGGCGCCTGGCGGCGATCATCGCGGTGTCCGATCCGATCAAGCCGAGCACGCCGGCCGCAATCGCGGCGCTGCACCAGCTGGGCCTGAAGGTGGCGATGATCACCGGCGACAACGCCGGTACCGCGCAGGCGATCGCACGCCAACTGGGCATCGATGAGGTGGTGGCCGAGGTGCTGCCGGAAGGCAAGGTCGAAGCGGTGCGCCGCCTGAAGGCCACGCACGGCCACGTCGCCTTCGTTGGCGACGGCATCAACGATGCACCGGCGCTGGCCGAGGCCGACGTCGGCCTGGCGATCGGTACCGGCACCGACATCGCGGTGGAGTCGGCCGATGTGGTGCTGATGTCGGGCAACCTGCAGGGCGTGCCGAATGCCATTGCGCTGTCGAAGGCAACGTTGGGCAATATCCGGCAGAACCTGTTCTGGGCCTTCGCCTACAACACCGCGCTGATCCCGGTCGCGGCCGGCGTGCTGTACCCGGTCTGGGGTGTGCTGCTGTCGCCGGTGTTCGCAGCCGGTGCCATGGCATTGTCCAGCGTGTTCGTGCTGGGCAACGCGCTGCGCCTGCGCCGCTTCCAGCCGCCGATGGCGGATGCCCCCGCCGCGACGCATTGAAGGAGAGAACCGCATGAACATCGGTGAAGCCGCCAAGGCCTCCAGTGTTTCGGCGAAAATGATCCGCTACTACGAGCAGATCGGCCTGATTCCCGCGGCCGATCGTACCGAGTCGGGCTATCGCGCGTACTCGCAGGCGGACATCCACCGCCTGCGTTTCATCCGCCGCGCCCGCGATCTCGGCTTCCAGGTGGCCGAGATCACCGACCTGTTGGGTCTGTGGAACGACACCTCGCGGCACAGTGCCGACGTCAAGCGCCTGGCCGAGCAGCACATTGCCGACCTGGAACAGCGTATCGAAAGCATGCGGCAGATGGCCGACACGCTGAAGTCGCTGATCAGCTGCTGCGCGGGTGACGAGCGCCCGGAGTGCCCGATCCTGCAGCGGCTGGGTGAAGATGATGAGACCCCGGTGCCGGCTGATACCGCGAAGACCGGGGCGGTACGGCGGCGCGCGCACAAGCACTGAGTTGTTGGCGCAGGCACGAAAAAGCCCGCCGGGTGTAGCAGCACCGGGCGGGCTTTGCATTCTGAAGGCAGTGGATCAGGCGCTGCGCGGCGGGAAACCGGCATCGTTCACCGCAGCGAAGACCTGCTCCTGCGAGGCGGTGGTCTGCACCTTGACCAGGCCGGTCGGCGGGTCGGCCACCACGCTGGCGTTCGGATCGACCTGCTGGATCGCGCGGGTCACGCTGCGAGCGCAGCCGCCGCAGGTCATACCATCGACATGGAATTCCATCTGTAGCTCCTTGCGTGCTCTTGGGGTAGGGCCAGTGTGCACCTTCCAACGATGGCAGGGTCAAGCGCTGGGCTGAAGAAGAAAACGGCAGCCACCTGTACCAGCGCGGCTGCCGTGGAGGAACGTCCCCGCCGGAGCGGGGCGTGGATTGCGCCGGGGCAGGCCCGGGCAACCCGGTGTGGCCTTAGAACTTCCAGGTGGCGCCGAAGTAGAGCTGGCGGCCTGCGTAGGTGTTGGAGATCAGGCGGGCCTTGCTGTCGTTGCCAAGGTGCACGCGCTGCTCGGACTTGGTGGCATTGATCACCGAAGCGGTCAGGGTCCAGTCCGGGGTCAGGTTGTAGGCCACGTTCAGATCGAGCTGGTCATACGGCTCGGTGTAGACCGTCATGCCGTTCTGCAGGCCGCCCACCACCTGGCCGCGACGGTTGAACGACGCGCGCGCGAGGAACTTGTCGTTCTCGTAGAACACGGTGACATTGGCCTGGTTCTTGGCGCTACCCACCAACGGCGACGAACCGATGTTCTGGCCGTCCAGCACGATCGATGCCAGGTTGGTGTCGTTGTAGGTGTAATTGGCCTGCACGCCGAAGCCGAAATCGAAGGTGTACTGGCCGTATAGCTCCACGCCCTGCGAAACGCCATCCTGGCCATTGGCCCTGGTCTTGTAGTTCTGCACGGTCACCATTTCACCGCCGACATTCATCTGCATGTCGCGCACGACCGGCACGGTGAAATTGCTGACGTCCTTGCGGAACAGGCCGACACCGGCCACGGCGCCCGGCTGGAAGTACCATTCCAGGCCGAGATCGTACTGCGTGGCCTTGAAGGGCTGCAGCTGCTTGTTGCTGCCCTCACCCGCCCAGCCCGGATTGGGTGCACCGCCCGCCACGCGGCGATCGTCGACATACTCTGCGCTGTAGTAGCTCAATGCACCCGGGGTTGCGATATCCGTGTAGCCCGGACGGGCGATCACCTTCGACGCGGCGCCGCGCAGCACCAGCGTGTCGGTGATGTCCCAGGCAATGTTGAAGCTCGGCAGCACGTCGGTATAGGTGCGGTCGACGCCGATCAGGTCGTAGGTCTTGCTTTGCGCCAGATCATACGGCAGGCGCACGAAGCCACTCTCGCAGCCATAGGTCGGATAAGCCGCGGCAGCCGGGTCGGTGCATGCCATCGGCGCGCCCGACGCATTGTCCAGGAAGTAGTCGTTGAACTTCTCGATCGAGTCGGAAGACTGTGCGAACTGCTTGGTGCGCACCACACGCACGCCGACATTGCCGCGCAGGCGTTCGGTGCGGAAGTTGGCCTGGAAGTAGCCCGAGTAGATCTTTTCGTTGACGTTGTAGACGAAGTCGTCCTCGGTACGGTTGTGCGAACCGCCGTAGGTCTTGTTCAGGTAATCGATGTAGGCCGGATAGTTGATGCCCGGGAACACGTTGGCGTTGAAACCGCCGGCGATGTTGCTGATCGGATTGGACAGGAAGAAGCCCGGCTGCGCATCACCGGCGGTCGGGTCGCAACCGGCCTGATAACGGCCGTCCTTGTAGTCGGCCGGATCACGGCCCGGGCACACCCAGTAGGTGTTGCCGGTGTTGCGGTGGACCTTGCCGTCGCGGTACTTGGCACCGAACTGGATCGAGTCCAGCCAGCCCGATTCAAACAGCTTGGTGACGTCGGCCTGGAAGTAGTTCTGCTTGACCTCGGTGCGCTTCCACGACGAGTCGGTCGAGCCGGTATCCACCTCGGCAATGCCGTTCATCAACTGCTGCTGCAGGTCGGGCGAGAAGGTGGCCGAGGGCGTGCCGGTCAAGTCCCAGGCGCTGTACTGGTTGCCGGACAGGTAGTCGTTGCCGACCTTGCGGCGCGGCTTGGCCGACATGCGGAAGTTCATCGACGGGCCACCCTCGGACCAGGTGCGGCCGCCGGTGAACGACGCCTTCCACAATGGGCTGATGTCCCAGTCGATGGTCAGGTCGGCGGTCTGCGAGAGCGCCTTTTCCTTGCTGTAGCCACCGGTCAGCTGCGGGGTAGGCATGGTGCAGTCGTCCGGCCCCCAGCCACCGGGCTTGAGGCCGGCGGCCTTGGCCTGGTCTTCACTGCAGATGTAGGCCTTGCCCGGAAGCTTCTCGAACTGGCCACCGGTGACGATGCTGCCGCTGGGGTCGAAGTCCAGGCCATTGAGCAGCCGGCCGCCGTCCCAGTTGCCGTCCTGGTTGTAGCGCGCCATGCTCCATTCCGGAATCTTGAGCATGTTCTGGGTGTAGTCACCCTGCAGCTCGAAGCGGAAGTAATTGGCGGTCATCGTGACGTTGTCGACCGGCTTGAACTGGAACGTCAGCTGGCCGCCCTTGCGCTCGCGCTTTTCTTCCTTCACCGCGAAGTTGACCGACGTCGGCATGAAGAAATCGCTGTAGTTGCCGCCGGTCTGGTTGTTGAAACCGGACTTGCCCCACCAGTAGTGGATGCCATCCTGCGACTGCACGTTGCCATTGGCATCACGCGCCTTGCCGGCGCCATACCACTGGTAGTCCTCGGTGGTGGCTTCCATGGTGCGGGTGGTGCGCTTCTGCTGGGTCACGCCGACCAGCACGCCGAACCGCTCGTCCTTGCTGTGCCACGAGTACAGCGCCGACGCCTGCGGGTCGATATCGTGGTGGGTGTCGGAGGACGTGCCCTCAAGCGTGACGAAGCCCGAGTTGGATTCCATGTCCAGCGGACGCCGGGTGTGCAGGATGACCGTACCGCCGATGCCGCCTTCGTCGATGCGTGCTTCCGGCGACTTGAACAGCTCCGCGCTGGACAACATGTTCGACGGCAGCAGGGTGTAGTTGAACGAGCGGGTCGCTTCGTCGTTGGTTTCCGACGTGGCGACATAGTTTCCGTTCAACTGGGTCAGGGTCAGGTCCGGCGCCAGGCCGCGCACGCTGACACTCTTGCCTTCGCCGCCACTGCGGGTGATGACCACGCCGGGTACGCGCTGCAGTGCGTCGGCGACGTTCTTGTCGGGGAACTTGCCGACGTCTTCGGCGGTGATCACTTCGACCACGGCATTGGCGTCGCGCTTCTGCTCCAGACTCTTTTCAATGGCGTAGCGGTAGCCGGTGACCTGGACGCTGTCCAGGGTGGTGGCGTCCTGCGAGCCGGTGGAAGCGGCCTGCTGCGCGGCGGCGCCTGCCGGAATGACGGCGGCGGCCAGGGCCAGCGCGATGGCCAGCGACAATGCGTCCTGGCCGTGCGTACGTGTTGAATGCTTCATTCCCATCTCTCCCTCTCTCCTGGATTGATCCGGTGACGTGGCACGGACAACTTGAATCGATCTAATTTGAAGTGACATTGTCGCTATCGCCATGCAGTGGCAGTAGTACCGTGCGTTTTGCCTGGTACGTCCTGTGACTGCCTCCCCAATTCCCGGCCATCGCAATGTCGTCTTGGATCGATCTAAGCGATGGGCGGGCGTTTTTTAGCATGGGTCGCTCGCGGGCGCATGCTGCTGCGCAATATGGTACTGGCGTGGCGAAGGGATGACGGTTTTCTGAAATCTGTGAAAACGTTTTCGTGCGCAGGGGAAGGTGGGTCGGCAGGGCTGGCCCTGCACCTGCGGTAGTGCCGGCCGCTGGCCGGCAACAGCCAAAGCCAAAGCCAAAGCCAAAGCCAAAGCCAAAGCCAAAGCCAAAGCCAAAGCCAAAGCCAAAGCCAAAGCCAAAGCCAAAGCGGCTCTGGTTTTCTGCTGGTTTGGCGGGGCGGTGTGGGCTGGCAGGACACGCCGTAAACCCCCCTCCGGGGTCCGGCCCAGCCGCTGGCGGCTGTGCGTTCGGGCGCTTGCGAAGCAGTGCTTCGCAAGCAAAGCGCCCTCACCCATGGGGGCTCGATGGCGCCATCCATGGCGCCAACGCTCCTGCCAGCCCACACCGCCCCGCCTTCGACAGTTTCCCGGTGACGGCTGGATGGATCCTGGAATCACGTGGGGTCATGGGGTCAAAGCCGTTTTCCTTTGGAAAACGGCTTTGACCCCGATTGATTTCGTTATCTGACAGAGATTCATCCACGCATGGCGTGGATCTACAGATCGCGGGAATCTGTCGAAGGCGGGGTGGGTCCGGTTGCGGGGGCGTGAGCCGCATGGGCCCGAGGTATGCCTCGGGCGGCTTGGGCAGGACGCCCAACCCCGGTCTTGCCGTGTGCGCAGGACTGCGCACACGAGCAAGCGGCGACCGAGCTTACATGGACGTACTTGCAGCGTCCCCCGCAACCGGACCCACCCCGCCATCCCTCAGGAAACCCGCTTCTGCTCTTGCCGTTGTGGTTGCCGGCCAGCGGCCGGCACTACCAGGGGTGCAGGGCGGCAGCCCTGCCGAACACCCCCTCATGCTGCGGCGCAGAATGCATTCGGCGGAATCGGCATGCTCTACTTGAATCGATCTAAATTCACGGTTCAACGGGTCGCGCGTCATTCCAGGGGAAGCTGTCTGCCGGTCGAAGGCGGGGCTCGGTGGAACGGTGCCGGACGATCCGCACCGTCTGCCACCGCGTCATCGACTACAGGAACCCGACATGCGTCCAGTGCCGTCCGCTCCCGCCGTCCCATCTCCTTCGCGCCCGCTGGCGCGCCTGGCCTGCCTGCTCGCCCTGTCGGCCACGCCGATGCTGTTGCAGGCGGCGCCGGCGGCGCTGGAACGTGAGGTCAATACCTTCATCGGCAGCAAGGACGACGGCAATACCTTCCCGGGCGCGTCGGCACCGTTCGGCCTGATCCAGGTCAGCCCGATCGGCAGTCATTATTCGGGTTGGCGCTATGACGATGACAAGATCCGCGGCTTCGGCCATTCGTTCATCTCCGGCGCCGGCTGCTGGGAGCAGGGCGGCCAGGTGTCGGTGCTGCCGGTCACGGGCTCGATCGGTCCGGGCGGCGATTTCGATACCGCCAATCCCAAGCAGTTCGATCACAAGGCCTACGCCGCGTCCTATAGCCACGACGGCGAGATCGGCCAGGCCGGCTACTACAAGGTGCGCCTGACCAGTTACGGCGGCATCGATGCCGAGACCACCGCACGCACCCGTGCCGCCGCGGAGCGCTATACCTTCAGCCAGCGCCAGGGCGACGGCCATGTGCTGGTCAATGTCGGCCAGGCCAACGAACGCCATTCGGTGATCGGCAGCGTGGTTGATGTGGTGGGTGACCGCGTGGTCGAAGGCAAGCTGGTCACCAAGAGCTTCTGTGGTGGCCATCAGTACACCACCTGGTTCCGCATCGAGTTCGACCGTCCGTTCAAGGCGCATGGCACCTGGGGTGAGGGCGGTGGCCTGCCGGGTGCGCGCCACAGCATGGAAGGCGAGCAGAAACCGAATGGTGCCTGGCTCAGCTTTGACCTGGCCAAGGGCCAGTCGGTGACCGCAGTCAGTGCGATCTCGCACGTGGACGCCGAGGGCGCGCGCATCAACCTGCGCGCCGACGGCATGCAGGGTGGGGCGCTGCTCGGCTTCGACCGCATGCGCGCGCTGTCGCAGCAGTCGTGGCGCGAGCAGCTGGGCCGGGTGCGCGTGCAGGGCGGCAACGCCGACGACCGCGCCGTGTTCTACAGCGCGGTCTACCACGCGCTGCTGCAGCCGATGACCGGCAACGATGCCGATGGCCGCTACCGTGGCTATGACGATGGCATCCATCGCGCCGATGGCTGGACCTACTACGAGTACTTCTCGCTGTGGGATACCTACCGTGCGCAGAACCAGTGGCTGGCACTGACCCGCCCGGACGTGGCACGCGATATCGGCCGCACGCTGCTGGCGATCAACGAGCAGGGTGGCTGGCTGCCGCGCTGGGGCTATGCCAACTTCGAGACCAACATCATGACCGGCGATCCGGTCACGCCGTTCATGGTCGACCTGTGGCGCTTCGGCGCGCTCAAGGGCCGTGAATCGCAGGCGTGGGATGCGCTGCGCCGCAACGCCTTCGGTACGCCGCCGCTGAACTCGCGGATGGCCGGCCGCTCCGGCAACCCGACCTACCTGGACAAGGGCTATGTGGTCTACGACCGCGCGTTCCCGTCCAAGGGCATGGACGTCGATCCGCACCACGGCGGCTCGGCAACGCTGGAGTACGCACTGGCCGACTGTGCGCTTTCGCAGATGGCCGATGGCCTCGGCCATGCGCAGGACGCGGCGACGCTGCGTGAGCGCGGTCGCAACTGGCGCAAGGTGTGGGATCCGCAGGTGCGCGACGCCGAGACCGGCTTCACCGGTTTCCCGCGCCCGCGTACCGAGGACAGCCAGTGGTACACCCCGGCCGATGGCCATTACAGCCCGCGCTCGCACCATGGTTTCCATGAAGGTACGGCGTGGCAGTACCAGTGGCTGGCGCAGCAGGACGTGCCGGGCCTGGTAGAAGCGATGGACGGCCGCGAACAGGCCGGCCGCCGCCTCGATGCGTTCTTCGCGATGGATGCGCTGCAGGCCGATCCGCTCAATGCCGCCCGCAAGGAGTGGGTGGTCGGGCCGTACAGCTACTACAACCAGTTCCGCTACAACCCGAACAACGAGCCGGACCTGCACTCGCCGTGGCTGTACACGCTGATCGGCCAGCCGTGGAAGACCGCGGCGGTGGTGCGCGCCGCGCAGCAGCTGTTCACCAATGCGCCGAACGGCGTGACCGGCAACGATGACCTGGGCACGATGTCGGCCTGGTACCTGTTCAGTGCCATCGGCGTGTACCCGGCGGTGCCGGGCAGCGGCCAGTTCCTGCTGCACACCCCGCGCTTCAGCAAGGTGGAAGTGGACATGGGCAATGGCCGTACCCTGCGCATCGACGCGCCGGGTGCGGATGGCCGGCGCCTGCAGTACGTGCAGGGCGTGAAGGTCGATGGCCAGGCGCATGCGCCGGTATGGCTGGACTGGAACCGCCTGCAGCAGGGCCCGCGCCTGCAGTTCGCGCTGGATGCGAAGGCGCCGGAGCAGGGCTGGGGCACGGCGGTGAAGGACCTGCCGGTGTCCTGGTGCGCGGCACCGGGCAGCCAGCTGCGCTGAGCCGGACTGTGCCGTTCGCGGTGACCCAGCGAACGGCACGGCACGACACGGCCCTGATCCATTAGGCTTGAGCCTCCAGCGGAGTCCGGGAAGACGATGAACGACAACGGCAGCAGTTCCAGCAAGCGCGCCGGCAAGGCGGTGACGGTGACCGACATCGCGCGTGCCATCGGCGTGTCGCGGGCCACCGTGTCGCTGGTGCTGCGCGGCAGCCCACTGGTCAACGTCGATACCCGGGCCAAGGTCGAGGCCGAACTGCGCCGCCAGCGCTATGTCTACAACCGCGCGGCGGCCAACCTGCGCCGGCGGACCTCGTCGAGCATCGCGCTGGTGATCAACGATCTATCCAACCCGTTCTTCGCCGAATTCGCGTCCGGCGTGGACGAGGCGCTGGGTGGGCGCGGTTATGTGACCCTGCTCGGCAGTACCGGTGAATCGCCCGAGCGCCAGCAGGCGGTGCTGTCCACGCTGATGGAGCACACCCCGGCCGGCCTGATCCTGTCGCCGGCCGAAGGAAGTGATACCGCGCAGTTGCGCCAGGCATTGGGTGCCAATGCCAACGTGCTGCTGTTCAACCGCGAACTGGAAGGTGCCGACTGGGACTTCCTGACCCTGGACAACCAGCACGGTGCCTACCTGGCCACGCGCCACCTGATCGAGCGCGGCCATCGCCAGATCGCGTTCTTTGGTGGCCATGCCGCCTCCAGTTCATGCCATCAGCGCCGCGCCGGTTTCCAGCAGGCGCTGGCCGAGGCCGGCCTGTCGCTGCCGCCGGGCTGGATGATCGAGTCGGCGCCGAACCGCCTGGAAGCCGCGGCGCGCACCGATGAGCTGTTTGCCGATGGCCATCGACCCAGTGCGGCGGTCTGCTACAACGACACCGTGGCGCTGGGCCTGATGCTGGGCCTGAACTCGCGCGGCATCCGTCCGGGCGGTGACTTCGCCGTTACCGGTTTCGATGATATTTCCGAGGCAGCGGTGGCGGTGCCGCCGCTGACCACGCTGACGGCCGACCCGCGCGAGCGCGGTCGCCAGGCCGCGGCGCTGCTGCTGCAGCGGCTGGACGAACCGGATGCGCCACCGCGGCGCACGGTCGCGCCGGTGCAGCTGCGCATCCGTGAAAGCAGCGCCGCACGGCCAAACTGATTCCTTTCCTACCCCTTCCACGCAACAACGACCTTCCGCGCATCGAGGCGCGTACCGCATGCCGATCTCCGCAACGCCCCGTCCATCGGGTTCTTCGGGCAACGCACCTGCCGTCACCAACGGCAAGGCGCTGGCCGTGGTCACCACGATCTTCTTCATGTGGGGCTTCCTGACCTGCCTCAATGACATCCTGATTCCGCATCTGAAGGCAGTGTTCGAGCTGAACTACGCCAAGGCGATGCTGGTGCAGTTCACCTTCTTCGGCACCTATTTCCTGATGTCGCTGCCGGCGGGCCGGTTGGTCGCCGCGCTGGGGTACAAGAAGGGCATCGTGGCCGGCCTGGTGATTGCCGGCATCGGCGCGCTGGGCTTCTGGCCGGCGGCCGAGCTGCGCGTGTATGGCGCCTTCCTCGGCGCACTGTTCGTGCTGGCCAGCGGCATCACCGTGCTGCAGGTCGCCGCCAACCCCTATGTCGCGCTGCTGGGCCCGGAACAGACCAGCTCCAGCCGCCTGACCCTGGCGCAGGCGCTGAACTCGCTGGGCACGGCCATCGCGCCGATCTTCGGCGGCATGCTGATCCTGTCCAACACGGTGAAGAGTGCCGATGACATCGCGGCGCTGCCGGCCGCCGAGCAGCTGGCCTACCGTGCCGCCGAGGCACAGGCCGTGCAGGGCCCGTACGTGGGCCTGGCCGTGGCGCTGGTGCTGCTGGCGCTGTTCGTGTTCCTGTTCCGCCTGCCGGCGCTGAGCGACGCCACCGAGCAGGCCGACCAGGGCCACCACCACAGCTACCTGGATGCGCTGCGCAAGCGCCACCTGCTGCTGGGCGTGCTGGGCATCTTCTTCTACGTCGGCGCCGAAGTGTCGATCGGCAGCTTCCTGGTCAACTACCTGTCGATGCCGAACATCGGCGGCTTCAGCGAGCAGCAGGCCACGCACTACGTGTCGGCCTACTGGACGATGGCGATGATCGGCCGCTTCGCCGGTTCGGCGCTGCTGGCGCGCTTCTCGCCCAGCCGCCTGCTGGCGATCTTCGCGCTGGTCAACGTGGGGCTGCTGGTCACGACCATGCTGAGCTCCGGCAGTGTCGCGCTGTATTCGGTGGTGGCCATCGGCCTGTTCAACTCGATCATGTTCCCGACCATCTTCGCGCTGAGCATCGAGCGCCTCGGCCCGCTGACCAACAAGGGCTCCAGCCTGCTGATCATGGCCATCGTCGGCGGTGCCGTGGTGCCGTACCTGCAGGGCGTGCTGGCCGACCACATCGGTGTGCAGGCCAGCTTCATCCTGCCGCTGCTGTGCTACGGCTACATCATTTTCTACGGACTGGTCGGCGCGCGTACGCCGGCCTCCGCAACGCAGGGAGGCTGAGTCCGGAATGGGTGCCATCGTTTGCTTCGGCGAAATTTTGATCGATCTACTAGCGCAGCCGCCGGCCTCGGCCGATACCCCGCGCGCGTTCCTGCAGTACGCCGGCGGTGCGCCGGCCAACGTCGCCGTGGCCGCCGCGCGGCTGGGTGCGAAGACCCAGTTCGTCGGCATGCTCGGCCGCGACATGTTTGGCGACTTCCTCGCCGACAGCCTGGTCGAGCACGGCGTCGGCACGGATTACATCGTGCGTACCGATGCGGCGAAGACCGCGCTGGCCTTCGTTGCCCTCGACGCCAGCGGCGAGCGCAGCTTCAGCTTCTACCGCCCGCCGGCGGCCGACCTGCTGTTCCGTGACAGCGACTTCCAGGCCGCATGCCTCGACAGCGCGCAGTGCTTCCACGTGTGCTCCAACAGCCTGACCGAGCCGGCCATCGCCGACGCAACCTTCGCAGGCATGGACCGTGCCCGTACGGCCGGTGCGGTGGTCAGTCTCGATCTGAATCTGCGTCCGGCCCTGTGGCCTGCCGACGTCGATCCGACGCCGCGCCTGTGGCAGGCGCTGGAGCGCGCCGACCTGGTCAAGCTGTCGCGCGAGGAACTGGATTACCTGGCGGCGCCGATGGGCGCCGATGGTGAGGCGGCGGTGCTGCGGCGCCTGCTGGCCGCACAGGCACGCTGGGTCATCGTCACCGACGGTGCAGCTACGCTGCACTGGTATACCCGCGACAACCACGGCACGGTCACCAGCTTCCGCGTGGCCACGGTCGATACCACGGCCGCTGGCGATGCCTTCGTCGGTGGTGTGCTGGTCGGCCTGCTCGAGCGCGGCGGGGCGGGTGCAGGTTTTGCCGCGTTCTGCCGCGACCCGGAAGCGATCACCGCCACGCTGCGCTTCGGCGCTGCGGTCGGTGCGCTGGCGGTTACCCGCAAGGGCGCGTTCGCCGCGATGCCCTCGCTCGATGAAGTGCAGCAGCTGCTGCAGGCCCAGGACATTACCGCATGAGCACCTCGCCCGATTTCCGTTCACCCGCGTTCCTGCGTGCGCACATCGCCGACACGATGGCGTTCTACCATCCACGCTGCATCGATCCGAACGGTGGCTTCTTCCACTACTTCCGTGACGACGGCAGCATCTACGATGCCAGCCACCGCCACCTGGTCAGCAGCACCCGCTTCGTCTTCAACTATGCGATGGCCTACCGGGAGTTCGGCAATGCCGAATACCGCGAGGCGGTCGAGCACGGCGTGCGCTACCTGCGCGAGGTGCACCGCAACCCGGCCACCGGTGGCTACGCCTGGACCCTGCGCGACGGCAAGGTCGAGGATGACATGAACCACTGCTACGGCGTGGCGTTCGTGCTGCTGGCCTACAGCTGCGCGTTGAAGGCCGGCATCGAGCAGGCCCGCGAGTGGATGGACGAGACCTGGCAGCTGCTGGAAGCGCGCTTCTGGGAGCCGCAGCACGGCCTGTACAAGGACGAGGCTGATGGCCAGTGGAACTTCACCGGCTATCGCGGCCAGAACGCCAACATGCACATGTGCGAGGCGATGCTGGCCGCGTTCGAGGCCAGTGGCGAGCAGCGCTACGTCGAGCGTGCCTTGCAGCTGGCCGACAACATGACCCGCCGCCAGGCCGCCAAGGCCGGTGGTCTGGTCTGGGAGCACTATGACGTGAACTGGGAGATCGACTGGGATTACAACCTGGACGATCCCAAGCACCTGTTCCGCCCCTGGGGCTTCCAGCCGGGTCACCAGACCGAGTGGGCCAAGCTGCTGCTCATCCTTGATCGCCACGTGCAGGCCGACTGGCTGCTGCCGACCGCGCAGCACCTGTTCGACGTGGCCGTGGCGCGCAGCTGGGACGACGCCCGTGGTGGCCTGTACTACGGCTTCGCACCGGAATCGCGCCGGCAGCCGGGCATGGACGGCGCCCCGATCGGTGGCGACAGCTTCGTCTGCGATGACGACAAATACTTCTGGGTGCAGGCCGAGACGCTGGCCACCGCCGCACTGATGGCCAGGCGCACCGGCGATGACCGCTACTGGCAGTGGTACGACCGCCTCTGGGCATATTCGTGGGAGCACTTCGTCGACCACAGGTACGGCGCATGGTTCCGCATCCTCGATGCCGAGAACCGCAAGTACAGCGACGAGAAGAGCCCGGCCGGCAAGGTGGATTACCACACCATGGGTGCCTGCTACGAAGTGTTGAACGTCGTGCGTTGAGGCGCGATGTATTGGAACCGGTAGCGCCGGGCCTCGCTCGGCGCAAGAACAGGAGCATCACGTGCATCGCCTTTCCCTCGTTGTCCGTCTGCTCCTGCTGCTGATCGCAGCATCCGTGTTTCCGGTGACCGCAGCCTCGCTGCAGGCGCAGTGGGAGTTCCGCATGCTGCCCGGCGATGCGCAGGGTGCGGCGCATCCGGGCCTGCAACAGTGGCGCACGGCGAAGGTGCCAGGCAGCGTGCACACCGATCTGCTCGCACACGGGTTGATCCGCGATCCCTACGTCGGCGCAGCCGAGGCCGAGCTGCAATGGATCGGCCTGGCCGACTGGGCATACCGCGCCCGTTTCGACGTGGATGCGGCGACGCTGGCCAAGCCCAATGCCGAGCTGCGTTTCGATGGGCTCGATACCTATGCGGAGGTCCTCCTCAACGGCAAACCGCTGCTGCGTGCTGACAATGCACATCGCACCTGGCGCGCGCGCGTGGACGGCCGGCTGCGGGCCAAGGGCAATGAGCTGCAGATCGTGTTCCGTTCGCCGATCCGTACGCTGCTGCCGGACGTGCAGGCCATGCCGCACAAGATCGCTGGCAACTATCCGTCGCCCTATGGTGATGAGCCGAAGGACGCGATGGTCGGCAACTTTGCGCGCAAGCCGGCCTACCACTTCGGCTGGGACTGGGGCCCGCGTTATGTCACCGCCGGGGTCTGGCGTGGCGTCGACCTGCAGGCCTGGGATGCGCATCGCCTGACCGATCTGGCCGTGCGAACCGATGCACTGGACGCCGAGCAGGCAACGCTGGCGGTGCTGCTGCAGGTGGAGCAGGGGGCGGTGTCGGGCTCGGCCGTGGTGCATGTGGAGGTGCGCGATCCGCAGGGCCGCAGCGTGGCCCAGGTGCAACGCACGGTGCCGCTGAAGCCCGGCCAGAACACCGTTGAGCTGCCGGTTGAGCTGGCCAGGCCGCGGCGCTGGTGGCCGGTGGGTCATGGTGCGCAGGACCGTTACACCGTGCAGGCACGCCTTGACGACGGCAGCACTGCGGAACTGGCGCGCGAGCAGCGCATCGGTCTGCGCACGGTCGAACTGCGCCGCGAAGAAGACGGCAAGGGCGGGCAGGGCTTTGCTTTCGTCATCAATGGCGTGCCGATCTTTGCCAAGGGTGCCAACGTGATTCCGTTCGACGCATTCCCCGCACGCGTTGATGCGGCGCGACTGCGGCAGGTGCTGACGGCGGCGCGCGATGCCAACATGAACATGCTGCGCAACTGGGGCGGCGGCTATTACGAGGATGACGCGTTCTTCGACATCGCCGATGAACTGGGCCTGCTGGTGTGGCAGGACTTCATGTTCGGCGGTGGCATGCAACCGGGCTACGATCCGGCGTTCCGTGCCAGCGTGGTGGCCGAAGCACGCGACAACGTGCGCCGCCTGCGGCATCACCCCAGCATCGTGCTGTGGTGTGGCAACAACGAGGAAGAGACCGCGTGGAAGGACTGGGGCCATGGCCGCGACCTGAAGGCGGCCGACCCGGCATTTGCGGCGAAGGTCTGGCAGGGCTACGTCGACCTGTTCGGCAACGACCTGCGCCAGGTGGTCGGCGAGGAAGGGCTGGGCGTACCGTACTGGTCCAGCTCGCCCAGCAATGACCTTGGCGAGAAGGCCAACGACTCGACCCGCGGTGACAAGCACTACTGGCAGGTCTGGGGCAATCCGGCATTGCCGGTGCAGGCCTACCTGCGCGAGACCCCACGCTTCATGTCCGAGTACGGGCTGCAGGCGTGGCCGTCGGTGGCGACCGTGGACCAGATCGCAACCCGCGCCGAGCAGCGCATCGACAGCCCGGTGATCCGCGCGCACCAGAAATTCATGGCCGGCGAGGGCAACAGCCGCCTGCTGCACTACATCGAGCTGGGCTACGGCACGCCGAAGGACTTCGAGGATTTCGTCTACCTGAGCCAGGTGATGCAGGCCGATGGCATCGCGCTGGCGGCGCTGCATCATCGCGCGTCGCAGCCGTACACGATGGGTTCGCTGTACTGGCAGCTCAACGATGTGTGGCCGGGGGCTTCGTGGTCCAGCGTGGACTACTTCGGCCGCTGGAAGGCGCTGCATTTCGCCGCGCGGCGTTTCTTCGCGCCAGTGACAGTGGCCGCGCTGCGCGACGAGGGCAGCACGCGGGTGCGCCTGCTCAATGATGGCGCCGCGCTGGATGCACGCTGGCGGCTGCGGGTGATGGACGTGGACGGCAAGGTGCTGCGCCGTCGCGAGGGCGCGGTGACGTTGACGGCGGCGGGTGTCACCTCGATCGGTGATTTCCGCGATGCCGAACTTCTGGCCGGTGCCGACCCGAAGCGCACGGTGGCGGTGTTCGAGCTGCTGCAGAACGGGGCGGTGAGTGCCCGCCAAGTGGTTGGATTCGTCGAAGCCAAGGACCAGGTGTTGCCGCGGCAGAAGCTCAAGGCCACCTTGTCCATCGAAGGCGACCACTATCGACTGCGGCTGCAAAGCGCAGCTTACGTGCGCGCAACGTGGATCGATTTCGGTGCGCTGGACGTGCAGGTCGAAGACAACCTGCTGGACCTGCTACCGGGCGAAAGCCGGGATATCGCAGTGCGCGGTCCAGTCGATCTGGCTGCCCTGCGCGAAGCGCTGAAGGTAAGGACCCTCAACGATCGTTGAGGGGCATCCCGCTTTGGTAGGTGCCAACCTTGGTTGGCACACCCGGAACATGCCAACCAAGGTTGGCATCTACCATTCTGCCTACAACTGGATCTGCTGGAAGTTCTCGGCCCGCGCATGGCCGCTGACGGCCTGGCCGGGTATGCATGCGGCGTGAGAGGACCCTCAACGATCGTTGAGGGGCATCCCGCTTTGGTAGGTGCCAACCTTGGTTGGCACGCCCGGAACATGCCAACCAAGGTTGGCATCTACCATTCTGCCTACAGCTGGATCTGCAGGAAGTTCTCGACCCGCGCATGGCCGCTGACAGCCTGGCCGGGTATGCATGCGGCGTGAGAGGACCCTCAACGATCGTTGAGGAGCGCTGTGGCAGGTGCCAACCTTGGTTGGCACACCCGGAACATGCCAACCAAGGTTGGCATCTACCATTCTGCCTACAGCTGGATCTGCTGGAAGTTCTCGACCCGCTCGTGGCCGCTGACGGCCTGGCCGGGTATGCATGCGGCGTGAGAGGACCCTCAACGATCGTTGAGGAGCGCTCTGGTAGGTGCCAACCTTGGTTGGCACGCCCGGAACATGCCAACCAAGGTTGGCATCTACCATTCTGCCTACAGCTGGATCTGCTGGAAGTTCTCGACCCGCTCGTGGCCGTTGGCGGCCTGGCCGGTGCGCGGCAGCGGGTAGTCGTCCAGGCGGTCGATCAGGCGGGTCTGCAGGCCGGCTTCGCGGGCGGCGTCGAGTTCTTCGACCACGTCGGACAGGAACACGATCTCACCCGCGGGCACGCCGATTGCCTGCACGATGCGGCGATAGCTGTCGGCCTCACGCTTGCCGCCCACCTCGGTGTCGAACCAGCCCGACACCAGCGGGCTGAGGTCACCGGCATCGCTGAAACCGAAGAACAGTTTCTGCGCCGGTACCGAGCCGGAGGAGTATACGTACAGCGGCAGGCCGGACGCATGCCAGCCCTTCAGCACCGGCGCCACTTCCGGGTAGAAGTGCGCGGTGTAGTCGCCGCGGCGGTAGCCTTCGTCCCAGATCATGCCCTGCAGTGCTTTCAGCGCGGTGTGCTTGCGGTCCTGGTCGATCCAGCCCTGCAGCGTCTCGGCCACCAGGCTGTCCTGGCAGGCGCCGCCGATCTCGGTGGCCACCGCATCCAGCCAGCGGCGGACCTCTGGCTGCTGGCCATGCTCGGCCACGAACGCGGGCAACGCCTTGCGGGCATAAGGGAACAGTACGTTCTTGACGAACGAGATGCTGCTGGTGGTGCCTTCGATGTCGGTCAGGATGACGCGGGGCTGCATGGATCAGGACGCCTGGGTGGGTACGTAACGGGGGAACTTCTGCGCGATGTCGGTGCCGGTGAAGTGACCGACCCAGCCATCCGGCTCGGTGAAGAAGCGGATCGCCACGAAGCTCGGCTCATCGCCCATGTCGAACCAGTGGGTGGTGCCATCGGGTACGGCGATCAGGTCGTCCTTCACGCACTCGATCTCGTAGACCTTGTCACCCACGTGCAGGGTGAACAGGCCCGAGCCGGCCACGAAGAAGCGCACCTCGTCTTCCTTGTGGAAGTGCTCGTCGAGGAACTTCTTGCGCAGTTCCGCCCGGTTCGGGTTGTCCGGGGCGATCGAGGCCACGTCCACGCTCTTGAAGCCGCGTTCGGCGACCAGGCGGTCGATGTCGGCGCGGTAAGCGGCGAACACTTCATCCTGGCTCGCGCCCGGTGCGACCGGCGCGGTGGCCTGCCAGCGCTCGAAGGTGACGCCGATCTTCTGCAGTTCGGCAGCGATGATCGAGCCGTCCTGGCTGTCCAGCAGTGGCGATTCGGGGCGGGTGTCGTCGTAGATGCGCAGTCGGCTCATGGCGGCAGCTTGAACGTCTCGGGGGGAAGACAGGGTAGCAGGGTGGGGACGCGGCGCAGATTCCGGATCGGCATCTGCACCTGCACGCGGGTTCAGCCGCGCAGCTTGCGCAGTTCCAGCTCGCAGTGGAACAGGAACTCGAAGGCTTCCAGGTGGCGGCGCGCCTCGGCCATGTCGCGGCCCCAGGCATACAGGCCGTGGCCGTCGATCAGGTATCCCCACAGGTTCTGCCGGTCCAGCAGGTCGTCGACCTGTTTCGAGAGCACATTCATGTCCTGGGTGTTGGCGAATACCGGCACTTCCACGGCCATTTCATGGGTGCTGTTGCCGGCGAAGGCCTTCAGCAGCTCGTAGCCCTCCAGGTGCACATGGCCCTGCGGCGCATACAGGCGCGAGGCGATGGTCTGCACGGGCGAATGGGTGTGCAGGACGCAGCCGATCTCCGGGAAGCGGCGGTACAGCTGGGTGTGCAGCAGGGTTTCGGCGGACGGGCGCAGCGGGCGGCCGACGGCCTTGCCGTCGAAGTCCACCACCATGATGTCGTCCTCGATCAGGCGGCCCTTGTCCTTGCCCGACACGGTGATCGCGGCGTGGCGGTCATCCAGGCGGTGGGAGAAGTTGCTGCTGGTGGCCGGGGTCCAGCCGGCGCGGGCCAGTTCGCGGACGTTGTCGATCAGCAGCTGGGCCAGTTCGCTCAGGCGCGCGGTGTCGTAGGGGAAGGTGGGGGCGTTCATGCCGGCGATTTTACTGGATTCGGCCAACGGCTGAGTGATCTGGCCCCCCGTCAGCGGACGCCAAGAAGCGATACTTTGATCGCACTTGGAGGTCCCTTATGTCCCGTATCACCCGTCGTAGCTACACCGATGAGTTCAAGCACCAAGCCGTGGAGCTGGCCGAGTCGCTCGGGCC